>CAZLWY010000043.1:0-40124 GCA_964563425.1 uncultured Acidobacteriaceae bacterium | reverse complement strand
CGATGAGCGCACCATCGTGTGCATTCAAGCCGGCAACGTGAACACCGGAGCGTTCGATCCGGCCGAGGATATCTGTTCGCGAACCCAGGCGGCAGGGGCTTGGGTGCATGTGGACGGCGCGTTCGGTCTGTGGGCGGCTGTGGCGCCGGAGCGCGCGCAGTTGATGAATGGATTCGCACGCGCGGATTCGTGGGCTACGGATTGCCACAAATGGCTGAACGTGCCGTATGACTCCGGGTTGGCGTTCGTGCGCGATGCAGAGCAGCTTCGCTCGGCGATGGCGGTGAGCGCTGCGTACCTGCCGTCAACGGGCGCGCGCGAGCCGTGGCATTACACTCCGGAATCGTCGCGGCGGGCCCGCGGCGTGGAGGTGTGGGCTGCGCTGCGTTCGTTGGGCAAGCGCGGCCTTGCTGGAATGATCGAGTCGCACTGCCGAATGGCTGCGCGATTTGCGGAGATTTTGCGGGGCGCGGGTTATGCGGTGCTGAACGACGTGGTGTTGAATCAGGTCCTCGTTTCGTTCGGCGGGCGCGAGACGGCCGAGCGCGTGATTCAGGAAGTGCAGAACGAGGGCACATGCTGGTGCGGCGGGACGGAGTGGCAGGGCCAAGCCGCGATGCGCATCAGCGTGTCGAACTGGTCGACGACGCCAGAAGATGTCGATCGAAGCGCCGCAGCCATCCTGAGAATCGCAAACCGTGTCAACGGGCGGGGCGCCTGAGGTAATCGCGAGTGCAAACCGGCGGCCGATACGATGCGGGGCCGTGCGCGTCGTTTTCATCGCGCGCAAGCGCCTGAAGGATGTGCCGGTTCAGACTTTCAACACGCCGAGGGGCGGGGTGCTTGTCTCGACGCCTGAAGCGACGGCACTCGATCTTGTCGGATACCCGGGTCATGCTGGCGGGCTCAATCAAGTAGCGACGGTCCTCTCTGAACTTGCGGAGCGTCTCGATTCGGAGAAACTGGCCCTAGCGGCGCGGACAGCACCCATCCCCTGGGCGCAACGGCTCGGGTTCCTGCTGGAACATCTTGGTTTCGAGGCGAAGGTTCCGGCCCTCAAGGAATATGTTCGTGAGCACGCAATGCAGTCAACCGTGCTCCTGCCGCAACAGCGGCACAAGCGCGCCCACCGCAATAAGGGCTGGAAACTCGACGTCAATGCAAAAGTGGAAGCAGAGTTGTGATCCCGCGTGACTACATCACCGAATGGCGGGCGGTAGCTCCTTGGGTCCAGGATTTTCAGGTCGAACAGGACCTCGTCATCAGCCGCGCGCTCGTCGAGATTTTTTCGCATCGGCACCTACGCGATGCGCTTGCGTTCCGAGGCGGCACTGCGCTCTATAAGCTTCATCTCAAACCCGCTGCTCGCTATTCCGAAGATATCGATCTCGTCCAGACCAAGGCGGAGGCGGCGGGTCCGACGATGGAAGCGCTGCGCCAAGTCCTTGATCCCTGGCTCGGCAAGCCGCAGTGGAAGCAGTCCGAGGGACGCGTAAGCTTCGTCTATCGTTTCGACTCCGAGGAGACTTGCCCAATTCCTCTCCGGCTGAAAGTCGAGATCAATTCGCGCGAGCATTTCGCGGTCTACGGTTTCAACCGAATCCCGTTCACTGTCGTGTCGCGCTGGTTCAAAGGCGACCGTGAGATTCACAGCTATGAATTGGACGAACTCCTTGCCACCAAAATGCGGGCGTTGTGTCAGCGCAAACAAGGGCGCGACATATTCGACCTGGCGACAGCCCTGAACAATCCGGCGGTCAATCCTGATCGTATCGTCGCGGCGTTCTCTGAATATATGAGTAAGGGCGGCCTCCGCGTGACGCGCGCTTAATTCGAGAAGAACATCGCAGCCAAAATGCGCGATCCCGAGTTCGCCGCCGATATCGGCCCACTGCTCGCGGCGGGGTTTGCTTGGGACCTCAAGAAGGCGGCTCCTGTCGTTTCATCAGGCCTGATAGAACGCCTGCCCGGCGCTCCCTGGAAGGGCGAAGAAGGGTCAAAGTGAGCCTCATGTTCAGGATGCTGAGGACAGCCCTGAGAAGACGCTTCTCGGCGAATTGGGAGTAGCGGGAGTCGATCTCGATACCAAGATAATGGCGTTTGGAGAGAGAGGCCGCTACGAGCGTCCTGCCGGAGCCGCAAAGCGGGTCAAGAACGGTATTGCCGGGCCGCGAAAAGGTCTCGATAAGAGGCTTGAGAATGCTGACGGCCTTCTCAGTCGGATGCACCCGGTTGCCTGTGTATCCCAGGGCCGGACATCATCGAGCGGACGGACGGGCTTTGGGGGCGGGGCCCTTCGCAAGAACATAGGCCTGCTCGTGACGTGCCTTCAGAAAGCCCGTGCTGGACGCGTGAGGTAATCGCGAGTCCCGCGTCACATCGTTATTGCTATCTTGCCGAGGAAGTTCCCCGAGGCTTGCAAGCGAAAGGCTTCTGGCGCCTGGTCGAAAGCGAATCCTTTTTCGATTACGGGCTTGATGTGATTGACTTCGATGGCTTGAATCAGTTGCTCGAGCAGCGCGCGGCTACCTACGCCGATGCCGATGAGGCTGGCGTTCTTGAACATGAGGTCGTGCGGATTCGCGTTTCCTTGGGGGCCGGCGAGGACGCCGATGAGTGCGACTTTCCCGCTGTAGCCGACGCATTCAAACGAGCGGGCGAGCGTGCCGATGCCACCATTTTCGATGACGCAATCGACGCCGCGGCCGCCGGTCAGCGCGAGGACTTCCTTTTCCCAGTCGGGACGCGTTTTGTAATTCACGCCGTCGGATGCGCCGAGCGAGCGCGCGCGTTCGATTTTCGCGTCGCTCGAAGAGGTGACAATGACGCGACAGCCGGCCGCGCGGGCGAACTGCAGCGCGAACATCGAAACGCCTCCGGTCCCGAGGCAGAGGACTGTGTCGCCGGGTTTGATGCGAGTGCCGGCGGCCATCAACGCGTTCCATGCGGTCGCGCCGGCGCAGGGTAGCGTGGCCGCTTCTTCAAACGAGAGCGACGGCGGCATGGCGACAAAGCCGTCTTCGTGCAGCGAGATGAATTCGGCGAGCGTGCCATCGAGCGGGGCGCCGAGAGCGGCGCGATTTTTCGGAGGCGCGCCGTCGATCCACACCTGGAAGAACGTGGGGATGACGCGATCGCCGGGTTTGAAACGCGTGACGCTCGGGCCGATCGCGACGACCTCGCCCGCGCCATCGGAGCACGGAATCGTGTCGCGGTCGAGGCCGTAGCGATATTTGCCGGCGATGATGGCGTGGTCCCGATAATTGAGCGCGGCGGCGCGGAGGCGTACCAGGACATCGCTGGGACCGGGTTTGGGATCGGGGCGCTCGACGCGGCGAAGGTCTTCGAGCTTCGTGACGCTTTTCGGGATTTCGTAGGCCTTCATGGCGAACGCTAGGATAGCCGAGATGGAATCGTGAGCGATAGGGGCAGGTTTGAAACCCACCCCGACAAGAATCGCGACGCTTTCAGAGGATCGCTAGTTTCTCGAGACGCGGATCAGCCGGCCGTCATCGAGCAAGATGAAGAGGGAACCGTCGGGCGCTTGCTGGACTTCGCGGACCCGCTGGTTCAGGTCTTTCAGAAGGCGCTCTTCGGCGACGACTTTGTCACCGTTGAGAACGAGGCGAATGAGGCTCTTCGCGCCCATCCCACCGACCAGGACGTTGCCTTTCCACTCTGGAAACATGTCGCCCGTGTAGAAAATCAACGCGCAAGGCGCGATATCCGGATACCAGAAATAGACAGGCTGCTCGACGCCTTCCTTCTGGGTGAGGCCCTGGCCCGCGACGAGGTCGCCGTTGTAGCGGCGGCCGTAGCTGACGTTGGGCCAGCCGTAGTTTCCGCCGGGCTTGATGATGCTGATTTTGTCGCCGCCGAGCGGGCCGTGCTCGATGAGCCAGAGTTTGCCGGTGGCAGGATTGATCGCGGCACCCTCGGGATCGCGATGACCGTAGGAATACGTTTCCGGCAGCACCGTCGGCTGATCCAGGAACGGATTGTCCTTGGGAATCGAGCCGTCTTTATTGATGCGCACGACGCGGCCTGTGAAATTGCGCAGAATGTCCGGGTCGGTGATTTCGTGGTCGGTGCCGTCGTAACTCGCCTCGTAGAAACGGAAACGGTCGGCGCCGGTGACGAACAGCGTGCCGTCCGGCGCGAACACGATGCGGCGATTCACGCCGTCGAGCAGCACCTTGACGTTTTCGAGGCTACGCTCATCATCGCTCAGGCGGGCGCTGGCCAGGCGCTCTTCGCCCACGCGCATGCTGCGGCGTTCCGCGACGGACGCTTTCCAGACATTCGCGTAGAAATATTCGAGAGGCCAGGAGCCCGGCGTTTCACCGGGCGGCGGCGCAAAGTACGTGAAATAGATCATGCGATTGTGAGCGAAGTCGGGATCGAGGACCACGTCGTGGAGCGATTCGGCGGCGACGATTTTGGTGTCCGGCACGCCGGCAATGGGGGCGGCATAAAAGCCGTTCATCTCCGCGATGCGGAGAAAGCCATAACGCTCGGCGACCAGAATTTTGCCGTTGGGCAGCAGTGCGAGCGACCAAGGTCCGTTGAAGCGAGAAATAATGGTGTCGACTTTGAGCGCGGGCGACGGCTTCGAGGGAGCGGGGGCGTTGGTTTGCGCCGGGAAGGCGGGCTTGGGCGGAGGATAATCTTCGGCTTTGACTTGCGCGCGCGCGACCCATGAAATGCATGCAATCGCGAATGCCAGTGCCGCGATCCGCTGCCCGGTTGAACGTAGGAATCGCCCGGTATGCAACTTTGTGTGCATTCTCGCCCCCTGGATCGGTTGTTTGGGAATTTCGAGGCGAGATGTTACATGCGTTCGGCGGGACTGGCAATCGTTGCGCGCGATGATCCATCAGCGCTCATCGCGCGACGTCGAACGGCAAGTCTGGCTACGTGACGGCGGACCAATCGTTGACCTGGAGGCTGCGCTCGAGTTGGCGGAGCGAATTCTCGATGCGCAGGAACACGACTTCGCGCGCGGAATCCTGCATGTGTTTCGCAATGCGCAGCATCCAGCGGATTGCTTCGACTTTGACGCTGAGGTCCAATTCGGGGCTGTATACGTGCGGGCCGGTCTTGAGCCACACAAGGCGCGAATCCGAGTCCAGATCTCCGATCTGATCGTCGAGCTGCTGGATGCGCGCCTCGATTTCGGCTTCCTGCGATTGCTGAAAGTTACCGGCCTTATGAAAGGAATGAATGGAAGCACCGTCGTGCTGATTATGAATGCTGAAGTCTGTCGCCATGGCCGAGCTCCTTCCTAGGGAAAGGCATTTCTGACCTCGCTACGAACTATTGAAGTAGCAACGGTGTGGCCAGCGGCGATCGCCAGGCTCTGTTGCTCCAAGTTGCTGAAGCGAAAGGGGCTGTCGATTTGGCATCGAGGGGGCCCATGGTTCCAGGACCATGAAAATTGTGCCGCGGAGCTCTCGTTTGAGTGCGGGCACGGATGCGGGCGTCCAGGGCCATTCCCAATTCGGGACGGCCCAGAGGGGGGAGAGTTGCCGGTGAAGCTGCGGGCGCTGTGCTAACATCCGATAAACATGGCAAATACGGTTTATATCGTCAGTGCCGTGCGGACACCGATTGGGAAATTCGGCGGGATGCTCGCGGAGTTCACGCAGCCGGATTTGGGGACCATTGCCGTGCGCGCGGCGCTGGAGCAGGCATTCGGAACGCCTCTGCCGCCCGAACGGACGCCGGGTGAGTTTTCGGCACCGCCCTCAATCGATCTTTCGCACCGCGGTAACGGGTCGGCGTGGCATGTCGACGAATTGATTTTCGGGAATGCGCGTCCGGCGGGCGTGGGCCCGAACCCGGCGCGGCAGGTGGCCTGGCGCGCCGGGCTGGGCGACGACGTGCCGGCGTTCACGGTGAACATGGCGTGCGCGTCCGGATTGCGCGCCGTGGTGCTTGGCTGGCAGGAAATTCTGACGGGCGGCGCACAAATTATCGTGGCCGGCGGCGCGGAATCGATGAGCCGCGTCCCGTATCTGGTCGAAGGGCGGTGGGGGTTCAAGCTTGGGAATCAGCCGCTGATCGACGCGATGTATCGCGATGGCTTCGTCTGCCCGATTTCAAAGCTGATCATGGGCGAGACGGCGGAGATTCTGGCGGAGCAGTACAGGATTTCGCGCGACGAGCAGGATGCGTTCGCGCTCGAAAGCCACAGACGCGCGACGCGCGCGGCGGGCGAGTGCCATTTCAAAGCTGAGATCGTACCGATCGAGGTGCGCGATAAAAAAGGCAATGTCACGCGGCTCGATAAAGACGAGCATGTGCGCGCGGACGTGACGCTTGAGGCGCTCGCGAAGCTTCCACCGGTATTCAGCAAGACCGGCAGCGTGAGCGCAGGGAATTCGAGCGGAATCACGGACGGCGCGGCGGCCGTGGTGCTGGCGAGCGAGGAAAAAGTGCGCGAGCTGAACCTGAAGCCGATCGCGCGAATCGTGGATGCGACGATCGCGGCGGTCGATCCGCGCGTGATGGGCATCGGCCCGGTGCCCGCCGTGCGCAACCTGAGTCAGCGCACCGGCACGAAAGTGGCCGACTACGACGCCGTCGAGCTGAACGAAGCCTTTGCCGCGCAGGTGCTGGCCTGCGACCGCGATTTGCATTTCGATCGGGAGCGGCTGAATCCCCACGGCGGCGCGATCGCGCTGGGCCATCCCATTGCGTGCACCGGCGCCCGCATCCTCACAACTCTGACTCACGAAATCCGCCGTCCTTCCGGACAGGGAACTGTCCCTGAGGCCAGCCCGCGCACTGGCCGGCGGGGCCTTGCCACATTGTGTGTGTCCGGCGGATTGGGCGTGGCAGTGGAAATCGAAACGGTCTAACCTTTTTGTAGCGCGCTTCGCAGCGATTGCGATTTAGCGGGCGCATAGACCGGAGCGATTTCATGGCCCTACATCAGCCGACGCGCGGCGCAGGCGTCGAAGTTCTTGGCACGCTGGCGCTCGTTGCGCCCAAGCTCAACGAATTTCAATTCCTCAAGGTGAAAATCGAAGGGGAAGTCGCGCGGCTCACGCTCGATCGACCCGACCACAACCTGCTCAACGAGCGCATGCTCTGCGAGCTGGCCAGCGGCATCAATACTCTCGGCGAGCAGCGTGATATCAAGCTCATCGTGCTCGATTCCGCGGGGAAGACTTTCTGCGGCGGCATCGAGCTCGGGGAATATACGCAGCGGCGCGTCTTCCAGTTGCTCGACGCGTTTCACATGGCGTTTTCCGCGATGCTCGACACGTCGAAGCCGCTGCTGGTGGTGGTGAACGGGCCGGCGCTGGGTGGCGGCGCGGAGCTTGCGGCGCTCGGAGATCTCGTGGTAGCAACCCCGAAGGCGCGATTCGCGCAGCCGGAAATCAAGCTGGGAGTTTTCCCGCCGCTGGCTGCGGCGATCCTTCCTTATATTTTGGGGCCGAAGCAGGCGCTCGAGCTGGTGCTTACCGGCGAAGCGATGTCCGCCGAACGCGCGCGTGAATTGGGATTGGTGAACTGGCTTGTGCCCGAAGCGGAGCTCGAGAAGAAAGTGGCCGAAATCACGGCGAAGGTGACGGCGCAATCCGCTCCGGTGCTGACCATGGCGAAGAAAGCCATCATGGGCAGCCTCGGTCTGCCGCTGCGCGACGGCGTGCGCAATTCGATGAAAGTTTTCCTGAACGAGCTTGCCGAGCTCGAGGATTCGCAGGAAGGCTTGCGGGCGCTGGTGGAAAAACGCGCGCCGAAATGGAAGAACCGCTAGCGGAAATTGCCGCGCAGCTCGCGCTGATTGACACGACCCTAAGCACAGCTTACACTCGCCAACGACAATTGAACTGGCGCGAGGATTTGGAAGGCCGTGAAAATCGGCCACGGTCCCGCCACTGTGATCGGCTCGCCCCTGCAAAAGAGCCGAAAGTCAGGAACGACCTCGGGCCAGTCGAAGCTGACACTCTTCGCGAGAGAGGGTGTGGCGCTACGCCTCGCTATCCTCGCGAGGCTTTTTTATTGGAGCTGAGAAAAGTTTCATGCCAATGCGACGCGCCCAAGTTGGTGCTTTCCTTTTCGGCGTGCTGATTAGCACCGTTCCGGCGCCCGCGTTCGCCGCGCAGAATGCATCGCGCAGCGTCACCGACGAGGTCGGTCGCGCCATCGTCGTTCCCGCGGAAGTGAAGCGCGTCGTATCTCTGGCGCCCAATCTGACGGAAACCGTGTATGCGCTGGGCCTGGACGGCCTGCTCGTCGGCGACACGAATCTTTGCACCGTGCCCGAAGCCGCGAAATCGAAACCGCACGTGGGCGATCCGCAAAATCCAAGCATTGAAGAAATCGTCGCACTGCATCCCGATCTCGTGCTCGCAACTACGTCGATCAATCGCGTAGAAACGGCGGACGCGCTGAAGCGCCTGGGCATCGCGGTTTACACCAGCGACCCCCACACGGTTCGCGGCATGCTCGATTCGACCGCGCACATGGCCGATGTGATGGGCGCGTCGCAGCGCGGAGCCGAACTCGTGGGTCAATTGAATCAGCGTCTCGACGCGCTGCGCGCGCGACTGGGCGACAAGCCAATGGTGCACGTGCTGTTTATCGTCTGGCTTGAGCCGCTGCAATCGATCGGACCGAGCACGTTCATTGCAGATGCGCTGCGCTGGGCTGGAGCGGAGTCGGTGGTGACGTCGCCCCAATCGTGGCCGCGGATCAGCATTGAAGAGGTCGTGCGGCTGCAGCCGGAATATATCGTCTTCTCGCAGGACGATCTCGGGCCCGCGGCCAATGAAATCGCGGACTTGCGTTCGCGGCCCGTGTGGCGCGATCTCGGTGCGGTCGAGCTGGGCCACGTGGTGAACATCAGCGAGGGAATTGAGCGGCCCTCGCCCGATCTAGTGGACGTGATCGAACAGCTCGCCCGTGATTTGCATCCAGCCGCGTTTGCGTCGGACGAAAACCGCAAGCCGCCAGGATGGCCGGACACTTTCTACGCACAGAACGAAGTGGGGGGTGTCGAACCCGACCCCGCATGCTCACGCCAGGAGACTGCCGCGTGCGCCCGCTGACTTCACGGCGCGTGGCGCTGATCTGCCTCGGGCTCGGCGTGGTGCTCTTCGCCGCGAGCGTGGTTTCGTTGCGCATCGGCGCATATCCGATTTCCGTGGTCGATATCGTCAAAACGCTTTTCAGCGGGATTCTGGGCCGCTGGGACGCGATTCCCAATGAATATAAGTCGATCGTCTTCGACGTGCGATTGCCGCGCATTCTGCTCGGAATTCTCGTGGGCGCGTCGCTCTCAACCGCCGGTTCGGGTTTTCAGGCTCTGTTGCGAAATCCGCTGGCCGATCCGTACGTGCTGGGGGTATCCAGCGGCGCGGCGCTCGGTGCGATCATCAGTTTGATCGCTGCTCCACATGTGCCCGGCGCGATCCAGCTGGCGGCATTTGCCGGCGCTGCGGCCACCACGGCGGCCGTTTATTTTCTCGGACGCCGGGGCGGGCAGCTGGATAGCGCCACACTGCTGCTCGCGGGAATCGTCGCCGCATCGTTTCTTTCCGCCATCATCATGTTCCTGATGACCACGCTGAGCGGGCGCGACCTGCGTGGGATGGCGTTCTGGCTGATGGGCGATCTCGGGTCGACGCTGCCGACGAATCCGCTGCCGTGGTTCGAGGCGCTGTTTTTCGTGTTCATCGTGGCGGCCGGCGCGATTTACGCGACGTCGTCCGATCTGAATCTGATTTTGACGGGCGAGCAGGAAGCGCGCCATCTGGGCGTGAACGTGCATCGCGTAAAGCTGGTGGTTTATATCTCGGCGTCGGTGCTCACGGGCCTGGCGGTTTCGGTGAGCGGAACGATCGGATATGTCGGTTTGCTGGTACCGCACGTGATGCGCATGATGTTCGGCACGGATTACCGGCTGGTGATTCCCACGTCCGCGATTGGTGGAGCGATTCTGGTCGTGGTCGCCGATACCATCGCGCGATCGATCGTGAGCCCCACGGAATTGCCGGTGGGCGCGATGACGGCGCTGGCGGGCGCGCCCGTGTTCATTTACCTGATGCGGCGGAGGGTGCGATGACCGCGATTGCGGGCAGCGGCGCGGCGTCTTCGCCCGTGCCGATTGACGCGCGAACATCCATTGTGCGACTGAAGGTGGAGCAGGCGAGCTACGCGTACGCCGCCACCGATAGGTCAGCGCCGAAATTTACCCTGGGGCCAACGAGTTTCGAGGCGGGCCAAAAAGAAATCGTGGCCATCCTCGGGCCGAACGCCAGCGGGAAATCGACGCTGCTGAAATTGCTCGCCGGAATCGAGCGTCCGCTTTCGGGCCGCATCGAAGTGGACGGCACAGAGGTCAGCTCTCTCGACCCGCGCACACGCGCGCAACGCGTCGCGCTGGTGCAGCAGGAAAGCGAACTGCTGTTTCCGCTACGCGTATGGGAATACGTGCTGCAGGGGCGCTATCCCTATGGCAAGCGGCTGCGATTCGAGTCCGAGGAAGACTGCCTGCTGGCTGGAAACGCACTGGCGCAAGTGAGCGCGGACGCGCTGCGCGATCGCTGGATGGATCAGCTGTCGGGTGGCGAAAAGCAGCGCGTGATTCTGGCACGTGCGCTGGCGCAGCAACCGTCTCTGCTGCTACTCGATGAGCCGACGCAACATCTCGATATCGGCGGCAAAGTGGAATTGCTGCGGCGCCTACGGCGGCTGGCGGATGAGAGCCGCTACAGCGTGCTGGTGGTAACGCACGAGCTGAATCTGGCCGCGGAATTTTCCGATCGCATCGTGCTGCTGCACAAAGGCAAATGCCTGCGCGTGGGCACTCCCGCGGAGGTCTACGAACGCGCGCTGCTGGAAGAAGTGTTCGAGGCGCCGCTGGAAGTCGAAATACGCGCGGGCGGGCGGCCTCGCGTGATTTTGGGCGCGAATTTCGGAGCCTGACGAAGGGTTTGACGCGTAACTTCCGCGGCGGCTGATCTGGCTGCCGCAAACGGCGCTGCGCATTGCGGAAGCGCCGTCCACAATCACAGGAGACTCCGCGCTAGGGAAGACGGTGAAAATCCGTCGCCGCCGCGCGACTGTAAGGCGGAAGTTTTTCGGTGCGCGCCACTGATCCGCTCAGCGAATCCGCTTGGATTCGATGACGGGCTGGGAAGGCCGCACCGGGTTCCCGCGATTTTCGGGACGATCCGCCGAGCCAGGAGACCGGCGGAGTCTCAATCCGGATGCGCACGCCAGGCGACCGCGCTTCCGGACAACCTTCAGCTCCCGCGCGAGAGGGAGAGGAGGAAAAATGAAGCCGCGAATGTCCCTTCTGCTTTTTTTCATCACGTTGCTGCTGTTGCCCTGCTCGATTTCCGCCCAGAATTCCACTGCGAAGCAGGGAGCCGCGATTCGAGGAAGGGTGCTCGATCCCGATGGCCGCGCCGTGCCGGATGCCGAAGTCACCCTGCTCGGCGCGATGACGGTGTCCGCGCAGACGCACTCGGACTCCCGCGGTGAGTACAAATTCGAGGGCCTGGCCGAAGGCGAGTACACGATCGTCGCGAACGTCTCCGGATTCTCCAGCATTTCAACGCATATCCAACTTGCCGGCGATGAGGATCTCGTCAGCGACGTGCACTTGAAGCTCAGCGCCGTGCAGGAGCAGGTGATCGTGTCGGCATCGCTCGGCGGCGCGCTGGCGCCGGAGGTGGGCTCTTCGGTGACACTTGTGAGCAGCGACGACATCGCGAACGAAGGTGTGGAAGCGGTGGCCGACGCGCTGCGCGACGTCCCTGGCGTCGCGATCAATCGCACCGGGCAGATGGGTGCCGTCACCAGTGCCTTCATCCGCGGCGGAAATTCGAATTACAACCTGATCATGATCGACGGAATTCCCATGAACGATTTCGGCGGCGGATTCGATCTGGCGCCGCTACCCACCGAAGGTGTCGAGCAGGTGGAGGTGCTTCGCGGGCCGCAAAGCGCATTGTACGGATCAAACGCCGTGGCCGGAGCGATCAACATCGTCACCGATCCGGGCGAAGGCTCGCCACACTTCAATTTTTCGGGCGAAGGCGGCAGCTACGATTATTACCGCTTGACGACCGGCGGAGCGGGATTCACCAATGGATTCGGCTGGTCCTACAATTTCTCGCGCGTCGCCACTACGGGGCCGGTGATCGACGATTCGTACTGGAACAATACATCGTTCGTCAGCCTGAGCTATTCGCGCAGCCCGCGGCGGAAGATCGTCGCGCATTTCTTCGGCGACGCCGGCTCGGTGGTCACGCCCGGGCCGTGGGGCTCCGATCCTGACAACCTGTATCCTGGACTCGGCAGTCCGTTCGCCACCGTCTACCAGGATCAGAACCTATTCGGCTATCAAATGAGCGAGACGGAGCAGGTGTCGAGCAGTTTCACACAGGTGAGCGCCGTCAGCGTGGCGACCGATCGATTCTTTTTCCCTTCTGTCGTGGACGGCAATTCGTTCACGGACACGTTGAGGCTCGTGGCCAACACGCGCAGCGAAATCACGTTTTCGCCCAAGGACGTCTTCGTCGCCGGATTCGAATACGATCGCGAGACCTTCAAAGACACCTTCGTCACCGATGCGGACGACAATCCAATCACTCTCCCGCGCAATAGCTACGCGTTCTTTGCCGAGAATCGCTGGAATCCCGGTACGCGATGGTTCATCAGCACGGGGGTTCGCGTGGACAGCATCAACACTGGCAGCATCGCCGCGGACGAAGTCGGCGCGTCGCGGCCCCTCATCCCGGCTGCGTCGGTGAGCAAGGTGAACCCGCGGATTTCCGCGGCGTTTGTCGCGCATCAGTCCGATGCAGGTTTTTTCGGCATCACCCGCCTGCACAGCAGCTTCGGCACCGGAATCCGCCCGCCCGACGGCTTCGAGCTGGGATTCACCAACAATCCCAATCTGAAGCCTGAAAAAAGCATCAGCGTCGATGCGGGAATCGAACAGCGTTTTACACACGATCGCGCCGTGCTCGACGTCACCTATTTCTACAATGGCTATCGCGATCAGATCGTCACGCTCGGCGGCGATTTCGCGAACCTCAGTACGTTTCAATCGGCGAATCTCGCGAAATCGCGCGCGTATGGCATCGAGAGCAGTGTGAAGCTTCGGCCGTTGCGCTCGCTTGAAATAATGGGCGAATACACGTGGCTGAACACAGCGATTCTGGCCCTCGATGGATCGCTCGCGGTGCAGCCGCCGTTCGTTGTGGGGCAGCCACTGACCCGCCGGCCGCGCAGCTCGGGGGGCTACAACGTCACCTGGACGTACCGCAGGCTGATGCTGAACTCGAACGCGTCGATTCGCGGCGCCGTCCTCGATCTGGAGCCGAACGACGGCACATTCGCATGCGAGTTGATGTTGCCGTGCCTGTTCCGCAACAAGGGCTACGTCGACGCGAACGCCGGCTTTTCTCTCCGGATGCCGAAAGGCGTCGAAATCTACGGCCGGCTGAACAATTTCCTCAACCAGTATTATGAGGAGTCGTTCGGCTATCCGGCGCTGCGACTAAACTTCGTCTCCGGCATCAAATTGGAATTGCCGTCGCGGCGCGACAAATCCGATTTGTAACGGAAAGTAGCCGAAGCGTCGGCATTCAGCCGGCCGGGTGCCCGAGGCCCCATGGGGGCGAAGGGCGCGCCGCCCCGGCCGGATGCTATAATCTCTGCCCTGTCATGAGCCGAACCGCACAAGAAGCCCCGCGCATAGCGCCGGACGGGATGGCGCGCTACGAAGCCGTCATTGGCCTCGAGGTTCACGCGCAGCTGCAAACGGTCACCAAGGCGTTTTGCGGCTGCTCGACCAAATTCGGCGCAGAGCCGAATTCCAATACCTGCCCGGTCTGCTTGGGTTTGCCGGGCGCGC
Organism: uncultured Acidobacteriaceae bacterium; assembly: GCA_964563425.1. Lineage (GTDB taxonomy): Bacteria > Acidobacteriota > Terriglobia > Acidiferrales > UBA7541 > Palsa-295. The sequence goes on along the minus strand of CAZLWY010000043.1, from coordinate 26,239 downwards.
TGCCGGTGCTCAATAAACGCGCGCTGGAGCTGGCCCTGCGCGCGTCGCTCGCGATCGGCTGCACGATCCAGCCGCGCTCGCGATTCGCCCGCAAGAATTATTTCTATCCCGATCTGCCCAAAGGCTACCAAATCTCGATGTACGAGCTGCCCCTGGCCACCCTGGGCGCGCTCGAAATCGAAATCGGCGACGCGAAAAAAACAATCGGCATCACCCGTCTGCACATGGAAGACGACGCCGGCAAAAGCCTCCACGAGGGTTTTCCGGACTCCGACAAGTGGAGCTACATCGATTTCAACCGCTGCGGCGTCCCGCTGGTCGAAATCGTCTCCGAGCCGGATTTGCGCGCTCCGGCCGAGGCCTACGCGTACCTCACGATGCTGAAGCAGATTCTCGAATACACGGAAGTGAGCGATTGCAACATGGAGGAAGGCTCGCTCCGTTGCGATGCGAACGTAAGCGTGCGGCTGCGAGGCGCGCCGAAATTCGGCACCAAGGCCGAGGTGAAAAATCTTAACTCCTTCCGCTACCTGGTCCACGCTCTCGAATACGAAATCGAGCGGCAAATCGGCGTGCTGGAATCGGGGGGCGCGGTCGTGCAGGAAACGCGGCTCTGGAACGTGGCCGCCGGTCGCACCGAGCCGATGCGGTCGAAGGAAATGGCGCACGATTACCGCTATTTCCCGGATCCCGATCTTCTGCCGGTCGTGGTCGACGAGGTGACCATCGGCAGCGTACGGCGCGATATGCCGGAATTGCCCACCGCCAGGCGCGCGCGATTCCAATCCGAGTACGGAATCTCGCCGTACGACGCCGGAGTGCTGACCGACACGCGCGCCATGGCCGATTACTTCGAATCCGCCGTCCGCGCAGGCGCGCCTGCCAAATCCGCGGCAGGCTGGATTTCCGTGGAGCTTCTACGCCGGCTCAACGACGCTGCCAAAGACATCAGCGAATGTCCCGTTAAGCCGGCAGCATTGGCTGAGCTGCTCACAAAAGTCGAAAAGGGCGAGATCACGGCCGCCAGCGGGAAAAAAGTGTTTGCGACGATGTTCGACACGGGCAAGCCCTCCACCGAGATCATCGCGTCCGAGGGCCTCGCGCAGATCACCGACACTGGCGCTATCGAAAAAATCGCCCGCGAGGTGGTGGCGAAAAGCCCGGACAACGTCGCGAAGTATCGCTCGGGCAACGATGGCGTGTTCAAATTTTTCGTCGGACAGGTAATGCGCGAAACCCGAGGCCAGGCGAACCCTCAAGCCGTAAACGAAATTCTAAAACGCGTGCTCGCCGAATCCTAATTCGCGCGTCAAACGGATTGGAGATACCAAAGTGCTCAAAGAAGGCGATTCAGCTCCCAAATTCAGCGTCACTGCCGACGACGGCAGCAAAGTCTCGCTCGCCGATTACAAAGGACAGAATCTCGTCCTCTATTTCTATCCCAAGGCGAACACCTCGGGCTGTACTCACGAGTCCGTCGACTTTCGCGACGCGCTGAAGGAATTCAAGGCGTTGGGCACCGCGGTGGTGGGATGTAGCGGTGATTCCGCCGAGGATCAGACGAAATTCAAGGTGCGTTATAAATTGAACTTTCCCCTGCTGGCAGACACTGAATTTGAAGTGGTCGATGCCTACAAGGCCCGCCGCATGAAAAGCTTCTTCGGGAAATCTTTTCTAGGAATCGTCCGCTCCACGTTCTGGATCGGCCCGGACGGTAAAATTCGGAAAATCTGGCCGAAAGTCACGCCGAAAGGTCACGCCGCCGAGGTGCTGGAGGCGATCCAGCAGGGCGCCCACGCCGGCGCGCTCGCGGCGGCAAAGTAGGTCAGTGGCAGCGCCACTCCTGCCTCGACGGAGGGCCGCTGCCAGCGGACCGAACGTGTCCCTTCAGACACTCACGACAAAAGAATCGCCCACAGGCTCGATCAGCGCGTTGTCAATCAGGCGCGTATTCCCCACGTGCGCCGCGAGCACGATGTAACACGGCTTGCGCAGCGTCATCGCCGGCTCGAGCGTATCCGCGTCCGCAATTTCCGCATAATCGAGCTTCACTCCCGGCTCGGTGTCGACCACACTGCGCACCGCGGCGATCAGCCGCACGATATCCGTTTCGCCGCCGGCGATTTCTCGCCGCGCTCGTTCGAGCGAGCGTGACAAAACCGTTGCGGCGCGGCGGTCGGTCGTCGAAAGGTACCTATTGCGGGACGACATCGCCAGCCCGTCCACCTCGCGCACGATGGGGCAGACGACGATCTCTGAGTCCAGATCGAGATCGCGCGCCATTTGGCGAATAATCCGCGCCTGCTGCGCATCCTTGCGTCCGAAAAATGCGAACCGGGGCTGCACGATCTCGAAGAGCTTCAGCACCACCGTCGTGACGCCGCGAAAATGTCCCGGCCGCGCCCGGCCTTCCAGCCGGTCGCTCAATCCATCCACGTTCACCCAGGTGCAGAACCCAGCCGGATACATCTCCTCCGCCGGCGGTGCGAACACGTAATCCACCTGCAGTTTCTCGAGCGCCGCGCGATCCGCATCGAGCGTCCGCGGATACTTCTGAAAATCCTCGGAAGGCCCGAACTGTTTCGGATTCACGAAAATCGAAACGACCACCGGCGAGCAGTCCCGCTGCGCCGCGCGCACGAGCGAAAGATGCCCCTCGTGCAGCGCCCCCATCGTGGGCACCAGGCCCAGCAAGCGGTCGTTTTGCCGCGCCTCCGCGGCCACCTGTTTCATCCACGCAACGGTGTGTATCAATTCCATCGGAGGGTGCGATCAGGCCGGAATCACGCGCCGGCTTGGGCCGCGCGCTCGCGATAGAAAGCGATTAAATCCGTGCTGGTGGCTTTCGTGCCCAGCTGTCGAAGCATCGTCGCAATCTGGCCGCGATGATAGGTGCTGTGATTCGCCACGTGCTGCAGCATCTGCCACAGCGGCTGCGCGAAGGCCTGTCCGGCCATGGTCTTGAATTCGACCAGGCGCTGGATATCGCCGGCATTCAGCGACGCCGCGAAATCCACCAGGTTGCTGTCGACTTCGGCAAAACGCCGCCGCGTCGAATCGAGATCCGGGAAATCCGCCGGGGTGGGAAAGGCCGACGGCGTGCGCCCGTGCCAGCGCTCAAGCCAAATCCACTGCGCGCCACAGACGTGCGCCAGCGTGTCGCGCACGGATTTGAAGCTCGATCCCAGGTCGCGCGTGTACTGTTCGGGTGTCAGAGCCGCGCAGGCATCCAGCGTGCGCTGGTTCGCCCACGCGTTGAAATCGTAAAGCAGCCGAAAATCTTCCGTATTCATCGAAGGCGCATCCTTTCAGAGTTGCGTCGCGCAGGTGACCCGGTTTCTAGGGGGTCGGAGCTCTTACCCGGAGCAAAGCCGAAGGGCACGGACGACCTTGCGTTCATTCGCGCTCAAAGGGCTGCCGCCCTGGGGTCCCGCGAGTCATCCCGCGTCGTATTAGCGCCGCTGGCTGGCCGGCACCGCTTGCTCACGAAGCTCCGCCGCCGAATGGTACGACTCCGCGTCGGACGGGAACGCGCCCGCCCGCACATCGTCGCAATACGCCGAAACGGCGCGCGAGATTTCGGCCGAAAGATTCGCATACTGCCGCACGAATTTCGGCCGGTGCCCTTCGCCCAATCCCAGCAGGTCGTGGATCACCAGCACCTGCCCATCGCAATCCGGCCCCGCGCCGATCCCGATTGTAGGTATATGCAGCTTCTCCGTGATCCGCGCCGCCAGTTCCCGCGGCATCGATTCGAGCACCACGGCAAACGCGCCCGCCGCCTCCACCGCGCGCGCGTCGCGCTCCACCTGCCGCGCCGCGTCGCTCGTTCTTCCTTGCACGTGGAATCCGCCCATCGCATTGAACGATTGCGGTGTCAGCCCCACGTGTCCCATCACCGGAATCTCGGCTTCCACCAGCCGCGCGATCAGTTCGATCCGCCGCTCGCCGCCCTCCACCTTCACCGCCTCGGCTCCGCCTTCCTTCACCAGCCGCACGGCGTTGCGCACCGAATCTTCCAGCGACACGTGAAAGCTGCCATACGGCATATCCGCCACCACCAGCGCATGCCGCGTCGCGCGCCGCACGGCTCGCGTGTGATGGATCATTTCGTCTATGGTCACGGGCAAAGTGCTGTCGTACCCCAGCACGGTCATGCCCAGCGAATCACCGACCAGCAAAATATCCAGGCCGGCGTCGTCCAGCAATCGCGCCGTCGGATAGTCATACACCGTCAGGCACACGATCTTTTGCTTGGAATCGGGCTTTGACTCGAATTTCGCTTCGGAAAAACCAGCGGGGAAATGAATCTTGCGGGAAGCAATCTCGGGCACGGTAATTCGGCTGTGCTCCGCACGGGGTGCTGCGCTCATGTTGTCCTCCGGTGCCGCTCCCAATTTCGGGATGCAGCCCAAATAACAAGAACATCTTAGCAAAATGCCGCGAACCCGCACGAAATTATTGCCGCGCGGGGCTGCTGCGCTACTCCTTGCGAGAAAACTGCAACGGCACCTCGGAATCGCCTGTAGTGTCTACGTCCTTCGTGGCCATGGCCCAGTCCTGTCCTGCGAAACGGCGAACGCGGATATCCGAGTCTTAGGTTCGCGCGACGGCCGCAGGCGGTGTCGCCGCGGGCGGCGCTTGCGTTTCCACTCCGCGCCAGCCGACGGGGCGGCCGCGCAACGCTTCGCGCAGCGCGCTGAACAGCACCACATACATCATCTGCCGGTAGTAGAAGCGCTGCAAAATTAGCGGCGCCAGCAGCGTCCAATCCTCATTTTTCTCCAGCGCGAACGCGATCATGCACGTCAGCAAGTCGATGAACATGAAAATCGCGAAGAAAATCAGCGACCGCTCCACGTCTTGCGTGGTCCAGAGCTCCGGCAGCCGGGCAAATTTCAATTGACCGAGCCCCCAGAGCGCGAGCGACAACAGAAACAGCAGGTCGATCACTGGAGAAACAAGGGGGAGCACGATCTGAAAAAGAAAAATATTCGGAATAGCGATCCAGCCCATCGTGCCGTATCGCGCTTTCCCAGCCGTATCACGATGCTTCCACACCGCCTGCAGCGTGCCAAAGGTCCAGCGGAACCGCTGCTTCACCAGCGCATCGACCGTCTCGGGCACTTCCGTGCGCCCGATCGCGGTTTCGTCGTACAAAATCTTCCAACCGTTGCGCCGGATCGTCAGCGTCAAATCCGTGTCTTCGGCCACGGTGTCGCCCGAGAATCCGTCGTGGCTGCGCAATAAATCGGTCCGCCACGCGCCCACCGCGCCCGGCACCACCGGAATGCAATTCAGCAGATCAAACGCGCGCTTTTCCAGATTCTGGCTCGTAATGTATTCCAGGGCCTGCCAACGCGTGATCCAGCGGTTGCGGTTTACGACCTTCACGTTGCCGGCCACCGCGCCTACCCTCGGATCTGCAAAATGTCGTACCAGTCGCGTCACGGCATCGGAATCGACAACCGTATCCGCGTCGATCGAGACCACAATCTCGCCGATCGCTTCGCTCAATCCGTGATTTAGCGCGGAAGGCTTGCCGTGATTGCTCTGCAGGATCAGCCGCACACGGCGGTCGCGGCTGAAATTCGCGCGCACAAGCTCCGCGGTACGATCCTTCGAGCCGTCGTCGATCACCAGAATTTCCAGTTTCGGATAGGTTGACGCCAGCGCCGAGCGGATCGTATTCACAATCGCCGATTCTTCGTTATAAGCCGGAATCAGCACGGTAACTTCCGGCTGATATTCAGGATGATCGGCCGGTTCGGGCCGTAGTTTCTCGATGAGAGCCAGCACTCCCACGATCAGAGCGCGCCCGCCCACCAGCAGGATTCCGGCGACGAAGATGAACGCGATGCTGCTGCGCAACCAGCGGAAGAGATCGAAAATAAACGAGTCCGCCCGCGCCAGCAGCCATTCGTGATAGGTGAGCGGAGGCATCACCTGCGCCCGAGTCTGCCCCAGCAACTCCGAGACAGTCACAAACTCGTAGCCCCTCGCCCGCAGCCCCTCGATGATCTTCGGCAGCGCCGCCACTGTATGACTTCGATCGCCGCCGCCATCGTGCAACAAAATAATGTTGCCGCTGTGTCCGTTTGTCTGCGCCAGAACGCGCTGCACGATGGTATCGGCAGAAGCCGGCGGCGCTCCGTTCGCCTCGCCCCAGTCGTGGGGATCGATGCGCGCGCCGATGATCGCGTACCCCATTGACTGCGGAATCGGCAGCAGCTGCACCTCGCTCGCGGTTTCAGGCTGATGATCGATGCCGTAAGGCGGCCGGAACAGCGTGGTTTTCACGCCGAGATAGCTTTCCAGCAGCAGCTCGGTCAGGCTCAGCTGCACCTGCAATTCCGTTTTTGTCAGCCGATCGACGTCGAATTCCGGATGCGTGAACGTATGGTTGCCGATCTCGTTGCCCAGCGCATACTCGCGTTTCACGATTGAATCGTTCTGGTTCGCCGATTCGCCGATCACGAAAAACGTTCCCGGAGCGTTTTCCCGCTTCAGCACGTCCAGTACTTTCGGGGTCCATTGCGGATCGGGGCCGTCGTCAAACGTCAGCGCCACTTTTTTCGGATCGGCGCCCATCTGCTCGATCCGCCACGACATCGGATACGTCGGGAAGCTTTCGTCGTCGAAAAGATCGGAGTCCGGGTCGTAGTCAAACGTCCGCCGCCCGTTCTGCGGCGTGGAAGTGATCCGCCAGATGTCGCCGTCACCTTCCAAAATCAAATCGTAGCCGGGCGGGACATCCGTCATCTTATTGCGCACCGCATCGTCGGGATGCGTCGCGTCCCAGATGTACCACATCGACGGATCTTCCATTCCCAGCCGCCACACCGCCGTCCCGTACACTCCAAACCGCTCGGCGGCGCGCAGCTGGTTGTAAGCGGTCAGTCCGTCGAGCATCCAGACGTGATGCACCGCGTTATTTTCGTCCTCGTAGGAATAAAACGGATTCATCGACTGCGAATCGAACTCGATGCTCGATTCCGATTCCACCGCGGTGATCACGCCTTGCTGAAATGTCACCGCCTGCGCCACCGGGTGCGGGTTCGTCTTCGATTTTTCCGGCCAGTCGTAGCCGTAGTTCGCGATGCCCATCACCAGCTTCTGCGCCGGCACCAGCTTCACCATATTCTGAATGTCGCGCACGAACCAGTCCTGCGGCGCAATCGGCCCGGGCGCTGAGCTCGGGTAATGGAAATCGTAGTTCATCAGAATGATGGCGTCGGCCTGCGTGCCGAAATATTTGTAGTCGTAGCTGTAATCGGCGGCAGGCAGGGCGACCATCAGCTTCAGGTTGCGTGCGTGCAGATCGACGGCCAGATCGTGCGTAAAATGCTCGAAATCCGTCATGCTCGATTTCGGCATCGACTCGAAGTCGACCACGATGCCCGCCTGATGTTCCGCGTCCGCGTATTCCTCCAGCTGCCGCGCCAGGTTTTCCCGCGCCGCGGGATTGGCCAGCATTTGCAGCATCGACGGCGGACACCAGACGTTCGTCTTGCCGTCGTAGTTTTGCACCATCGGCATCACCTGCAGATCGACGGGCGGAGTCCGCGTTTGCAGTGACTGCAGAAACCCGGAGAGCTTGGTGTCCTGTTCCGCGTCAAGCTTCCCATCGCTCGAGACGGCGTCCAATACGTTGGGAATCAGCAAGTCCAAATCGCGGTAGTGCATTTGCAGCGAAGCGAAGCTGGTGGGGTCGTCCGACACGTAAAACGCAGCGCGCAGCGGGTCATATCCCTGCGGAACATTACCCAGGGTTTGGATTCGGCGTTTGCGGCCCAGCCGCGCCGCGTGCAGATGCGCTTTTGTGCGGATCGCGTGCAGGCCCGCGTGTGTGTCCGGCCGCAGGATTTCCGGCAGGTCAGGCTTGCGTCCCACGTCTAGAAGAAAAATCACCAGCACCAGCGTGAAAAAGCCGCCGGCAATTTCCAGCGCCAGCCGCGTTCGCCGCCAGCGGCGCCGTTGTTCGTCATAGAAAATGGGCTTGCCTTCTGCCATGGGGACATTCCAAGCTAGCCGTCCATCAGGACGCTGTCAATGACCGCTCAACATAGGATGCGCCTAAACGTAGCCCTAGCTGCATTCGTGGGGCTGGCGCTGCGCTTTTTCTACGTCCTGAAATTGCCGGCGACGGACTCGGGCGATGCGCCATTCTACATCGAGCTGGCGTGGAATTGGCTGAAGAGCGGCGTGTACGGGGCGGTGGTCGATGGGCGGCTGATGCCTCTCGATACGCGTGTCCCCGGGTACCCCGCGTTTCTGGCAGCGATCTTCAGCGTCGCCGGGCAATCGTCGCGCGCCGTGATGTTCGTGCAGGCATTTCTCGATCTCGCCACGTGTTTCGTGATCGCGCTGATCGCCGCGAGGCTGGCGCCGGAAATTTTCCGGCGCCGCGTGGCCATTGCGGGTCTGTGGCTTGCCGCGCTCTGCCCATTCACGGCGAACTATACGGCGGTGCTGCTCACCGAGACGCTGGTCATCTTTCTCACGGCGCTCGCCATGCTTCTGTTCATCGAGGCGGAAGCCCGCGCGGCCGGCGCGGAAAGCGCCGAACCTCGCACGCTGAGCTCCTGGTTTCTCGGCGGCGTGATCGTCGGCTTCGGGGCGCTGGTTCGCCCCGAAACTCCGCTGCTGCTGGCGGCAGCCGGCTTGGTTTGCGTCGCGCGATGGTGGCGGCCGGTGCACTGGACCAAGCTCATCCGCGCGGGCGTGCTGATGGCCGTCGGCCTGCTGCTGCCTCTGCTGCCGTGGGCCGCGCGCAACTGGCGGTCGCTTGACGAAGTGCAGTTCCTCACCCCGCGCTATCTGCAAATGCCCGACGATTTCTCGCCGCGCGGCTTCGACGCCTGGACTGCGACGTGGCTCTGGAAATTCGGCGACGTCTACCGCACGCTTTGGCAGCTTAACTCCGGCGAAATCCCCATGAGCGTGTTCCCCCCGCAGGCGTTCGATACGCCGGAAGAGCGCGCTCGCGTGGCCGCGGTGCTGGACGACTACAACTACACGCTCACCGAAACGCGCGGGCAGGACGCCGCGTTCGCCGAGCTCGCACGCGAGCGCACGACGCGCCATCCGCTGCGGACGTGGGTGAAAATTCCGCTCCTGCGATCGCTGGTGATGTGGTTCACGCCGCGCGTAGAGCTGCTGCCCAACAGCAGCCCGCTGCATCCCGTCACGAGCGAATGGGAAGACGACCGCGGCGATTTCGTCGAGACGCTTGCGCTCGGTGCCGTGAACGTCGTCTATGTGACGCTGGCGCTGGCCGGGCTTTGGATCGCGCGCCGGCGTCCTGGCGTTGCATTCCTGGTGGTGTTCCTGGTGCTGCGCACTTTTTATATCGCCGGCTTCATCGAGACGCCGGAGCCGCGCTACGTTCTGGAATGTTTTCCTGCCGTGATCGCGCTCGGCGCGCAACTTTTCGGAAAAATCGGCGGCGGGCGTCAGCTTTCTTCGACGGGCTCGGGGTGAATCGTGAGGCGGTAGATATGCGGGAAATGCTCCTTCACGCGATTTTCGAGCAGCAGGGTGAAGTCGTGAACTTCGGTGATCGGCAAATTGCCGTCCATGGCACAGTGGCACGACACCAGAATGCGATGCTCCACGCTGCGCACATGCACCTCGTGGCAATCGATCAGTTGCGGATACTCCGCAACCAGAGCGTTCAGGAACTCCTGCACGGCGCGTGAGAGCTCTTTCATCTCTTCGGCGCTGCTGATGCGCGCGCCTAGCGGCTCGATGTGGATGTTCACGCGCGTGCGGGAGCCCGTCTCGCGCTGAATTTCCTCCTCCAGCGCGGTCGCTTCGCGATGCGCGTCGCGCAGGCTGGAGCGCTCGTCCACTTCCAGATGAAGCTCGATGAATAAACTTCCGTCGTATTGATGCGCCGAAAGTTCGTGGACAGCCAGGCCGCGGCGCTGCGCGATGGCGCGGATCGTGTCGAACACCGGTTCGTCGGTGCGCGCGCGCGGTTCTACGTGCACGACCACATCGGCGGGAACAATCTCGCCGATCCGGCGTTCGACCGCGTCGCTCGCAGCATGTGCCTGTTCCAGGCTCGCCGTGCGCGGCACGCTGATCGTTACGTCGACGAAATAGCGCTGCCCGGCGCGCCGCACACGCACGCGTTCGCTTTGCAGCACGCCTTCCGTCTCGTCCACCGCGTTGGCGATCTGCTCGCGCAGTCCGCTGGGCGCCACGTCGAGCAGCACGTCCACGGTCTGCTTTCCCAACCGCGAGCCGATCCAGATGATCACGCCGGCCACGGCCAGCGCGGCGATCGCGTCCATCATGCCGAGCCAGGCAATTCCGAATTTCTGGCCGAGCCACGCGCCGGTGATGCCCAGCACCACCACGAACGTGCTCCAGACATCGGTGGAAAAATGCAGCGCGTCGGCCTGGAGAGCCTCGCTGGGATATTTTTTCGCCACACGCGAGAGGGCCCGTGACCGAACCACGTCGATGCCCATCGCCAGCAGCAGGATCCCGATCGCCATCGGGCTGGGCCGAATGGCCATGGGCGCGCGGCCGATCAGCCGCTGGATCGCCTCCCAGATGATGTACACCGCAGTGAACAGCAGCAGCGCCGTTTCGACGAACGCCGAAAAACTTTCTACTTTTCCGTGGCCATAGAGATGCTGGGCGTCGGCGGGCTTGTCCGCCACGCGCACGGAAAGATACGTAATCACCGCGGCCACCAGATCGAGGATCGAATGCAGCGCTTCGGAAAGAATGCCGAGGCTGCCCGTAACCGCCACCAGAAAAACCTTCAGCGACACGAGCACGACGGCCGAGCCCACCGACCCCAACGCCGCCATCCGCTTCTCGCGGCTGGCCTGGTCGATTGTGGTGGAAGGCATCGGCGAGATTATACGCTGCGATGCCGCGAAAACCGGCGCGCCCGAGTATTCAAGGTATGCCTCACTTCGCAAGCTTGCCGAACCTTTGTTTTGTTGGAGATAGGCCGAAAAGGAGATTGCCTAGAGAGAGGAGTGAGATCGTTCGACTGCGCTCAGGATGACGACGGGGACGACGGCGTGGCGCTAGCTGCCTGCGAGGGCGGCGAGGAGTGCGGCGCCATTGGGTGAGCCGAGGCCGGTGCAGGGGTCCCAGCCAGGGGCAGCAGAATAGCCGCCGTTCGAGCCGGAGGTTATGTCGTGGAATGCGGCGGAGGTACCGGCGTCGGCGGTTGCGGAATAGATGAGCGGGTTGAGGTAACCGGCTGGCTTGCCGATCGATTGGTTGATGCGGGCGAGCAGGCCGGCCCAGAGCGGGGCGACAGCGCTGGTGCCGCCGATCACGGTGGATGCGCCATCGACGAGAACTTCGTAGCCGCTGGCGGGGTCGGCGTCGCCGCAGACGTCGGGGACGCCGCGGCCCTTGAAGCCGTTCGGAGCTGCGGGCACCTTCGCCCCGGATTGAAACGACGGCAGCGCGAACACTTCGCTGACGCCGCCGCCGGTGGCGCCTTCGTTCGCCGAGAGCTCGTTCCAGGCGACTTCGCTCGAAATCACGCTTCCGTTGATGGCCAGCTTCGTGCCGCCACAGCCGATCACGTAGGGGCTCGACGACGGGAAATCGACTTCGAGCGCGCCGTTCGAAGAGCCGTCGGTGGCGCCGCTGTCTCCTGAGGCAACGAAGACGGTGATGCCCATGGTGGCCGCGTCCTGGCAGGCGGAATTGAGAGAGTTGCGCGCCTGCGCCGTCCAGGAATTTTCCGGACCGCCCCAGCTAATGGAAACGATGGAAGGGCGCAGCGTGGTGTCGTGCGCGGCGGTGGTGACGGCGTCGATGAAGCCCTGGTCGGTGTTGGGCGCGAAGTAGACGCCGATCTTCGCGGCAGGGGCGATGGCGCCGGCGACTTCGATATCGAGCTCGACCTCGCCATCGGGACCGTCGGCGCTGCCGGTCGGCGAATTCGTGGCGCCGTCGACGGAAATCGCGCTGACATCCGGGACGGCGATGCCCAGCTTGCCGAAATAGGCGCTCAGATCGCTTGCGTTGTAGCCGCCGCCGAGTTCGATGAGGGCGATGGCCTGGCCGGTGCCGTCGGTGCCGGTGGGGAAATTGTAGGCTTGCGCGACCTGAAGCGCGGTGAAGGAAACGTCGGTGGCCTGTGCGCGGATGCGGCGGCGGAAATGCGTGCGGGCCTGCGGGCGATTGTCGAAGCCGAAGACGCCCTCGATGATGTTTTCAAGCTCGGCGGGAATTTCGAGCGAGCCGGTGCGGCAGCGGTACGTGCGGCCGGCAATCGAGTGACGGTGCAGCTGGGCGCTGAAGGCTTTGCTGAATGCGCCGACCGTGCCACTGAGGATGACGCTGCGGCGGGCGGGTTCGGCGCTGACGACGGCGAGATGATTGTCGGAGGCGAGTTTGCGGATGGCGGCGATGTCGGCGGGGCGGGCGCCGTGCTTGGCGGCGAATTCTTCGCGGGTGAGATAGGTGCGCTGGGCGGGTAGGCCGCGGCCAAGTTCCGCGTCGGTGGGGAATTCGCCGGGGGCTGAGCCGCGGCGGAGAATTACCGTTATCTGGATTTCTTCTGCGGCGTCGGCGGGGGCGAGTTTCGTCGCGCCTGCGAGCGCAGGGCGGGTGCTGCCTTTTAGGGGGACGCGGCGGGTTTGTGATGGCATGGGCGACTCCGGTTCGGGGGATCGTTGCACACTTGAGATGCGACGGCGAGGGCTGCGGCCAACAAATTGTAGGTACGTGGTGCGTGAGCGTCAATGGAACCGCCCATGGGTGAAATGAGAAAGGCGGGAAGGAGGTTTCGTGATCCGCGACCGCAACCATCGTTAGCGAGGCCCAGATCGTAGGAGCACAGACACGAGTGTCTGTGACACAAAGCTATTTCAGCGGCGGCGGGACGTCGAGTGGGATGCGGCTTGGTTCGCCGTGGAAGCCCCGGATTTCGATGTCGTCGAGCAGGATGGAGGGCGCGACGACGGTGCTGGGGATGCCCGCGTTGGCGTCGCCGAAGGCGCCAAGGGCCGTGCCGGCCAAGCCGTCCTGCGAGTTCTGCATGTAGCTTAGGACGTAAGGATCGCTGCCTACGGCCAGCATGTTGCGGAGCGCGCGCGTGTTGAGTCCTTCGATGAATCCGCCGCGGGCGAGCTCCTGATGGCCGTCGGCGACGTAGACCTTGTAGACGAGCAGCGGGGCGCGATCGCCGTTGGCGATTCCGGAGCCGAGGCCCCCGACAAATTCGGAAAAATCCTCCTGACTGACGGCGGCGAGCGCGGGATTATCCATGCGCTTGATCTCGATGCACCATTCGTGGCCGTCGTCCTTGCAGGCGTCGAGGAATTTCTTACGCATGTCGTCGGGCTTGAGTGCGTCGCTGGAGGTGAGAAAAAGATTGCTGCTGAGCGGATGCGGATCGGCAAGCAGAGCGGCGCGCGCGTGGCCGTTGGAGAGCGAAAAATCCGGGCCGGGACGGCGCGACATCAGCAAATCGCGCAGAATTCCATTCGACACTACGTCGACGTGCTGCGATTTCACGCCTTCTTCGTCGATGTCGTAGCCGCCGAGCAGCGGCTGGCCCTGAAAATCGGCGAGCGTGGGATCGTCGTAGACGGACACGCTGGTGGGGAGCACGCGCGTGCCGACACGGCCGGACCATTCGCTGCGGCCGCCGAAGCGTTCGATGAAGGAATCGAAATCGCGGGTCATGGCGAGGGGCGGGCGAGCGCCGGACAGCGAAGGCTCGAGCACCTGCGCGAGAGTGGATGCGGCAGCGGGCGCGTCAAACAGCACCGGTCCGGTGTAATCCGGAAGCAGCGGGCTGGAGCGTAGCGCCATGAGGTCCGTTGCGGCGGCTGCGATGCCTTTTGAAACCGTGGCCGCGTCGGGCAGATCGCCAGGCGTCGCGCGATAGACGGCGAAGTAGTTGTGCAGCGACATGCCGTCGGCGGACTGCGTATCGAGCGCGGCTTCGACGGCGGCGAGATGGCGCGTGGAGCGGATGGTAGTGCCTTCGGTCGTCATGCGATAGGTGGTCGCGTAGACGAGGTAATAATTCACGCGATTGCCGTAGAGCTGCGGGAAATCTTTCAGCACCACGGAGGCTTCGCGGGCTTCTTCGTCCCAATGGCGCGAGGACCAATCGGGCTCCTGGCGCGGATCGATTTTCACCATCGGCGAGGTGGGCGCGAAATCGTCGATTTCGGGCGGCTTGGTGAGGCTGCGCAGGAAGGATTGCTTGAGGGCCATTTGGGTGACGGCGGCTTTGTAAGCTTGATCGGTGGCGAGCCACAAATCCTGGCGGAGGGAATTGTAGTCGCGATCGATGCCGACCTCGCCCGTCGAGCCGAGGAAACCCTGGAAGCCGTCTTCACTGATGAAATTGGAGCTGTCGAGATGGTAGTTGCCGACGCGCACGTCGACGGCCATGAAGCGCGTGCGTGAGGTCGAGCTGGAGACGAGTGCGCCGAACGATGCGGTGACCGTGCGGACGTCGAGATCGAGCAGGCGATATTCGATGTAGAAAGGCTTATCGACGCCGGCGAGGGCCAGGCGGGTGCGGGCGCGCTGCATTTCGTCGTGCATGGCGCGCAAGGTTTGATCGGTTTCCGTGGCCGGCACGTCGGCTTGGGCCGCGGGACGCGCGACGGGAATCGCCAGCGCGGCTGCGCGCGGAACGGGAGCCGCGGGGGTGCCCGCGGCGCGGGCGGCGAAACCCGGCGAGGCAGCGGCAGCGCAGACGACAGCGGTGAGGAAAATCGGGATAAATTTTTTCACTGCGCTTGTCCCTTCGTCGCGTCGGGATCGTGAGCCGGCGGCGGCAGCACGGGCGGCCGGTCAGTGGATGTTTCCTTCTTGGCAAATTCCATTTCGGAGATCAGGATCGCGGGGGCCACGGCGGAAACCGGAACGGACCCGGATTCGGCACCGCAGTAGCCGTTGAAAATTTCCGGCTTGTCGCCAGTGGCCACGATTTTCGTGAGCGAGACCAGCGGCGTGCCGACGATATCGACGCCGCGGACGAGTTGGTCGGGGCGACCGTCGGCGAAAACTCGATAGACGACGAGCGGTGTTACTTGAAAGGCCTGCGGCTGGCCGCGGCCCGTGAAGGTGAAGCCGCCGGAGATGTCGTCGATCAGCAGCCCATACTGCAGGCCTTGTTTCCTGACCAGCTCGACCAATTTTTGGCGGAGCTCGGGGAAAGTTTCTGTCTGCGTGCTCGAAACGATCAAATTTCCCTGACGCGCAACGGGAACGTAGCCGAGCTGGCGGCGGCCGTGGCCGTTGGAATGAGGAAGGTCTACCAGCGGCGAGCGGCCCATGAGAAACGTTTTCAGCACGCCCTTATCGACAAGATGGACGTCCGTTGCAACCACGCCTTCGTCATCGAAGGGATAGGCGCCGAGAAGCATCTGGCCGCCGAGCGAGGACTCCGTAGGGTCGTCCTTGATCGAGATGAAGCTTGGGAGAATTTGCTCGCCGACTTTGCTGGTGAAAGTCTGGCCTTCGGCGATGTCCTTTTGGCGGAAACCTTCGGCGCGGTGTCCGAAGACTTCGTGGAAGAAGACGGCGGCGGCGCGTCCGGTGAGCAGCGTGGGCCCGGCGTAGGGATTCGCGAGCGGGGCCTTGTCGAGTGCTTCGGTTTCCTTGATCAGCTGATGAATGCTGTCGAAGACGGTTTTCTCATCCGGAGCATCCTTCGGATCCAGCCAGTCGAAATTGGCGTAGCGCTCGATGTCCATGCCGTCGGGAGCCTTGCTCTGCACGAAAAGCTCGAGGCGGTAGTGAATCTGGCCGAAGGCGAGCCTGGTGCCTTCGGTATTCACTTGATACTGATTCGTGGACAGCGCAGTGAACGTGGCGATGGAATTCAGGACGGCGGGAGATTTGCTGAATTCGGCGGTGTAGCGGCGAACGCGCTCTTCCCAGGGTTGGCGCTCGACGTGAATTTCCACGCGCGGGCCGATGGAAGTATGCGCCTGCTCGCTCGAAAAATCGGGAGCGGCGCCCTCGGCGGTCTGCACCTGCACCTGCTCGCTGGTCTTCACTTTGATCAGGGCCTGCGCGGCGGCGCGATACTGGCGATCGGTTTCGCGCCAAATTTCGCGGCGCAGGACGGGGAGATCGTCGTCGATTGGCACGTTGGTGCCGGGGCTGGTCCAGCTGGGCGGGCGATCGCCGAGCTTGTGCGAATCGTCCACCTGATAGCTGCCGACGCGCGATTGGACTTCCAGCCAGCGGGCGCGGTCCTCGGTGCTGGAAAGCAGCGCGCCATTGGAGCCGGAGACGTCCACAAGCTGGCGGTCGGAAACCGTGTAGCTGAGGAAATAGGCCGGAGGATCGGCGGCGGAATAAGCCTGCATGGAACGGCTGAGTTCGTCCTGCATCGCGGTCAGCACGGCAGGCGGCGGAGTGGACTGGGCGGATCGGTCGGCAGCGGGGCAGACCCACGCTGCGGCGAACAGGGCCGCGGCTAGTGCAAAGGCTTTATGACTCATATCCCGTTTCATCATCGCGCAAAGCCCCTTAGTTTAAGATAAGGTGTGCTTGAAACCTAATGAATTGCCCTGCCTTCGCCAGGCGGGCAACCGCGGCGCCGTGCTTGCCGTCGGCGAGAAGGCCCCCTGGTATCGAGCGGCAAACCGGCCACCGTAGGCGGTGTAGCAACCCAGCCCTGTGCGAGAGAGAGACGCTTTCGGTGCGGCAGGCGATCTCGGCAGAATGAACTCCCAGCCCCAAGGAGGCTTAGATGCGCGCGCTGGTCGTAAGGCGGTATGGCTCGCCGGAAGTTTTTGAATCGCGGCAGGTGCCTGACCCGCAACCGAAGCCCGGCGAAGTGCTGATCCGCGTGAAGGCGATCGGGGTGAATTTCGCCGATTTGATGCAGCGCATGGGGATCTACCCGGGCACTCCGAAGCCGCCATTCGTGCCGGGGCTGGAGATTGCGGGAGTGGTGGAAAAGGTGGTGGACGACCCCGGCAAGCGAGGTGAGGGCGACGTTCTGCAGCCGGGCGACGCGGTGATGGCGATGCCGCATTTCGGAGCGTATGCGGAGTGGGTGAGCGTGCCGGTAAGTTCGGTGCACCGGATTCCGCCCGCGATGCCATTCGAACTGGCCGCCGCGTTCGCCGTGAGCTACCTGACGGCGTATCACGCGATGTTCACGATGGGAAACCTCCAGCCGGGGAACCGAATACTGATTCACGGCGCGGCGGGCGGTGTGGGGATTGCGGCCGTGCAGCTGGCGCGCGCGAAGGGGCTGGTTACCTTCGGCACCGCGGGCAGCATGAAACAGGAATTCTTGCGGAAGATCGGAGTGGACCATCCGATCGATTACGAAAAAAGCGATTTCGTGAAGACCGTGCGGCAATTTGCGCCCGACGGGATCGAGATGGTGATGGACCCGATCGGCGGAAGTTCGCTGGGGCGCGGCCAGAAATGCCTGGGGCCGACCGGACGCCTGGTGGTTTACGGCTTTTCGGATGCGATGGGCACGACGGGCAAGCGAAATCCGATGCGCATGCTCAAGGCGTTTTTGCAGACACCGCGATTTCATCCGCTGAAATTGATGGAGCGGAATGTTGCCGTGATCGGAGTGAGCCTGGGATCGCCGGGAACGCGGTTTGGCGCATTGTTGCGCGGCGAACTGGAGGAGCTGGGCCGCATGTATGAGGCGGGAAAGCTGAAACCGGTGATCGCGAAAACCTTCCCTCTCGACCAGGCCGGCGCAGCGCATCAGTTTATTCATGACCGTAAGAACATCGGCAAAGTGATCCTCTCCGTCCGGTAGCAACGAAAGCTGCCGGCGTTCCGGAGGCCGCTACTTCGTCTTCGCCATCAGATCCGGAGCGAGGACGTCGAGGCGGTCAAACGGAATTTCCTGATATTTCGCGTTGGGGAAGGCTTTCGTCAAAGCGTCGCGGAACGCGCTGATGTTTCCGGCGAGGACGATGTCAAGATCGTCCGTGTTCAGATATTTCTGCGCCATTTCCTTCACCTGCGCCGAGGTGACTCCGCGGACCCGGTCCGGATAGGTGTAGTTGTAATCCTTCGGCAGATCGAATGCGGCAACTGTGAGAACGCGGTCGGCAACCTGCTCCGCCGTCTCGGACTGGATCGGGTAGACCCCCGCCAGATAATCACGCGCGAAATCCATCTCCTGCGCAGTCACGTCGCCACTGGACATTTTGGCGATCAGATCTACGACGAGCCGCGTGGCGTCCACGGTTGCGGCGGTGCGGGTGAACGTGGAGACGCTGAACGAACCCGCCTGGCGGTGAGGATTGAACGAGGAATAGGCACCGTAGGTGAGGCCTTTCTTCACGCGGACTTCCGTATTCAGCCGGCTGTTATAGCCACCGCCGAAAATTCGATTCATCACAACCACGGGAACGTAATTCGGGTCGCTGCGCTCGATTCCGAGTTTGCCGACGCGAATCTGGGTCTGGACGGCGTCGGGTTTGTCGATCAGCCAGATGTGCTGGCCCTGCAAAGCGGACGGTGCCGCGGCAGCCGTCGCAACGATTTTCACTTCCGGCCATGCACCGAAATATTTTTCAGCTGCGGCAAAGGCTTCATCGGCCGTGATGTCGCCGGAGAACCCGAGCAGCGCCTGATTGGGAGCGTAGTCTGCGTCATGAAACATCGCGAGCGCCTGCGGATCGAGTTTCTTGATCGTGTCCGGCGTGCCTTCGGCGGGCAAGCCATAGGGCGAGGCGCCGTAGACCACGCGGCTGAAAGCAGCCGAGGCCAGAAAATCGGGGTCGGAGTATTGCACGGTGAGGTTGGAGAGAAGCTGCTGGCGCTGGCGTTCGAGCTCTTCGGCGCGGAAGGCGGGATGCAATACGACGTCGGACATCAGATCGAGGCCGGCGGCGAGATCTTTTTTCACTACGTCGAGGCTGACGTTCGTGGCGTCGGTTCCGGCGGACGCCTCGAGCGAGCCGCCGATGAAATCGATGGCTTCGGCGATTTCCTTCGCGGAGCGCTTCTCGGTGCCCTGCGTGAGCATATTCGCGGTCATCTCCGCGACGCCGGGCATTCCCTGTGGATCTTTCACGGTACCCGCGGAGGTCACGAGCAGGCGGACGGCTACGGCCGGCTCGCTGTGGTCGGTGACGACGTAAACGCGAAGTCCGTTCGCGAGAGTTTTGGTCGCGGCGTCGGGGAAGTTGAATTGTTTGGGCGCGCCGGGCGCGGGCATTTCAGGAACGAGCTTCACACCCGGCGGGATGACGCCGGTGCCTTTTTTCTGCTCGCTGGACTGGCTTGAGGCGCTGGGCGATTCGGGCTGCTGGGCCAGCGCGGCGGATGACAGCATGGCGATTGCCGCCATTGGGAAAACCCATCGAACGAGTGCGCGCGTCATCAATGCTCCTCGGAGTTCTTTTCTGATTGTCCTATTGCTGTTGCTGCCGGGCCGGCGGTGTTGCTGGCGTAATCGTCAGAATCGTGGCGTGCACTGGCACGAAATATTCCCGGGCCACACGCTCGATGTCTTCCGGAGTTACCTTCAGATATCGATCCAGCTCGGTGTTGACGAGATCGGGATTGTTGCCGATGACCGCAGCATTTTCGAGCGCGACTGCCTTTTGCTCGTCGGTGTCGCGGCCCAGAATGAATCCCGAAATTTCCTGATTCTTTGCTTTTTGCAATTCCGTGTCGCTGACGGGCTGCGTCTTGAGCCCGTCGAGTATGCCGATGACGGCCTTCTCGCCGTCCTGCGGCTTGAAGCGGGGATTCATGATGGCGTACGCCCAGAAAAGATTCGGATCCTCGGTGAAATTGCCGAAGCCGGCGGATTGCACGGCGATCTGGTCCTTATATACGAGCGCCTGGTAAAGGCGGCTGCTCTCGCCGCCGGCCAAAATATTCGAGGCCAGATCGAGCGGGTAGGAATCCGGCGAATAGCGCGCAGGAATCTTGTAGCCGATGACCACGGCCGGCAGCGGGGTGTTCGTGTAGGACTTGGAAACTTCGCGCTCGGCGGTTTGCGGCGACTCCGGCTTATTCGGGCGCGGGAATGGTCCGGCGGAGGCGGGAATTCCCTCGAAATATTTTTTCGTCCAGGTCAGAGCCTGCTCGGAATTGAAATCTCCGGCAATCACCAGCGTGGCGTTGTTCGGTTTGTAGTAGGTGTTGAAGAAAGCGCGGACATCCTCGAGCGTCGCCTTATCTAGGTCGGCGATGCTGCCGATGGGCGTGTGGTGATATCCGTGAACCGTGAACGCGGCGGCCCGGAGATCTTCCTCGATCGAGCCGTAGGGCTGATTGTCGACGCGGACGCGGCGCTCTTCTTCGACCACCTGGCGCTCGGATTTGAAATTCGCATCGTCGACGTTCAGGCTGCCCATGCGATCGGCTTCGAGCCAGAGCACGCGCTCGAGGTACTGGCTGGGAAAAGTTTCGAAGAAATCCGTCGAGTCGTCGTTGGTTTCGGCGTTGTCGAATCCGCCGACGGCTTCGATGATGCGGGAATGTTCGTCAGGGCCGACGTGCGCGGAGCCCTTGAACATCAGGTGTTCGAACAGGTGCGCGAACCCGGTGTGGCCCGCCCGCTCGTCTTTTCCACCGACGTGATACCAGATCTGGAGATCGATCACCGGGACTTCATGATTTTCGAGCAGGATCACTTTCAGGCCGTTGGAAAGTTCGTGCGTGGTGAAATCGAGCTTGGGAGGGCGATCCGCATCGCGGGCGGGTTTTTCCTGTGCTGACAGCGGGGTTGCGAGTGGCGCGGCGACAATGCCGCTCGCCGCTGCGAGAAACGCCATGGATGCCGCTCGAAGCCAGTTTTTCGCGCTCGCATTCGTCATGAATCGCTCCGATCGGTTTTGGTGGATGGCCTGGTCCAGTGTGCGCCCCCGAATGCTCCCTCCGGCGGCGCGATCCAGGTTCGCCCCAGTATTAGGGCAGCGCGAGCGGGTGTCAAACGGTCTCGAAAGCAGGTAATTCTAAACGACCTCTCGTAAATGCGCCTTTTGGTTGGACGCATCCACCTGGTGAAAGGTAGCACCGGCGCAGGGCAGGCGAAGAGGGCGCGCGGGCAATGTTTGGCGATTCGTATCGCCGCGAAACACAAATTTGGCGCCGCGGCGGGGCTGTGTTCCCATGAGTTCAGGCGGTGGTCGGGACGTGTTGGCCGCCGCGGAGGTGCGTATGCGCGCTGTATTGGGAGTGGCCGCGCTGCTGGTAGGCGCGGCTGTGGCGCTCTACATCTATAAGACTCAGCTGACGCAGTCGCAGGCTGCGGGCGCTGGCACGCCGGCGCAGACCATCAACGTGGTCGGCGTGAGGAACGATTTGATTTCGATTGCGCAGGCCGAGCGAGCCTATCAGGCCGAGCACAATTCCATCGCGTCGCTCGACGATCTGGTTTCGAGCGGCGAGATGAGCTTGAGAAAGACCGGGCGCGACGGATATACGTACGGCGTTGAGGCTTCCGGCGATGGATTTCGCGTGACGGCGCACTGCGCCGTCGCGGGTTGCACGAATTATGTGGTCGATCAGAGCATGGAAGTCCGCAGCGAACCCTGATCCGCTCCAACCCGCACGAAACCTTAGCGACCCAATCTCCCGCCAGGACGTCCCTTCCAGCTGGCCAACCGGCCGGAAATAGGGAATGTTACCCCCGTGTGAACGAGCATGTGGCTGCCCGCTTTCGGTGCAATTCGAACGCGACAACAGGGCCCAAACGCTTTACAATCCGCCGCACGCCGCGACGCGAATCCACAAACCACGGAGAGTGAAATGAAAATTCGAAGAAATCTGGCGCTTGCCGCGCTCGTATGGATGTTAGCGGTCGCACTCACAGACCGCCCCGGGCGGGCGGCAGGCGAAGCGGTCAGAATCGGCATGATTCCGGACGCCGGAGCCACTCAGGTGTCTATCGACCAAAAGAAACCATTAAAGGACTATCTGGCAGCGGCGATCGGGCAGCCGGTCGAGCTGATCATTCCGACGAATTACAACGCGACCGTGGAGGCGCTTGGCAACGGGTCGCTTGATTTTGCTTATCTCGGCGGGCTTACTTATCTGAAGGCGCGCGCGCAATACGGTGTGACGCCGCTCGTGCAGCGCGATAGCGATATGCAATTCCATTCGCTTTTCATCACGCAGGCCGGATCGTCGATTCAGAGCCTGGCCGATCTGAAGGGCAAGAGTTTCGCTTTTGGCGACATCAATTCGACGAGCGGACACCTGATGCCTTATCTCGCCATGAAGAACGCGGGCGTCGATCCCGACAAGGATTTGAAATTCCGCTACAGCGGCAGTCATCCTGCGACGGCGAAGGCCGTGGAAGCGGGCGCCGTGGATGCCGGCGCACTGGATGAAACGGTATTTCGCCAAGTGACCGCGAATAAAGACGTCGATCCCTCGAAGGTGCGCGTGTTCTACACCACGCCGCCGTTTGTCGATTACGTCTGGGTGGCGCGCAAGGACGTGAATCCTGCGCTGGCGGAAAAAGTAGCCCAGGCATTTCTGAATCTTCAGCAGCCGAAGGACTCGACCGTCCTGGACATTTTGCGCGGGACGAAATTTGTGCGCGCCCATGACGCGGAATACGAACAGCTCCGGTCCGTGGCGAAGCAGCTGCAGATGCTCGAGTAACGGCTGCTTCCTGGCGCACATCCAATAACCTACGCATATGTTGAACCTCCTCGACGTTACCGTCCGCTACGTGCGCCAGGGTCCGCCTGTCCTCGATCACCTCGGGTTGAACGCGCGGGCCGGCGAGTGCGTTGCTCTGGTTGGCCCCAGTGGCTCGGGCAAGACGACGCTGTTGCGGTCGATCAATTCGAGCGTGGCCATCGAGTCCGGCGAAGTGTGGGTCGGTGACGTGCGGGTGTCGACAACGCGCGGTCGCGCCTTGCGCGAAATCCGCAGTCGCATTGCGTTCATTGCGCAGAAGCACGACCTCGTGGATCGTTTGCGTGTCTACCAGAACGTGATGGCGGGCGCGCTGGGTCGGTGGTCTACCGCGCACGCGCTACGGTTTTTGTTGTGGCCCAAAGCGAGCGAGCTCGGAGAAGCGCGCGAGGCCCTGGATCCGGTGAGCCTGGCGCACAAGCTGCGGAATCGCACGACGGAGCTTTCCGGTGGCGAACAGCAGCGCGTCGCAATCGCCCGAGCGTTGGTGCAAAATCCGTTCGTGATTCTCGCGGACGAGCCCGTCGCCTCGCTCGATCCTGACACGGCCGCACAAGTGCTCGAGCTGCTCTGCAATCTCGCCCGCTCACGCGGAATTACTTTGGTGTGTTCGCTGCATCAACCCGAGCTTGCTCGCCGTTATTTCGACCGGATACTACGAATCGAAAACGGACGCGCGGTTCCCGTGGTGACCGCTGCGGCGGCCGCCAGCGTGCGGAAAACGGCGCACGCGCCGTGCTAGGGCTGGATCGCATCGCGAGCTTTTTCCACTTCCTCGGGCAGTTTTTCCCGCCCGAGCTTTCCTGGCGCTACGTTTCGCTGCTGGGGCAGCCGATTTTGGAGACGCTCGGCATGGCCGCCGCGGGAATTTTTCTGGCCGTGCTGATTGCATTTCCGCTGAGCGTGATGATCGGTGCGCGGATGCCCGGCTCGGGCGTTCTCTACGCTGTGCTGGCGGCGATTCGGTCGATTCCCGATCTGACCATGGCTATTTTCTGCGTGATCATCGTTGGGATTGGATCGGGAGCGGGACTGGCGACCATCGCGATTTATTACGCCGCGGCCATGGCCAAGGTATTCGGAGAAATTTTTCGATCGGCCGATCCCCGGCCGCTGGATGCGCTGCGGGCCACGGGAGCTTCACGCATCTCGATAGCGGCATTCGGGCTGATTCCGCTGAAGCTCAACGATGTGCTCAGTTACGGCGTTTACGAGCTGGAAAGCGCCGTGCGCGCTTCGGTGATCGTGGGCGCCGTGGCGGCCGGAGGGCTTGGAACGGAGCTGGTGGGCGAGTTGAATGCGTTTGAGTATCGCCGCGTCACCACGCTCGTGATTGTGCTGGTGATCATCATGATGCTGGTCGATCGCTTCTGCCGGCTGATCCGACGGTATCCGGTGGCCATGCTGGCGCTGCCGCCGGCCGGAATTGTTTCCACGTTTTTCTTCTGGCCGAGGCTATTCGCGGCGCGCCATGCGCTGGAAACTTTCGCGCGGATGTGGCCGCCGCACTTGAATCCGGCGCAGGTCGACGAACTGCCCGGTCTGATCGTGCAGACGCTGGCAATGGCCGCGGGCGGCACGCTGCTCGCGGCCATGCTGGGCGTCTTCGCTTCGCCGGCAGCCGCGAAAGGGATTGCGCCGCGCTTCGTCGTGTTCGCCGCTCGGCGCGTGCTTGAGGTGGCCCGCGCGATTCCAGAAATCGTTTGGGGTCTGCTGTTCGTCACGTTTGCAGGTATTGGGCCGTGGGCGGGAGTGCTGGCTCTGGGGCTTCATTCGTCAGGAGTGCTCGGCAAGCTTTTCGCTGAAAGCCTGGAAAATGTGCCGCCGGATCCCATTCGCGCGCTGCGGGCCACGGGTGCTTCGCGCATCGCCGTCGCTGCGTTCGGCAACGTGCCGCTTGCGGCGGGACCGATCGTGGTGCACGGGCTGTTTCGCTTCGAATGGAATATTCGCGCGGCCACCGTGCTCGGAATTATCGGCGCGGGCGGGATCGGGCAGGCGCTTTATAACGCGCAGCAGATGTTTTTCTATCCTCAGATGCTGGCCTACTTGCTGATCACCTGCGCGCTGGTGGGAATTTTCGACGTCGCCGGAACGCAGCTTCGCAAGCGCTACCGCGTTTCGTGGGAAGCGATTGAATGACGGCCCGCGAAAGCTCGCAGCATCCGGCCCGGCCGAAGGTTTTTCTCACCAACCGCGTGTTCGCCGAAACAATCCACTTTCTCGAAACATTTGCCGAGGTGGACGCAAATCCGTCGGAGGAGCCGTTTACACGAGACGAGTTTCTCGTCCGTGCGTCTCGGGCGAGCGCGATGATGGTGTTCATGAACGACTCACTCGACCCCGCGCTTCTCGATAAGTGCCCGAAACTGCGCGTCGTGGCCGCGGCGCTGAAGGGCTGCGACAATTTCGATGTCGCCGCCTGCACCGCGCGGGGAATTTGGTTCACGATCGTTCCTGATCTGCTGACGATTCCGACAGCCGAGCTGGCCGTCGCCCTGGCTCTTGGTGTGGCGCGCAGAGTGCTCGAGGGCGACCGCCTGGTACGGTCGGGACAATTCGAGGGGTGGCGGCCTGTGCTTTATGGCGCCGGCTTGGGCGGAAAAACGGCCGGAATCGTCGGCATGGGTGCCGTCGGCCGCGCGCTGGCGGAGCGGCTGGCGGCCTTCGGCATGAAAATCCTCTATACCGATCCGGTGGCGTTGTCAGTCGAGAGGGAGAAAGATCTTCGGGCGGTGCGGGTCGAGCCTTTGGAACTGTTATACGCGAGCGATTTCCTTTTCCTCCTGGTGCCGCTGTCTTCGGAAACCATTCACACGTATGGCGAAGATGCGCTCTCGGTGATGAAACCGACCGCGTTCCTCATTAATGTCGGTCGCGGTTCCGTGGTGGACGAGGGCGCCGTCGCGGAAGCGCTCGCCGCGGGAAAACTTGCCGGTTACGCGGCGGACGTTTTCGAGATGGAGGACTGGGCGCGCACGGAAAGACCGCGCGGCATTCAAGCGTCGCTGCTCGCGCAGGCGAATAAAACGCTATTCACGCCGCATCTTGGCTCGGCGGTCGCGGAGACACGTCTCAAAATCGAAATGCGCGCCGCGCAGAATATGATGGAAGCGCTCGCGGGCCGTCGGCCACCCGATGCGATCAACGATCCCCGGCGGGAGTCTCGCGGGCGTTCGTAGCAGAATGGGTTTCGCAGGCCGAGCCTGTGTGCCGCGGCTATACTGGTAACGTGTTGGCGAAGATGTGCGTCGGTGTATAGTATGCGCCCGCGAAAGCGAGCGTCCGCAGCAACGCGACGGAGAGTGATGCGTGCCTGGTGGTCGTCACGGTCTTCAAAACCGTCGCCCCGACACTCCGTGCCGGGGGGTAGGTTCGATTCCTACCCTCTCCGCCAATTTTCTGCCGGGTGGTAAGGGCTCGCGAAGGGTGGTGAACGCTCGTGGCAACCGCTGAACAAGCCTTGAAACTTACGTCGCTTTCGTCGTGCGCGGGCTGCGCATCGAAGCTCAGCCGGCAATCGCTGACGGACGTTTTGCGCCAGGTTCCGGTGCTGAAGGATCGCAATGTACTTGTCGGCACCGCGACGGGCGACGATGCCGGCGTATATCGCCTGGAT
>CAZLWY010000042.1:0-16743 GCA_964563425.1 uncultured Acidobacteriaceae bacterium | reverse complement strand
CTGTCCGCAGACCTTCTGGCAGCTGAGCCATTATGCCCGCAAGGCACTTCGTCGCATGCGCCGACGTACCACGCTGGTCACCGGCTTCTGGGCTCAAGCGGAACTGTTCGAGCGTCACTATATTATGCGGAGCTCAATAGGATGACGCGCGAACAGCATTGCGGCACTGGCGAAGATCTGTCGTGGAGTTCGCTCCGCTTGGCGCGAGGAACGGATTCCCGTTCATGCTAGAGTTGCGAACCTACAGCATGACGTACCGGACAGAGAGCTGTATGTCTCCCCTACACTCATAGCTCGCTCGAAGCAGTGCGGGCGCGAAAATGCGTACCCCATCGCCGACGTCCACACCGATGACGGAGTGCCTCGGAAGAAATCTTTCGTCGTTGGCGGCGATCTTTTGTTCTCAAGCATCGGTAATGCTGCCGCCGAGCGACCGGCGAGGGCAAGATCGTTACTCATGCAGTGCTCCGAGGGAGGTTCCGCGCGCACCCCGCGCGAACTCCCGATATGCTGTACTCAGGACCCTCTGTGCACGCCGGATGCGCTGAAACCCTATTTCGTCGGAGAAACAGTGGCCAGCAGCGAAGAGCGAGTTGCCAAATTCCTGAAGCGTCTCCTGGAACACAGGTCCGCGCTGGACGTGGCGCAATCACTTTCCGCCCCGTCGCCTCAACGTGCCCCGCGCATTCCGGGCGGAAGTTCTGTATCGCTTTCCGCGATACACAAGCGCTGGGAATTGATCCCGCACTCGCCAGAAGGGCAGAGCGCCCTTCTGCCGGCAAGCGCGGAATCAGAGCTTGCGTCGTACCGGAATCACATCGAAAACTGCGTCGGGACAGTGAAGCTTCCGGTGGGAATCGCGGGTCCGTTGCGCGTGCGGGGAATGTTTGCCTCCGGCGATTATTACGTTCCCCTGGCGACGACCGAGGCTGCGCTGGTTGCCTCGTATTCGCGGGGAGCTCAAGTGATCACCGAAGCGGGCGGGTGCGTGAGCGTGCTGTTGAATGAAGGCGTCAGCCGCACGCCGGGATTTGCCTTTCGCAGCCTCGTGAGTGCCGGGCTGTTTTCCGTCTGGTGCATCGACCACAGCGACGAGCTGAAGGCCGCCGCTGGCCAAACGAGCGCACACGCGGAGCTCGCGGACCTGGGAGTAGCGATCGAGGGCAATCACGTGTATCTGTTGCTCGAATTCACTACCGGCGATGCTTCGGGCCAAAACATGGCGACCATCGCCACGCAGGCCGTTTGCCATCACATCGGCGAACACTCTCCTTTGAAGCCAGAGTACAGTTTTGTCGAAGCCAACTTCTCGGGCGACAAGAAAGCGACCGCGCACTCATTCACTACGGTTCGCGGCAAGAAAGTCAGCGCCGAAGCCACTCTGCCGCGAGAATTGTTGGAGCATCGGCTTCATACGACCCCCGAACAGCTGGAACAATACTGGAAGATGTCCGCGATTGGGGCGATTCAGAGCGGCAGCATCGGCGTTCAGGGACATTTCGCGAACGCTCTCGCCGCGCTGTACATCGCATGCGGGCAGGATCCGGCTTGCGTCGCCGAGTCGGCAGTCGGAGTGACGCGAATGGAGCTGGATCCACAGGGCAATCTCTATGCGAGCGTCACCCTGCCCAGTATCATGGTCGGCACAATCGGAGGAGGCACTTCCCTCCCCACACAGCGCGCGTGCCTCGAGATCATGGGCCTGGCCGGCGCCGGGCACGCGCGAGCCTTGGCCGAAGTCTGCGGCGCGCTTGCGTTGGCCGGCGAAATTTCGCTTACCTCGGCGATCTGCGCCAATGAATTCTCCCGCGCGCACCAGAAACTGGCCCGGGGCCGCGACGCCCTACCGAAGACCGGCAATGGCTAACCGCTGGTGGATCTACCAGCGCGAGCGCTTTCCTGTTTTCGCGCACACGCCTATCATTGCGGCCTTCAGTCTCTCCGCGGTCAGTTATTCGGCATTGATTCGCGGTGCTCATCACCTTCCCGGATGGAAACCCTGCGTCGTAGCGTTTGCGAGCTCGTTCCTTTTTTTCCTCCAGCTTCGCATTGCCGACGAGTTCAAGGACTTCGACGAAGACTCGCGCTATCGGCCCTATCGTCCCGTGCCGCGCGGCCTGGTCAGACTCAAAGACCTCGGCTGGCTGTGGGCGAGCTGTATCTCGATCCAGCTTGCGCTTGCGCTTTGGCTCGCGCCCCGGTTGATCGTGCTATTGCTGCTGACGTGGACCTATCTGCTGCTGATGAGCAAGGAGTTTTTCGCGCGCCGCTGGCTGAAGGCGAGACCGATCACCTACATGGTCACGCACATGGCCATCATGCCTCTGGTTGACCTCTATACGACCTCTTGCGACTGGGTCCCCGCAGGGCTTTCCAGGCCGCCGCACGGCCTGCTGTGGTTTCTTCTGGTCAGCTTCTTCAACGGCATGGTGGTTGAAATCGGCAGGAAGATTCGCTCGCCGCAGGACGAAGAGCCCGGCGTCGAGACCTACAGCTTCTTATGGGGCCGCGGGACGGCTATCGTGGCATGGCTTGCGATGGTGGCCTCGACGGCCGGCTTTGCCTACGTCGCTGCCCGCGGGATCGGTTTTGCTCGCCCGATTCTCATTCTCTTACTGAGCTTGTTTTTCCTAGCCGTACTCGTCGGGGCATTCTTTCTTCGAGGCGCCGTGGCCAAACGCGGCAGAATTGTCGAGGCGATGGCCGGTGTCTGGAGTCTGCTGATGTATCTCAGCCTGGGATTCGTGCCCATGGTTTTGCGGCAGCGGGGTCTGCCATGAGCCGTTTCGTCTTTCGCGAGGGTGGTCTCCGGGAGCTTGGCGGCAAGGCGCTCGCCTTAATGCGATTGGAGCAAGCCGGTCTGCCCATTCCCCCGTGGTTCGCCGTTGCGCCCTCGGCATTCACGGCAAGTCTCACCGGCCAGCAACGGGACGCGCTGGCGTCCGAGTACCCCGAACGGGCGAAGCCGGAACTCCTCACGCTGAAGCCATCGGATGAAATCCTTCGGGAAGTTGCCGAAGCGCTCGAGGATTTACGCTGCAAAGGCAGCCGCTTCGCAGTCCGGTCGTCGGCTGTCGACGAAGACGGCTCCCAGTTTTCGTTTGCGGGGCAATTCGACACGTTTCTGTTTGTCGACCCGGAAAGAATCGGCGGAAAAATCTCGGCTGTATGGCGATCCGGCTTCAACGAACGGATTCTCGAATACCGGCGCCAGCACGGGCTGGCGGGCTCGTTGCTGACGGCTCCAGCCGTCGTCGTCCAGAAAATGGTGAACGCGGACGTTTCCGGCGTGGCGTTCAGCGCCGACCCGGTGAGTGGCCGACGTTCGCTGGCAGTCGTTTCGGCGGTGCCGGGCCTGGGGACCGCGCTTGTCGGCGGCGAAGCGGCTGCGGACGTCTTCCAGGTCGATCGTGGCGGGGCCATCGTCGACCGAACGATTGTGCCGAAAAACATTTCTCATGTCTTCGATCCCGCGGCGGAGGAAGGCGTTTCCCCGGTTACTTTGAGTGCCGCCGAAGGATTGAAGCCCGCGCTCAGTGACGCACAAGCCGTCGCCGTCGCGGACCTCGCTCGCCGGGCCGCCCGCGCTTTTGGGCGCCCACAGGACATCGAATGGGCCATCGAGGGCGATCAGCTATTTCTGTTGCAGTCGCGCCCGATCACAACGATAGCTCAACTCCCCGATCCCGAAGGCGCCCTCAATCTCTGGGACAACAGCAACATCACGGAAAGCTACAATGGCGTCACGACGCCACTGACGTTCTCGTTCGCGCGCTATATCTACGAAGGCGTCTATCGGCAGTTCTGCGTCATCCTGCGCGTTCCCAAGGCCCGGATCGCAAGCCATGAGCGCACCTTCAGCCGCATGCTCGGTCTGATCCGCGGCCGCATCTACTACAACCTGTTGAACTGGTACCGCGTGCTGGCGCTTCTGCCGGGATTCACCGTGAATCGCCGCTTGATGGAACAAATGATGGGCGTCCGCGAGAACCTTCCCGACGAGCTCGCCCGTGAGCTGGGCCAGGCCAGCACGAAGGATCGAATCCTCGACGCGTTGCGTAGCGTCCGCATGTTATTCGGCTTGGCGAAAAACTACTTCACCTTGGACCGCCAGATCGCGAAATTCTATGTCCGGCTGAATGAGGCACTGGCTCCGCCCGAGACGCCTTTTGAGGAAATGCGCCTCGACGAACTCGTGGCTCACTATTACAAACTCGAGGCGCAGTTGCTTTCTCGGTGGGACGCGCCGCTGGTCAACGATTTCTTCGCCATGATATTTCATGGCGTTTTTCGGAAGCTCGCCCAACGATGGTGCGGCGACGCCAACGGCATGCTGGCGAACGACGCGATTCGCGGCCAAGGTAACATCATCAGCGTTGAGCCCGCGGCGCGCGTCCGCGAAATGGCTCAGGTCGCTGCCGCGCAGCCCGCGCTGGCGGTTGCTCTGCGCGAAGCTCCCCTCGCCAAGGCAGTCCGCGTCCTGTACCAGTATCCGGGATTCTCCGCGCTGTACGACGGGTATCTCGCAAAGTTCGGTGATCGTTGCCTCGAAGAGTTGAAGCTGGAAAGCCAGACTCTCCACGAGGATCCTCTGGTCCTGCTGAGGAACATTGGCGAGGTGGCGCGCGCCGCATCCATTTCGCACCTGCCACCAACCGCGGAGATCCCGTCCGCCCGTAAAGCCGAAGAAAAGATGAAGGCCGCGCTCCCGGCTTCGCCGGTTCGGCGCTGGACCTTGTTCTGGGTCATGCGTCAGGCCCGCAAACGCGTGAGCAATCGGGAAAATCTCCGCTTCGAGCGCACGCGACTGTTTGGCACCGTTCGTCGGCTCTTTCTGGAGGCCGGCCGGCGCTTCGAGGCCCTGGGACGCTTGGACGACGCCCGCGACATCTTCTATCTCGAACTGGGTGAGATACTCGCCTTTAACGACGGCACCGCAACCATCTCCGATCTGCGCTCTCTCACAGCTGTTCGAAAGCGGGAATTCGAGACGTACAAGAACCTTCCGGCTCCGGCCGAGCGCTTCGAGACCCGGGGTCCCGTGTATCACGCGCAAGCATATCGTTCGAGCAAGCCTCGCGAAGGAATCAAAGGCGACGGCGAGGAAAGAAACGGCCTGGGGTGCTGCCCCGGAGTCGTGCGCGGGACGGCTTGCGTGGTGCGCGATCCCAAGCATGCGCAGTTGACCGCCGGATGCATCCTCGTCGCTGATCACACCGACCCTGGTTGGATCATGCTGTTTCCCTCGGCGCGCGGCCTTCTGGTCGAGCGAGGCAGCCTGCTCTCGCACTCGGCGATCGTCGCCCGGGAACTCGGGATTCCAGCCGTGATCTCCATTCCGGGGCTCCTCGATTGGCTCAGCGACGGAGACGAAGTCGAACTCGATGGCGCCGCCGGAACCGTCCGCCGGCTCACTGCGAAGCAAGCCGATGCGTAGCGAAGCCGCGGAGCGCGCCGATTTTTCCGGCATTCGCTACGCACAATGCTGGGAAGATGCCGATGTTCTGCTTTCCGCGCTTGAACCGGGCCCCGGCAAGCGTTGCCTCTCCATCGCCTCAGCGGGAGACAATACTCTTGCCCTGTTGTCGCGCGATCCGGAGAGCGTGCTCGCGCTGGATCTCAGTCCCGCGCAGCTCGCCTGTCTGGAACTGCGGGTAGCCGCCTATCGGATACTGCAACATGGCGAGTTGCTCGCACTGATCGGGTGTGTTGATAGCGACGTGCGCCCCCGTCTCTATGCGGCCTGCCGCGAACAGTTATCCTCCGGCGCTCGCGCATTCTGGGACGATCGGGGGAACTTGATTGCTGCCGGCATTGGTTCGGTCGGCAAATTCGAACATTACTTCCGGATGTTTCGCGAACGAGTGCTGCCGCTGGTGCACTCGCGCCATACGGTCGGTGAACTCCTGCGCCCCAAATCCGGCGACGAGCGGCGCTCGTTCTATCGCAACCGGTGGAACAACTGGCGCTGGCGCCTCATGTTCCGCACGTTTTTTTCTCGGAAACTCATGGGCTTGCTGGGACGCGACCCGGAGTTTTTCCGGTATGTCGAGGGCAGCGTCTCCGAGCGGATCCTCCAGCGGACCGAATACGCGCTCACGGAGCTGGACCCTGCGGTAAATCCCTACATTCATTGGATACTGACCGGGCGTTTCGATGGCGCGCTGCCGGCCTCCCTGCGAGAAGAGAATTTCGAGCCGATCCGCCGCAACCTCGATCGGCTGGAATGGCGTTGCGGTTCGCTTGAGGAATCACTCGGCCACGATCGGAAATTCGATTGTTTCAACCTGAGCGATATTTTTGAATACATGTCGCCGCCCTCCTACGAGCAGCTCTTGCAGCGGATCGTATCGAGCGCGCGCCCCGGCGGGCGGCTGGCGTATTGGAATATGCTGGCACGGCGCCGCCGCCCGGATTCGCTCGCCACCTCCTTGCGACCTCTCGCCGAATTGAGCGCGGAATTGTTCGCTCGCGATCAGGCCTTCTTTTATAGCGCCCTGGTCGTCGAGGAGGTCCTATGACTCCGCGCGACGCCGTGGCGATGGCAGCGATACTCGCTCTAGCGCTCGCGATGCTGTTTCTGCTGCGCCTCTATCGCCAGTGGACCGGAGCAGAAGGTGAGTGGGTGCGCAAGCTCGCGCATTTGGGAACGGGCCTGATGTCGATCAGTCTTCCTTGGATCTTCTCAAACCGGATCCCGATTCTCATCATCTGCGGGGCGTCGATCGCGCTGCTGCTCACAATGCGGTATCTGCCATTGGTCCGCGATCGTTTGTCGGGCGTTCTGGATGACGTGGCGCGCGAGTCTTGGGGAGAATTCTACTTTCCCGTATCGGTCGCGCTGCTCTATCAGCTTGCGAACGGCAGCAAGCTGCTCTACGCCGTGCCCCTGCTTGTCCTCACTCTGGCGGACACCGTTGCCGCGCTTACCGGCGCCGAATACGGAAAGCACGGATACAGCGCGACCGGTGCCAGGAAAACCGTGGAAGGCTCCATCGCGTTCTTCTGCGCCGCATTCTTCAGCGTCAATGTGGCTCTGGTCGTTTTTTCGGGCACAGGAAAGATCGAGACCTTGCTCATTTCGCTCGACATCGCCGTGATCGTAATGCTGCTCGAGGCAGTTGCATGGCGGGGCCTGGACAATATCTTCATCCCCCTGGGCGTGTTTATCTTGCTGCGGCTGTATTTGGCGATGTCTGTGGGGCAGCTGTGGAATCGCTTCCGCGTGGCGGCTGCGTTGCTGATCTTCGTGACCGCCTACGCGCGCAAGACCACTTTGCAGGGCAGCGCGCTGCTGGCGTCGGCTCTGGTGCTCTACGTTTCGTGGGCGCTCGGAGGATGGCAATGGCTGATACCGCCGGCCACTCTGCTGCTGGCGTATACCGCCTTTTTCCCGGGGAAGATCACTCCGTCGGATCGCACGCATAATGTCTACGCGGTCCTGAGCATTGCCTCCGCGGGTTTGGTATGGCTTTTCCTTTTCCGTGTCTGGCAGCAGCCGGGGTTTCTATTCCCCTATACGCTCGCGTTCGCTATCAACCTGGCTCTCGTCGCGTGGAATCTGCTCTATCCCCGATACTCGTCCGTTCGACGTGTGATGGTTCTATGCGTGCTGATTTCGTGGGCGTTGATGTTTGCGCCGTACTTGTTGGTGGAGGGCGTCTCGCGGTCGTCGCTGCTGCAAACGGCTGCTGCGTTGCTGATCTCGGCCGTCGCCTTCGCAGTGTTCTACGGGTTGGAACCGCGCCGGGAAGGCACCTATCCCGCCAGCAGCGCCCGCTGGTTGCGGCAGGCCGCCATCGTGTTGCTGGCAACGCTGGCGAGCAGGATATTCTGAACATGCGAGTCATTCACTGCTTGAATGCTTCCGAAATCGGCGCGTTGGTTCAGGGCGCTTCGCCGCCGCGCTTCAGCCCCGGGGACTACGACGCCCAGCACGCCGATGTGCACCTGTGCGCAGTGTCAGAGACGGGTGAAGTGCAGGCACGCTGTTCACTCTGGTGGAACCGCGTCCCGGCATACGAACAGCACCGCCTCGGAGTCCTAGGTCACTACGCCGCCGCTGGTGACGACGCGGCCGCAGCAATCCTGGATGCGGCACTCAAACGATTGCGTCTCGCCGGATGCACGCTGGCCGTCGGTCCCATGAACGGAAACACGTGGCGGAGTTACCGCTTCGTGACCCAGCGCGGCGAGCAGCCCCCGTTTTTCCTCGAGCCGGCAAATCCCCCGGAGTGGCCGCCGCAATTCGAAAGGGCGGGCTTTTCGTCGCTGGCCTCTTACTTCTCGGCGCTCAACAGCGACTTGTCGCGTCCCGATCCGCGCATGGCAGCCATTGAGAAGAGAGTCGCCGATGCGGGGGTTGTGATCCGTTCGGCGAATGCCGATCTCCGGCGCGAAATGCAGAAGATCTACGAAGTGAGCCAAGTCTCATTCCGCCAAAACTTCCTGTACACGGAAATTCCCGAGGCAGAGTTCGTGGCCATGTACGAGCCCGTGTTTTCACTCGTGCGCCCCGAGCTGGTGCTCATCGCCGAGAGCGCCGGTGAATGCGTCGGCTACCTGTTCGCCATTCCCGATCTCGCGCAGAAGGCCCGCGGTCTCGAGGTGGATACATTCATTATCAAGACGGTTTCCATTCTTCCGCGCCCGGAGATTCGCGGGCTGGGCACGTTGCTGGTCGCGCGAGCCCAACAGCGGGGGCACGAAATGGGCTTCTGCCGCTGCATCCATGCCTTGATGTTCGAGGACAACATTTCGCTCAATATCAGCCGCCACTACGCCGCCATCATGCGCAAATACACGCTCTATTCGAAGGACTTGGCAAAATGAACATCGCCGAGATCCTCTTGAGGCGCGCCTCGGAACTGGGCGACAACGCCGCCATCGTTGACGTGCGCCGAAAACACGACCGCACCTATAGTTTTCGCGAACTGGAAAGTGCGACAGCCAGCGTGGCCGGCCAGCTCGCGAGTGCGGGGCTTGCAGCCGGCGATGGCCTTCTGCTCCTGCACCCGGTGGCGGCCGAACTCTACCTGGTTCTCATCGCGCTGTTTCGATTGGGGGGTGTGGCGATCTTTCTGGATCCCTCCGCCGGACGAGAGCACGTCGAGCGCTGCTGCGCGATGTTTCCGCCGAAAGCGTTTTTCGGCAGCCCGCGAGCACAGATTCTGCGCTGGACCATACCCGCCCTCCGCCGCGTTCCCCAGGCGTTCTGCGCAGACTGGTTTCCCGGTACGCAGCGGCTGCATTTCGGCCGAGGCCCGAAATCCCCAGATCCTATCGTCCCGCTCACCCCCGACTCGCCGGCGCTCGTCACCTTCACCAGCGGAAGCACGGGCCAGCCCAAAGCGGCATTGCGGAGCCACGGTTTCCTCGTGGCCCAGCATCATGCTCTGGAAGCCAGTCTCGGGCTCCAGCCGCACACCCGCGATTTGACGACGCTGCCGATCTTTGTTCTTGCGAATCTCGCGTCAGGCGTCACGAGCGTGCTCCCCGATGCAGACCTCCGGTCGCCCGGCAAAATCGCTCCCCAGCCGGTCGTCGCGCAAATCGAGCGGCACAAAATTCAGACGACCGCGGCGTCGCCAGCCTTCCTGTCGCGGCTCCTGGACGAATGCGAATCCAGTGGCGCCGCCCTATCCTCCTTGTCGGATGTCTTTATCGGCGGCGCGCCGGTTTTCCCCGGGCTTCTCCGCAAGGCCAAGCAGTTTTGCCCGCAAGCGAAAGTTTGGGCTGTCTACGGCTCGACCGAAGCCGAGCCCATGGCCGAGATTGCTCTCCCGGATATTTCGAAAGAGGACTTCGCAGCCATGGAGCAGGGGAAGGGCCTTCTCGCGGGCCGCCCCGTGTCTTCGATTTCCCTGCGGGTGATTCGCGACACGTGGGGCGAGCCGATTCCACCGCTTGATCGCCCGGCCTTTGACCGGCTCGTGACGGCTGCCGGAGAGCCCGGGGAAATCGTCGTCTCAGGAGGCCACGTCTTGCGCGAGTACCTCAACCAGGAAGGCGATGCGGAAACGAAGTTCGAAGTAGATGGCGCGCGCTGGCATCGGACCGGCGATCTGGGATACATGGACGAGGCCGGCCGGCTCTGGCTGCTTGGCCGATCGAGCGGCAAAATTCAGGATGAACGAGGCACGCTGTATCCGTTCGCCGTGGAGTGCGCCGCGATGCAGGCTCCCGCTGTCCGGCGGGCGGCCCTGGCTGCTGTCGACGGGCGGCGCGTGCTGGCCGTCGAGGGCGGAAAAACACTTTCCCTCGACGCGATCGGAAAATCGCTTTCTTGGGCGCAGCTCGATCAAGTCGTTCGTCTCGATCGAGTCCCCGTGGACAGGCGTCACAACGCGAAGCCCGATTACGTCGCTCTGGCCCGCGTGCTTAGAGGCGGCGGCAAACAGCAATAGGACTGGGCGCCGTTGGCAGCTTCCATCATCCCGACGGCGGCCCCACGGTCATGCGCAGACCATTCTTGAGCCGAAGCGTGATGCTGGGCTGCGGTTCAACCGGATGGCCCGGCACGAGTTGGAGATGGCAGCTCTGAATCACCATCGGCACAATCAGTCGAGCCTCCATCATGGCGAACTCGTTGCCGATGCAGAACCGCGGCCCGCTGCCGAAAGGAATGTAGGCTCGCGGCCGAGTGGCAAATCGAGTCGGATCGAATCGTTCGGGGTGCGGCCAAAAGTTTTCATTCCGATGCAGCGCGTACGGGCTGATCACAACGCTGGAACCCGCCGGAATGTGGAATCCTCCGATTGAATCGTCCGCAATGGCCCGGCGTTCGATCGCCCAGATAGGCGGATACAATCGCATCGCTTCCTGAATCACCATCGTCGTGAATTTAAGGTGCGGCAGAAGGTCGACCGTCGGCGCGCATCCGCCGAGCACCGCGGACACCTCAGCGCGCAATTGCCGCTCGGCGTCGGGATTTTGCGACAGCAGGTAGAAGATCCAGGAGAGCGCGTTGGCCGTCGTTTCGTGTCCCGCCAGTAGAAACGTGATCGTCTCATTGCGCAACTCCGTGTCGCTGAGCCCCTGCCCGGTTTCTTCGTCGCGCACGTCGAGCAGCATCCCAAGGAGGTCGGTGTTCGAGCCCTCCGCGGAGCGGTGCTCGGCGATGATGCGGTACACAATCTGGTCCATCACCCGCATGGCGCGACGGAACCTGAGATTACCAGGCGCCGGCACGGACTCCGGCAGATCGATGAGATTGCCCCAGCGCCGGAATGTGTGCGTCAGTATCGTCTCCATCGCGCGTTCGACCGCGCTCGTCTCCTCGCCGACATCGGCTCCCAGCAGGGTCTTCCCGACGATCGTGTATGTGAGCCGCATCATCTCCGACGCGACGTCGAGCGGTTCGCCAGTCGCAATGTTCGATCGCCACCTCTCGAGCATGGCGGCCGTGAATTCGATCATCCGGCCGGCCAGCCCCGCGATGCGCTGACGATGAAACGACGGCTGCATCAAGCGCCGCTGCCGCTGCCAGAGTTCGCCGTTGCTCGTCAGCAAGCTGTCGCCCGAGATCGAGCGAATCTTGGCGGAGCTGCGCGTGGCTTTATCGTAGTTGCGGGCGTGCGATTGCAGCACGTGTTCGACATGGTCAGGATGGTTCAGTAGATGCACAACGAAGGGGCCGATGTGAAAGCGAACGACGTCGCCGTATTCCCGCGAGGATTTCAGCATCAGGCCGAGAACGTCGCGCCGAAGGGCCCGTAGATTTCCCACCGGCCAACGACCGCGCGGGCCCGGAGCAATGGCGGATCTGTTCGTCAGGTTAACCCATCCATCAAAACTGCGTTGCCGTGGCTCCGCCACGTTGCGAGAAAAGGACTGCGGCTCGCCCACCTTGCAACCAGCGAGCATCGCACATAACAGACTGAGGATGGAAGGATGGCGACGGAGGCGGCTCGGATCAAGCGCAAAGAATTCACGGGAGCACGAACAAAACGGTCATGACGTTAACCGGCCTTTTGATGGAAGGACTTTGGGGGCGGCTAGCCCGGCGGTTCCTCTGGTACTTTAATTTGAACTACTTTAGAATCGGAAAATCACCTTCAATCCGGATCGGACGCCTGGCGTGAATTTGTCTCATGTTTACTTCCTAAAGACAGATCGTCTTGGATTCGGTCATTGGAGCCAAGACGACTGGTCGTTGGCCTTGCTTCTTTGGGGCGATCCGAAGGTGTCTTGCTTGATCGGTGGCCCTTTTACGCCGGGCCAAATAAGGGCACGGCTCGATCGAGAAATCGAATTCATGACCGCTTTTGCTGTTCAGTATTGGCCTATCTTCTTGCTTCAGAATGATGAGCTTGCCGGCTGCGCGGGATTGCGGCCCTACAAGTACGAGAAGAAGATTTTTGAGATGGGAGTTCATCTGCGGCCCGAAAACTGGGGTCAGGGCTTGGCCCAAGAAGCCGGACGCGCCGTGGTCGCGATCGCTTTCGGTACCCTTGGCATCAAAGCTCTCTTCGCAGGACATCATCCGGCGAATGCAGCATCACGCCGGCTCATCGAGAAGCTCGGGTTTCGTTTTACGCACGAAGAACTCTACACTCCTACGGGTCTGAACCATCCGTCCTACCTGTTAGCAAACCCCGACCGACAAGTCTATGGAGAGTCGAATAACGGACAAGGCCTTTCCTAGCGCTTCCGTCCGGCCTAGAATCCATTCGTCAGCGGCCAAAATTAGAGTCGTTCCCTGAGTTTACGCGTCGGATGCCTGCGAGTGAAACAGGGAGCGATTGAACGAGGTCCGAAATGCAGGATTGGATGTTTTGACGACGGATCGGAGGACTCTATGAGGGAGCGGCCATGTATCGTTCCTCGCCGGGGATTTTTACAGTACGCGGTTGGAGCGGCGGGTTTAAATTCGGCAAGTTCTCTGCTCGCGGCAACATCCGCGACTGAGGACACGGCCATTAACATCATCGGGCCGAAGGCCGGTTACTCGCCTCAGGTGGGCACGCTGGTTTCCATGCTGACCTG
This sequence comes from uncultured Acidobacteriaceae bacterium, assembly GCA_964563425.1. Taxonomy (GTDB): domain Bacteria; phylum Acidobacteriota; class Terriglobia; order Acidiferrales; family UBA7541; genus Palsa-295. The sequence continues at coordinate 3,756 of CAZLWY010000042.1, read as the reverse complement.
GATGCGACAGGCTATTGTGAGTTCGACCAAGGACCTATCGCAAACAGACTTGGACCATTTGTTCGATAGCCAGGCCAATACCATCGGTGCGTTGATGCTGCATCTGGCAGCCACCGAAACGTACTACCAAATGAACACGTTCGGCGGCATGAAATGGGACAGTTGGTCGGATGAAATAAAGCGGAAGTGGGATCCTGCCATGAATCTCGGAGACGCGGGTCGAAATACCATCAAGGGTCACGACCGCGACTACTACCTGGATATCCTGCGCGAAACACGCGCGAAGTCCTTGGCAGAGTTCGCCCACCGTGACGATCGATGGCTTATGACGGTAGATAAGGACTGGGGCTGGGGGCCAACAAACAACTACTGCAAGTGGTTTCACGTTTGTGAACATGAATCCCACCATAGCGGGCAAATCGCGATGCTCAGAAAACGGCTGCCGGGTGCGCGCCCAACGACGGAGTAGGCAACGGTGTTAACTCCTGAGTAGCTTTTTCGAGGTTTGCAGGGACAGCAACTGACTTCGCGGCGGACTTTGATCGTCCGCGCCGGCGACCACACTCTGGCTGGATTCCCCACAGGATCTCGCACTGGGTCTCCTGGCTGGAGTCACGATAGCGGGCTCGATCATTCAGGCTACGACGATCGATGAGCGTCGGAACCATCGTCCGCGCTTCAGGACTCTGAGTTCCCAAACTCCGGGGCTCGAAGCGCGTGCCGATGGATTGGCAACGGAACCCCCATTGGCCGAAATCGATAAGATCCTCAAGTACCTGTGGCGCGATCACCAACCCATTTGGCGCATTCGCTCCAGGATGAGCTCGCTGTAGTGATTCATGTGATCGGGCCGTCGCTTCAGGGGCAACGGCAGAATGGCGGCGAGTCGGGCCGACTGTTCCCGGTCAATTTTGCGAGCCGAGGTTCGGTAGTAGTATCCAGACGCCGACTCCGCACCGTAGACACCACGGCCCCATTCGACCTCGTTCAGGTAGAGCTCCAGAATGCGCCGCTTGCCGAGGACCAATTCGGCCACGGGGACCAGCGTGAACTCGGCGCCCTTGCGGAGGATCGAGCGGCCTGTTCCGAAGAAGAGATTTTTGACCAGTTGCTGCGTAAGGGTGGACCCTCCGCGAATGCGGCCTCCTTCCACATCGTCTTCGGCGGCAATTTCGATGGCATGCCAATCGAATCCATGATGCTGGTAGAAGCGCGCATCTTCTGCGGCGATGACAGCATGCTGTAAATCGGGCGAGATTTGGTTGAGCGGAACGAATGTGTATTGTTCGTGATACGGCGTCTGGTGAATCCTCGCTTGCAAGCGGCGCTCCATGCGCACCGCGGTGGTCGGCGGGTCGATCCACCGGGCGGCCACAAGGATCAGCGCAGCGAGCGACCAAAGAGTCACCACGCCGACGACAAGCCATCGAACCAAGGATCCCCAAAAGCCGTTCCGAGATGGCGTCTTGGGGTCTGCGTCTGGAATTTCAGTCACATTTCAGAATAATCGCCTAGTTCGGTTTGGCGCTAGTACCCAAATCTCGGCTGATCGGAAGCTGAAAGCTAAGCGTGGCTTCATCCTTAAGCGATTTGAGCTCTTCCAACGCAACGACGCGGCGTTGCTCGGTGAAGCGGCGAGTCTGTGAGAACGGCGCAGGCCATTCTCGGCCACTCGGGTCTGGAGGCGACGCTCCACACGTACATGCATGCAATGGCGGACTCGCGGTCGTGCGAGTCGAAAGGGTTGTGTTCCCCGATGAAAGGCCTGGGTTATTCGGCTCACCCCAGGAAGGAGACAGCCGTCGTCGATGTCGGGCGATCCTGTTCGTTTTCTGTTGACGGCAAGTAAACGTCCTTTTAGAGTCGCGGCATGTTGCGGAGGGTCATCCTCGGATTCGGTATCAGTATCGACGGCTATATTGCGCGACGAAACGGCGCCATGGACTATCTGGTGATCGACAAAGAAGGGGAAGCGCTGATGGCAGACTTCTTCGCCAAGATCGACACCACCATCATGGGCCGTAAGACAGCCCTTGGCATGGTGAAAATGCGCAAGAGTGGAGAAATGCCCGAGATGCCGGGCATGTCGACCTACGTATTCTCGAGACGTTGGAAGCCGCGCAGACGCGACGGATTCGAAGTAGTGCGCGGGTCCCTGACAGCCTTCGTGCGAAAGCTGAAACGCCGCCAAGGGAAAGACATCTACCTGGGCGGCGGGGGCCAGTTGTGCCGCAGTTTCCTGCAAGAGGATTTGGTGGACGAACTCTTCCTCGGTGTTAGTCCCGTCCTTTTGGGTAATGGCATCCCCGGCTTCCCGGGCAAGTTCCCGCAGCGCGATTTCAAGCTGACAGAGTGCAAGTCCTACTCCAACGGATCCGTGGCGCTACGCTACGAACGGATACGGACGAAGACAAGCCGATAGGCCGGCCCGTCGCCCGGTCAAGATGATCACGGCCGCACGCGTTTTTCGGGGCCTGTCCGCAAGTATTGATGCTTGGGCGCGTTTCCTCCGCATCGAGGTTGACGCCATCGGCAGCGGACGGACAATCAAGCATGGCACCGGGTGCCAATACCGAGGAAACTTCATGCTCGCTTCCCTCCCGAGAGCCGTGCTCTTGACCGTGATTCTGGCATTCTCGCTTTGCCTTAACACCGGTTTGGCCGACACACCGACAACAAATGCACGCACCATCGAGATCCACGAGGGACCCCTCATCGGGCATCCAGCGGGCATGACGATGATGAATGCTCCTTGTTTTTACGGCGATCATTTTCACTATGAGATCCATTCCGACGGCGAGCTGAGAGTTTATGGCCCCATCACGTGTGGCAAGGTTCCGAGCGGCGCTGGTGGGGAACAAGTGTGCTACTTGGACCCTCGACTGCGTTGTCAGGCCCGACAAAGCTTCAGCCTAGGTGCCGGCACTCCCTACTCGATCAATGAACATGGAGTGAAGGCGGGCGACAAAACCTATGCATGGGCCAACCCGCAAGAAGCGATTGCGCTGATGCCTTCCATCCAGACGCGCGCTAAAGAAAAATGCAACGAGGTCTTGTTTTGGCAGTCCCTCGACACAAAAAACAACCGCACGAACTCGTCCGCTGAGAGGGTTCGAGAGCAAGAGAGCTGCAAACTGACCCTGCAGCAGATTTGTGCCTCAGCGCACGGTCGGCCGGCGGTGCTTGGCAACGGAAAAGATGTAACCGTCCTGTGTCAGCGATAAGGGGTCATCCCCAAAACCGTCCACCAAGGGCTTCGTCTGCGGCACGAAAGAAATCATGGCTCCCGGCAGCAGGAACTACCAGAACAGGATGACCATGCAAGGGGAGGTGGAAGGCCATGAAGTCGAAAGCGGTGACGGCAGTGATGGAAGACGGACAGTAAGCCGCAATTCAATCTGGAAGTGCGCAAACGTGGCTCGCGAGTGCCCCGACTCCGGAGGAAATACGACAGCGAGCGTACGAATTACACGTCGAACGCGGTTGCGTGCACGGGCGAGACCAGGACGATTGGCTCCGGGCGGAGCGAGAGCGGAGGGAGAAGCATCACGAGCGCTGAGACTTCGACGGCTCAAGTCTCGCTGGTGACGGGAAGCGCGGATGGTGGGTTGGCGAGAGGGTGTAAAAACAACTGTGTAAGCGGTCATCGCATATAGAGCACACTCAAATACGGAGAGCCGATGACCATAGATCCAAAGCTAGTGGATGAACTGCTGGCGGGCTACAAGAAGCCGGAAGACATTATCGGAGAGAACG
>CAZLWY010000041.1:0-5016 GCA_964563425.1 uncultured Acidobacteriaceae bacterium | reverse complement strand
CATGGCGCGCAACTGATCAAACCGCTCGCGCATGCCGCCCTTGATGACGTCCTTCAGGTAAATCGTGCCGAGAATGTGATGGTCTTCCGCCACGAGCAGCGGCGTGCCGCCGGCATTGGAAATCGCCTTGACGGCGTCCTCGACTTCCGGCGAGACACGATTGCCGTTCACGGCGCACCACTGCACGATCGCGTCGAACGCGCCCTTGCGGATTTCACGGCCGTCGAGGTCGACGCCGGACATGCGCGTGACGGCTGTGAACGGAATGAAATTGGCGGCGTAGGCGGAAAGCTCGCGGCCGCGCAGATTGTATTTTTCCTTGGCCAGCACGACAATCGAGCGGCCCTCGGGAGTTTCGTCCGAAAGTGAAGAAAGCTGCGCGGCGTCCGCGAGATCAGCCTCCTTCACTCCCGGGGCGGGGATAAATTCAGTTGCGCGGCGATTGCCGAGGGTGATGGTGCCGGTTTTATCGAGGAGGAGCGTGTCCACGTCTCCGGCAGCTTCGACGGCGCGGCCGGACATGGCAAGCACATTGCGCTGCACGACGCGATCCATGCCCGCGATGCCAATGGCGGAAAGCAAGCCGCCGATGGTGGTCGGGATCAGGCAGACAAGGAGCGAGATCAGCACGAAAATCGACTGCGGCGCGCCGGAATAGATCGCCATGGGCTGCAGCGTGACGACGGCCAGCAGGAAGATGATGGTCAGGCCGGCGAGCAGGATGTTGAGCGCGATCTCGTTGGGGGTTTTCTGGCGCTCGGCGCCTTCCACAAGCTTGATCATGCGATCGAGGAATGTTTCTCCGGGATTCGAAGTGATCATCACGATGATTTCGTCAGACAGCACGCGCGTGCCGCCGGTGACGGCGGAGCGGTCGCCGCCGGATTCGCGAATCACGGGCGCGGATTCGCCGGTGATGGCCGATTCGTCCACCGAAGCGACGCCTTCGACGACCTCGCCGTCTCCGGGAATGAATTCGCCGGCCGTGACTTTCACGCGGTCGCCTGCGCGGAGTTTTGAGCCGGTGATTTCCTCGATGGAACCGTCGGTGCGCAGGCGGCGGGCAATCGTTTCAGAGCGGGCTTTGCGCAGCGTGTCGGCCTGGGCTTTGCCGCGGCCCTCGGCCATGGCTTCGGCGAAATTCGCGAAGAGCACGGTGAACCAGAGCCACAGCGTGATTTGCAGCTCGAATCCGAATCCGGACTGGTGAAGCATATGGTCGCGGATCAGATCGAAAGTGGTGACGACCGATCCGATTTCAACCACGAACATCACGGGATTCTTCATCAACGTGCGCGGATTCAGCTTGAGGAAGGAATCCTTCACGGCGCCGACGACGATACCGCCGGTCCAAAGCGATTTTCGTGTTTCGCGTGTGCTCATAGGTGCCTCAGAAAACCTTTCCGGCGTGCATCAGCAGGTGCTCCAGAATCGGGCCCAGGCTGAGCGCCGGGAAAAATGTAAGTGCGCTGACGATCAGGATTACGGACACGAGCAGGAACGAGAACAGTGGCGTGGTCACCGGGAAGGTACCGCTCGATTCGGGAACGATTTTCTTGCGCGCCAGATTGCCGGCCAAGGCGAGCACTGGAATCACCATAAAAAAACGTCCGAAGAGCATGTCGAACGCGCCGCTGACGTTGTACCAGGGCGTGTTGCCGTTGAGGCCCGCAAACGCCGAACCGTTGTTTCCGGCCATCGACGTGTAGGCATAGAGAACCTGAGATAGCCCGTGCGGGCCCGGGTTGGTGATCGACGAGGTGCCGTAGGACTTGACGATCGACCAGCCGGTGAACCCGAGCACCAGCAGACAGAACATCAGCACGGTGATCATGGCCATTTTCACGTCGTACGCTTCGATTTTCTTGCCCAGGTATTCCGGTGTGCGGCCAACCATCAGCCCCGCGATGAAGACGGAGATAACGATGAAGACGACGATGCCGTAAAGCCCCGCGCCAACGCCGCCGAAAATCACTTCTCCGATCATGATATTGATCAGCGGGATCATGCCGCCAAGCGGGGTGAACGAATCATGCATGCCATTGACGGCGCCGCAGCTCGCGTCGGTGGTCGCGGTGGCGAACAGCGCGGTGTGCGCGATGCCGAACCGGACTTCCTTGCCTTCCATGTTGCCCCCGGGCTGCATCGCGCTGACGTGCTGGTCGACTCCATGCAGCAGCGGATTGCCATGCGACTCCATTGCGTAAATCACCGTGACGCCGGCCAGGCAGAGTATCGCCATCGCGGCCCAGACGGCCCAGCCATGGCGCTGCGAGCCGGTCATGCGACCGAGCGTGTAGGTTAGGCCGGAGCCCAGCGAGAGCATCATGAGGATCTGCATGAAATCAGTGAGCGGGGTGGGATTTTCAAACGGGTGCGCGCTGTTGGCATTGACGAAGCCGCCGCCATTGGTGCCGAAAATCTTAATGGCTTCCTGCGACGCGATGGGGCCCTGCAATATGACCTGGTCTGTGACGGTCTGCGACGTGGTTTTACCGTCTGCGCCGGTGGTTTGCACCGTTTGCGGATTCAGAAGCTTGGCTGTGTCGTACGGCCGCAGATTCTGCACCATGCCCTGCGAAACAAAAATGAGCGCGAACACCAGACACGCCGGCAGCAGGACCCACAGCACGCAGCGGGTGGTATCGACCCAGAAATTGCCAATGGTCTTCGATTCCTTTCGCGCGATGCCACGAATGCTGGCGATGGCGAGCGCGATGCCGACGGCCGCGGAGGTGAAGTTGTGGTACGCGAGGCCGGCCATCTGCGTGAAATAGCTCATCGTGGATTCGCCGCCATAGTTCTGCCAGTTCGTGTTGGTGGTGAACGATGCGGCGGTGTTGAACGCGAGATGCGGCTCGACGCTCGTGAAATGCTGCGGGTTCCAGGGCATGAAGTGCAGGCCCTGGATCCGCTGGATCAGATAGAGCACCAGCATGCTGACCGCGCTGAAGAGCAGCATCGCAACGGCGTATTCCTTCCAATCCATTTCGCGCGTTTCGTCGATGCCGGTCGAGCGATAGATCAGCCGCTCGACGGGACGAAGCACTGGGTCGAGAAACGTCTTCTCGCCCGCAAACACCCGCGCCATGAAGACGCCGAGCGGCTTGGTGACCGCCAGCAGAATCAGGAAAAAAAGCGCGATTTGAAACCAACCGATCGCAGTCATGTTCAGAACCTCTCCGGCCACAGCAGCGCCGCCAGCAGGTAAATCCCCGTCATTAAGCTGATTGCCAGAAGAATGATGTTGCCGAGCATTGGAGTTCTCCCCTTACTTTAGCCGGTCGCACGCCCAGACGTACGCGATCGCGACAACGAAAAACAGAACGGTGCAGGCAACAAAAATGAAGTCCAGCATCGAAATTATCCTTTCGCGGCGCGCTTGGCCGACAGGCGACCCGTCTGGGCCCCAGTCACCGACAGGCGATTCCTCAAGAAGTTCGAAAGAACTTGGCCATCCGCCGTGCCCTGGGAGGGTCGTGGCTTGGCGATAGGACCAGGGACCGGATCCGTACTCCCCAAATCGCTCCGGGGGGCCTGCTTCTGGCTGTCGAGCCGGTCGTACTCGGCCTCCGCCGAGCGGACCGAATGCAACGGCACAATCAGAGTGCACGTGTCGTGGTGGCGCCGCCGATTCGCTTCCATCACCAGCTGCACCAGAACGTAAAAGTAAAACGAGAGCGTTGGCACCAGAGTCAAAACAATCAGTATGGGCATCGTCGTTCTCTTTCCAGACTCGGTCCCACGGGCCGAATCCAAGGCGGAGCGTACGCCGCCGCCATCAAGATCAAATAAGGGAGACATAAACTTTCCATAAGCAGCATATGCATGCGCATGCTGTGGAGCGGTTGTTTCCAAGTCGCGTAAGATCATAACCTTACAGTCATTTCCGTATCCGCGTGCGGCGCCCTTGGCCCCCGTCTGCGCGCTCGGTGATCAGGACCCCTGGTGAGCGCACAAGCAGGGCTTCCGCAGCCCGGGCGGGAAGTCCGGCAGGATTTCTGGCTTTTCTGAGAGCCTCCCTGCGGCCCCTGGAATCGAATCAACAGGGGTTGAATTCGCGACATGACTGAGGGTCATCGTGTGGTGATTCTGGGAGGAGGATTTGGCGGGCTGAGCGCCGCGCTGCGGTTGAGGCGCGCGCCCGTGCAGGTGACGCTGATCGACCGCTGCAACTACCACCTGTTTCAGCCGCTGCTCTATCAGGTGGCGACCGGATCGCTTTCGCCCGCGAATATTTCATCGCCGCTGCGGACGATCCTGAAGCGGCAGCGGAACACGCAGGTGTTGCTCGCGGAGGCTGTGGAAATCGACGCCACGAAACGGCGCGTGATTCTGAGCGACGGCGCGATCGACTACGACACATTGATCGTCGCGACCGGATCGAGCCATCAATATTTCGGTCATGAGGAATGGGAGCAATGGGCCCCGGGGCTTAAGACCGTTGAAGACGCCACGGACATGCGCCGGCGGATTCTACTGGCGTTTGAGACGGCCGAGCGCGAGACCGATCCGGAGAAGCGGCGCGCGATGATGACGTTTGTAATCGTGGGCGGCGGCCCGACGGGCGCGGAGCTGGCCGGGGCGCTGGCCGAAATCGCCAAGGACACTTTGAAGCGTGATTTCCGGCGCATCGATCCTTCGAGCGCGCGGATTTTTCTGGTGGAAGGCGGAGAGCGCTTGTTGCCGTCCTATCCGCCGCAGCTTTCCGAGGCGGCGAAGAAGATGATCGAGCGCCTGGGCGTGATCGTGCAGTTGAATGCGATGGTGACGAATGTCGAAAAAGACCTGGTGACGGTCCGCCAGGGCGATTCGACGGAAATTATTCCCACGCGCACGATATTGTGGGCGGCGGGCGTGCTGGGCTCGCCGGTGGGGCGCAGCGTGGCGGACCAGACCGGCGCCCCGATCGACAAGTTGGGGCGGATCAGCGTGGAGCCGGATTGCTCCGTACCCGGCCATCCGGAGATTTTCGTGATCGGCGACCTGGCGCTTTTCGCGCATCAGACGGGAAAG
>CAZLWY010000040.1:0-1599 GCA_964563425.1 uncultured Acidobacteriaceae bacterium | reverse complement strand
TCACGAACTGATTCATAGATGGGCAGAAGCACATCGTCCACGATCAAGTAGCGATCGCGCGCGTGATTCACGATGTAGGCGAGCTCGCTGGGGTGGAGTCGAAGATTGAGCGTGTGAAGTACGCCGCCGGAAGCGGGAATGCCGAAGTAAGCTTCGAGATGCGCGGAGTGATTCCACATCAGCGTGGCGACTCGGTCGCCCCGGGCAAGACCTGCCAGCTCGAGTGCGCGAGCCAATCGCCGGGCACGGCGATACATGGCGCCGTAATTTGTACGCGAGATGGAGCGGTCTGGGCGGCGCGAGACGACTTCGATCTGACCGTAGAGTTTTCCCGCGCGCTCGAGAATCGGTATGAGCGTCAGCGGAAAATCCATCATCGTTCCGAGCATAGGGATCCCCGGGGTGCTTCGCGGCATCGTACCACCGAAAAGCAGTGACGAGTGATAAGTGGCAAGCGATCCGCATTGGCGTGCGTAAGCGATGACCCACGAGGACGAGCCGGTACCACAAAACCGCGATCCGGGGTGCTGGCTGACTCGAGAGTCGAATCCCGAGACCCCCCTTTACCGTAGATTAGAGGCGGAGCCGAAGTCATGTTTTCAATGCCTTACGAGGGTTTTTAATCGCAGAACCGTTGATTAGATATGCAGTGGCTAGTGATGGGCGGCTAGTGGCTAGTAAGCCATCCCGCCACGGCGAGCAAGCCCCCGATTGTGTCGTCTCAGTTGCCATAAGAAAACGGGCAATGGTAGCGCAGAACGCGCTCGTTGAAAATCCGTAGAACTACGTAGAGCTGTGGAATACGAGAATAGTTTTCGAGATGGTTCGATCGTTCGAACAAGTCAAGAAAAAGCAGCGCCGAGAGCCTGCTTGTCTTTGCAGACGTACCGCGTCGAGCTGCATGGCGCGAAGGGCACAGTCCTCGTGCGGCGGATCTTCGACATGCCGTGCCCCGACTAATCGGGAACGATTTATTCGAATTCTTCAAACGTGCCGGAGTTTTGACGCGGGGTGGGACAGTTTTAAAGCCGTTGATACTGCTAGAGATCTCCCCGATGAGGAAATCCAACCCGGAGGGTCTCCGGGCGACGCGGTTGTTGACTGCGGGGGGCAGTTGCAGCAAGATGCTCCTGCGTTCCTGGGGACGCTTGCACTTGCCTGCAGTATTCACCTTCCTGGAGGCTGGCGGCGGGCGGATCCCGTGTCTTCAGGCGCGTTGACGTGTCCCGTGCTCGCAGGGACCAGGAGAGCGGTCGTGAAGAAATTGTACGTAGGTAATCTGTCGTTCAAAGCGACAGAAGAGCAGGTGCAGGCGCTATTTGCTGAGATCGGCGTACAACCAGATTCACTCACGCTGCTTCGGGATCGTTTTACGGGACAGCCGCGCGGATTCGGATTCGCCGAAATTCATGACGACGCCGAAGCCGAAAAGGCGATTGCCGCCCTAAACGGCAAGGATTTCCTCGGTCGAGCACTCGTTGTGAACGAAGCCCGCCCGCAGCGAGAAGGCGGCGGAGGCGGCGCTGGCGGCGGACGCGGACATGGCGGCGGTGGCGGTGGTGGTGGACGCGGTGGCCACGGCGGTCACGGTGGTGGTGG
>CAZLWY010000039.1:0-11332 GCA_964563425.1 uncultured Acidobacteriaceae bacterium | reverse complement strand
GCAAATTTCCTTGCCCATTTCCAGCATCGGTTTGAATTCGCTCACGGCCTTGCGACTTCGCGCCTCGCGCATGAAATCGATGTCGCCGCCGGAGCAAAACCCGCGCCCCGCGCCCGTCAGCACCACGGCGCGCACGGACTTGTCCTCGCTCGCGCGGAGCAAACTGTGGACCAACGTGCGGCATAGGTCGGGATTCAGCGCGTTAAGCTTCTCGGGTCGATTCAGCCGCAGGGTGAGTACGGAGCCGGAGCGCTCCTCGAGCACCAGTTGGGTCGCGACTTGATTTTGTGTGACGCTCATCTAGTCCTTTAGACTCTTTAGCAAGGTCGCGAGTTTCTTGAAGTATCGCTTCTTAACCGAGAGAGCAGCCCCGGCATTGGATCCACTGGTCGACGGCAGCACGAACACGCGCGCGCCGTAGAGCAACTCCTTCTGCAGACCCAGTTTGCAGACGCGGCCGGTGAACTTCTCGTAGACCATTTTCCCGTTGAAGGCGATGACCCGCGGCCGTAGCTCCTCGAGCTTCTGCGCCAGCAGGACGCGCCCCTCGGCGAACTCCCTCCGCTCGAGTTCATCGACCGCCCGGGTAGGCCGCTTCACGAGGTCGGTCATTCCGATCCCGAATTCCAGCATCCGGCGGTCGTCTTCGTAACCGATGGGCTCCGGAATCACGCCGGATTCATACAGGATCGGCCAAAATTGATTGTTGCGGCCCGCGTAATAGTGCCCCACCCGCGCCGATCGATCTCCGGGATTCGAGCCGACCAGGATCATCTTCATCCCCTTGCGCAGGTAATCTGGCAGCGTCCTCATGAATGTCGCGGATTCTCCGGGCTCTCTCGGTTGGCGTCGGGCGTCCGGCCGGCCAACCGGAGTGTCGAAGCCGGCTGCGCCCGTCGCCCCGAAACGCAGTCAACATGGATGCGCAAAGGCGTCGCTCGGTATCATAATACATTCCCGGCGGCGTCAATCCGAAAGCTGTGCTAACCTTTCCACTGGGAAAATCCCCGATGAGTTCATCCAAACTGGACCCGACGCCACGCCGCCCGCTGCCTTCGCAGGTAGTGAAGGACGACGAACCCATATTAGTTGCCGCCGCCAAAGCAGGCGATATTTCCGCCTTCGAAACACTCGTGGGACGTTACGAGCGCAAAATCTTTCGCCTGACCCAAAACATCACCCAGAATCGCGAAGACGCCGAAGACGCCATGCAGGAAGCGTTCCTGAAGGCGTTCGAGCACCTGCAGGATTTCGAAGGAAATTCCCGCTTCTACACCTGGCTGGTGCGCATCGCCGTCAACCAGGCGCTAATGAAGCTCCGCAAACGGCGCCCCAACGTCGTTTCGCTCGACGAGGAAGTGGACACGGGCGAGGACATGGTGCCACGGGAAGTCGAGGACTGGGGACCTTCGCCTGCCGACCGTTACGCGCAGACCGAATTGTCGGGAATTCTGGGCAAAGTAATCGGCGATCTGGACCCATCTTTCCGAGTCGTTTTCCAGCTTCGCGACATCGAAGAATTATCGACTGAGGACACAGCCGAAGCCCTGGGGCTTACGGTGCCGGCGGTGAAGTCGCGCCTGTTGCGCGCGCGCTTGAAATTGCGCCAGGCGCTTAACCAATACTTTCGTCGGGGGGAACATCAGTGAAGTGCAAAACCATCATCACGGAGCTCGCGGACTATCTCGACGAGGCTCTCGACCCGCTGCTTCGCACGCAGATTGAAGAGCACCTCGGCAAATGCAAGGACTGCCGCGTGGTGGTCGATACCTGCAAGCAGACGATCGAGATCTTCTGCAATTCCGAGCCCGCGCCTCTGCCCCCTTCGACCCGCATGAAGCTTCACGAGGCGCTCGCCAAGCGCCTTCGTCGCGTTCGCGCCTGATTCGCTTCGCTAGACGAGTCCTGTCGACGCCGCACGGCCGCAGAAATCCTCACACAAACATCGGGACTTCTTTCCCCATTTTCCTTTCCCGCGCCAGCTCGTAGACACGGCCCGCGACGACGATGTCCTCGATCGCGATTCCGTTCGATTTGAAAAGTGTGATCTGATCGCGATTCGTGCGGCCCGGCGTCTTTCCGGCAACGATGCCGGAAAGCTCGCGCACTTCGTCCCATCGTTTTGCGTCCCCAGCGAACGCCTGGATCAGGTCGCCTGCCTCCGTTTTCGATTGCTCGATGGAGTCCGCCGCGATCAGGTCGGCGCGTTCGACCGTTTCCGCGTCGATCTCGGCCTTCTCCGCAAAGTTCACTCCGGCGGCGTTGAGGTGTGTTCCGCGCTCCAGCCACTTCCCCAGCAGGACCGGCTTCGGCGAACTCGTCATCGTGGTGACGATATCGGCGCCGCGTACCGCCTCTTCGGCCGACGCAACCGCGGCCACGCGCACGCCGATCTTCGCGGTCATGTCCTTCGCGAAAGCTTCCCGGCGCGCCGCGTCGCGGCTATACACGCGCACCAGATCGAGCTTCCTCGCCAAGGCCACGGCCTCCACCTGCGTCTGCGCCTGAAAGCCCGAACCGATCATGGCGGCGATTCGCGCATCCTCCCGCGCCAGAAACTTCGTGGCCACCCCGGTGGCCGCCCCGGTTCGCGCCTGTCCCAAACCGTTTGCCTCGATCAGCGCCAGCAGCTCGCCGGTGTGGCCGCTGAAGAGCGGCACGAGAAATCGCAAGCCGCTCGGCGATACGGTGTAAATCTTCAGGCCCACGTAGCCGCCTTGCGAATCGGCGGCGGCCATGTAATGCATCAGCCCTTTTTCGGCAAGCTTCAGCCGGCGCCGTGGATGGGAAACTCCGGCGCCGCTGGCGAGCCTCCGGAACGATTCCTCCGTCAACTCCATCGCCATCGGCAAAGTCAAAATCGCGCGAACGTCCGCTTCGGTCAGCAGCAATGCCATGCAATTTGCCTCGGATGAATTCGAAAGTTCCCGCAGAGGAAAGTATCAGAAGTTGAGCCGATAACGAAGCACGCGCACGTCCGGCCGGTCGAGGACCAGCAGCTCTTTGCGTGGGCTGATGGCGAGCGACGGAGCCGAACGATTTCCCTGGCCCAGTTCCGGAGCGAGATCGACGTCGAGCTTGGGCCGGCCGTCCGCGGTCCAGACATGCAGCATGCGACCGTCCGCGTCCATGGCGAAAATATAGCCGAGGCCCACGGCAAACTGGTCGCTAAGCTTGCGCGAGATCCCGTCGGCGCTCGCATCGACCAGCGATTGGAATTGACCGTCGGTTGAAAATTTCAAGATGTGATTCCCCAACGGATCGATCAGATAAACGAGGCCGTCCGGACCGACGGCAATGCCGCGCGCACGCACCCGCGCATTGGGTACGTTCGCCGCCGGCTGCCAGTTCCGCAGAAGCCGGTAATTCGGGTTGTAGGTGTAAATGCGGCCGGCGTCGGAATCGAGCACGTGAATCAGCCCGTCCTCACCTACCGCGACGCCCAGCAAGTCCTCGTCGCTCGGGCGCGTCTTCAGGTGCAACTCGTGGGTGTGATCGCCTTCGGGGAAGAAAACGAATGTGCAGCCACGGCCCGGGTCGGTGAGATAAATCGCACCGCCGCTATCAACGGCAATCTCCTGCGGATCTTTCAGCGATGGCTGGCCGAAGCTGAGCAGAGGGTGGCCGTCCCAGGTGAACTTGTCGATGAACAGCGTCCCCGCGTCGGCGAGATAGACGTTGCCAAGCGAGTCCGTCGCGATATCGGTGGGTTGGCTCAACTGGCCGGGATCGCTGCCCTTCATACCCCACGACGCGATATAGGAAATCGAAAAAGTTCCCACCGCCTGCGCTTCGACGCTCGAAGAGTTCCGCGAGCAACCGGCGGTCGAGAGGAACAGAGGCAGCGCCAACAAGGCGGAGACGGCAGAACGCGCGCCTTTGCGCATTTGGAAACGTCTAGCCACGCTTGCGCTTCTCCTTTTTCTTTTGAGGCTTTTCAGGCGCGTCGCCCGGCTGTTTCACTCGGCGAACAACCGTCTGACGCATCTGATAGCTGCGCGGCGCGGCGCGGCCGTCTGACAAATCGACGAACGTGAAACCGGGATCGCCGTTCGCGCCCGGGCCGAGGTGCGTGATCTTCACCGGCAATTTGCCACACAGATCGTCACCGACATAGGCCGTCTCGTAGCGTTCTTTCGCCTTACCCCACGTGAACACCCGGAATTGGGTGAAGTCGCACGGCTGGCCTTCGGGTCCTTTTGTCCCCATCAACAAATACTGCGGCTTCGGTTGGCCCTGCGAATCGGACACCCGGTTCAGCTCGAACCAGGCGGTGGGGCGCATGCCCGCCGAGCTTGCGTAATCCGGAAGCGGCTCGGGCACGTCGAGATCGACGAATCGGCCGAGAATCCAGCCCGTCGCGGTGGTGCCGTCGGCCAGATGCGCGCGCGCCAGCCACCAGTCTTCTTTTCGGGCCGTGGGCGGAGCAGGGGCGTCCGCTTCGGCTCCGGGTTGACCTGGTTGCGCGGCAGGCGCCGCCGTCGTTTTCACTGTAGCGGACGTAGCGGGCACCTCGACCGGCTGGCGCGTGAATAGTTCCACCGGGACACCCTTGGCGATCTGGCGCAAGCGGGGTGTTTCGCGGCCCGGGCCGATGTGGAAATTGCTGATCACCTTCGTGGCGCCGTGGGCCTCGACCGGCGACGCTGAGGCGGTTGAATCGAGGTCGCGCATTTTCTGCCACAGATCGACCGAGAGCAGATCGTCTTCCGCCACCCAACCGATCATGCCGCTCGACGTGCGGACTTTCGTCTGTTGCTGAAAATGATCGAGGATGTCGAGCTTGTCGCCGTACTTCAGCGTGCCGGCCGGTTCGCGGATCTCCGCGCTGCTGTCCCACAGGACGACCTGTTTGTTCCCTGCGTACGCGACGCCCAGGGGTGAGGTCGGGTGATGGAACCGGATAAACGCGATTAGGCAGACCACCAGCACGACGGCGAAGCCGAGCAGCAGCTTGCGAATTGAGCGAGGCAACGGCACAGTTTTTTTCGAGATGAGCCTTAATTCTACACCAGGGCCTCCGTGCGTTTGGGCGGCTGCCGTGGAGAAATAAACACAATGTGTCGCAAAAGGTTCGGGTCTGTTCCGTTCTGCTACTACAATCCGCACGGCCTTTGCTTTTCCAGCATTTTTGTCGCCACGGATTCAAGGAGCGGGATGATGAAGTTTCTGGAGAATTTGAAGCCGCTGGGATTGCTGCTGCTTCGCGTCGCGCTGGGCGTGATTTTCATCTACCACGGTTATCCGAAGCTTTTCGGGCACACGCGTGAGGCGATGGAGTCCTTCGCCCGCCTGGGATTCCCGGGGTATTTCGCTTACATTTCGGGCGTGATCGAGTTTTTCTGCGGCTGCATGCTGATCGCGGGGCTGTTTGCGAGGATTGCGGGGCTGCTGTTGGCTGTGGAGATGGGCGTGGGGCTTTGGGCCGCGCACCATATCGTCGCCAATCCGATGGGAGTGCCGAACTACGAATTTCCGTTGATGCTGG
This sequence comes from uncultured Acidobacteriaceae bacterium, assembly GCA_964563425.1. Lineage (GTDB taxonomy): Bacteria > Acidobacteriota > Terriglobia > Acidiferrales > UBA7541 > Palsa-295. Next base: position 5,844 of record CAZLWY010000039.1, on the reverse strand, counting down.
CTACGGCGGCGTTTGCGCTGGCGACGACCGGCGCGGGACTCATCTCATTCGATCAGGCGCTTTTCCGCGAAGGCCGCTCGTCGCCGCGCAAACTGAAATCGAAGGACTAGGCCGTCTGTGCCGTTTGCGGCGGCGCGCTCGGTGGCGCCGGGGGCGCGTAGGGCAGCGGATAGGGCGCCTTCGGCATTACGAGCCACGCAACGAAGTAGCCGAGAAACGCGGGGACCACGGGCACCGGCATCAGCACCAGCAGGACCCAGAGTACGCGGACGAGCGTGGAATCGAGTTCGAGATATTCAGCGATTCCACCGCAGACTCCGGCGATCTTGTAGTCGGTGACCGAGCGCATCAGGCGCTTCTGCGGCCGCGGCGGTCCGTAGGGCGACGCCTGCTGGCGCGCGCCGCAGTAGTAGCAGAAATTCGAATAATCGGCGAGATCTCTCTGGCAATTCCCGCAAATCATGGTGCCCACCTCCCGGCGCCGGACTGGTTCCTGCGCTCATCAATAGATACGCCGTCGGACCCCGAAAAGTTTCCTGCCCGGGCCCAGTGCTAGTACGACGCCAATTCCTTGACGGCACGGACGATATCGGCCGTCTGGGGCAAAATGGCGTCTTCAAGGGACGGATGGTAGGCGCAGAAGGTATCGGCGGCCGCCACGCGGCGCACCGGTGCATCGAGGTCGCCGAATAGCTCATCGGCGATGCGCGCGGCAATTTCGGCGCCGTACCCCCAGGATCGCGTATCCTCGTATGCCACGAGTACGCGATTCGTCTTGGTCACGCTCTTCGCCACCCCCTCCCAGTCGTAGGGGCTCAGCGTCCGCAGGTCGATCACCTCGACCGACACTCCGTCACGCGCCAGTTCCGCCGCGGCCACTTCCGCGCGATGCACCACAGCGCCGTAGGTGATGATGCTGACGTCGGTGCCTTCGCGGGCCACACGGGCCTGGCCGAACGGCACCGTGAAATCCGCGCCCGGATAGGGCGAGCGATTGTAAGGCTGCCGGTAAAGATGCTTGTGCTCGAGCACCATCACCGGGTCATCGGAGCGGATCGCCGTGCGCAGCAGGCCGCACAGATCGAGTGCCGTCGACGGCATCACCACGCGCAACCCCGGGATATGCGTGAAGATCACCTCGCCGCACTGGCTGTGATAAATCGCGCCGCCGGTAAGGTATCCGCCGATGGCCACGCGCACGACGGCGGGGCATTTGAATTTGCCGTTCGAGCGCCATCGCAAATTCGAAAGCTCGTTGCGGAATTGCATCATCGCCGGCCAGATGTAGTCGAAAAATTGGATTTCCGCGACTGGCTTCAATCCACGCACAGCCATTCCCAGCGCCCGGCCCACGATCCCCGCCTCCGCGATCGGCGTGTTGAAGACGCGCGGCGAGCCGAATTTTCGCTGCAAGCCTTCCGTCGCTTTGAAGACGCCGCCCTTCCCTTTCACATGCGCCAGGTCTTCTTCGCGCGAGCAATCGGCCACATCCTCGCCGAAGACGATGATCCGCTCATCGTGGGCCATCTCGTCGGCCAGCGTCGCGGAGATGATTTCGACCATGGTCTTGGCTTTCGCGGCCGTGGGGCCGCTGTGGCCCGCGAATTTCGGTGCGGAATCAAATTGCGCGCCCGTAGGATCGACATCCGGCGAGTGCACAAAGGAATAAATCGAATCGGCCGGCGCCGGCTGCGCCGCGAGCGCCCGGTCCGTCGCCGCGAGCACTTCGCGGTCCACTTCCGCTTCGAGCGCCAGCAGCTCGCTTTCATCGAGAATCCCTTCGCGCACCAGGAATAGTCCGAATCTCGGCACGGGATCGCGCTGCGCTTCGGCGTCGCGGCTCGCGGAAGTCTTGTAGAGCTTTTCGTCGTCGGAAAGCGAATGGGAATACGGACGCGTCACGTGGGCGTGGACCAGCGCCGGCCCCCGCCGAGCGCGGCAGTGCGCCACCGCTCGGGCCAGCGCCGCGTAGCTTTCCACAGGGTCGGTCCCGTCGAATTCCTCAAACGCGAAATTCGGATAATTCGCGGCGAGCTTGGAAATGTTGCCGCCCGCCGTCTGCGCCTCTACCGGCACAGAGATCGCGTAGCCATTGTCTTCCACCAAAAACAGCACCGGCACGCGCCGCAGCGACGCGGCATTCAGCGCCTCGAAGAACTCGCCCTCGCTCGTCGAGCCGTCGCCGCCGGAAACAAAGGTGATCTCGTCACGGTGATGGCTCAGCGAGTCGCCCAGCGGCGCCTTCCGCGCCTGCTCCAGCGCCTTCGGGAATTTTTCGTAGTAAATCGAAGACTCGGCCGAACCCACGGCGTGAAGCCATTGCATACCGGTCGAGGAAGCGCTCGGCACGATGTTCAGCCGCTGGCTCCCCCAGTGCGAGGGCATCTGGCGCCCGCCCGACGAAGGATCGTCCGCTGCACCAACGCCCTGCAGCAGAATCTCATAGGGAGTGACGCCGAGGGCCAGGACCAGCGCGCGATCCCGGTAATAGGGGAAAAACCAGTCGTAGCCCGGCTTCAGCAGCAGGCCTGCGGCAGCCAAAACCGCCTCGTGACCGGCGCCGCTGATCTGGAAGAAGATCTTGTTCTGTCGTTTGAGCTGGATCTCCCGGTCGTCGAGCCGCCGGGAAAGAAACATCGTGCGGTAGATCCGCATCAGCGCTTCGCGGTCCAGACCGTGGTACTTCGTCGCGTCAAATCCGGTTGTCTTGACCTTGACCTGAGAGGCCATCGGGAATGCCTCCGACGGTAGGACGGTCCCTGTGAACCAGCTTCAATCCATTATAGCCAATTCGTCCACCGCACAAACAGCCAACCTCTCCCTTCTGTGCGACGGAGGGCGCCGGCATCCCGTGCGATGAGCTGGATCCTTTTGACAGGACCCAAACCGGCATCAATCCAGCGAATCGAAAAGTTCCGCGACCTTGGCATGCTCGGGATCGCCGCTTCGCACCGTCTCCGGGTTCGCGGACTTGAAAGGCTCCTCATTCGGGATGCGGTCAATCCACCGCTGATAGGTAAGCTTTTCGTGATCGGAAAAATCGAGCCGCAGCAGCAACTTCACGCGCGTGGCAGCCTCGCCGTCTTCGCCCTTTTTCTCGGCCGCCTTCTTTGACGAGGATTTCTTCGCGGGCTTAGCAGCCGCGCTCTCTTCACCGCTGTCCCTGGCGGCTGCGTCTTCGCGTTCGAACTTCAGCTTCATCTTATCGCCGAGCCGGAATCCCTGCTTCCAGCCGTCGATTTTGTGGCGCGCCTGCTGAGCCGCTTCTTCGTTCGTTCCGAAATCAAAAATGAATATCGATTGGGGCATGTATCTTCTATAGCGGTCGCCAGAGTGCCTGTCAAGCCGGGCAAACACCCAATCGGACAAACAGATCAGGCTGCCGGAGGGGTTTCGGGTCGGGTATCTTGCGAAAGTTTCGGCCCCCACCCCGGCGTCCAGGGAGTCCGAGGCCCAGAAAATGCCTGTGGTCGACGCTCGAAACACAAGACCATCTTACCGCCGGCACAAGCATCCCGATCGAGTCTCAGCCTGTCTCCGCAGCAATTTTACAAAGGCGGTTGCCTCAAAACCCGGCCACGCCCGGGGTCACAAACAAGCGTGACGGTCGCTCCGACTAGTACTTTTGTTAACTGATTCATTGCGCACATGCCCGTCCAGTTGTCGCGCGCCGGCCCCGGCTCCTTGCTAACCTTACTAAGCAAGGGTAGGCAAGTCCATTCAACCGGAGTAGGTTTTTCTCTGAGGGGGAAACATGCGTGCATTAAAGCTTTCTTCTGCCGCCATCATACTGGCAGGCATCTTCGCCGGCGCCGCCTCGGCGCAATCAAGCGGGTCGAACTCCTCGGTAACCACCGTGGGCCAGGCAATCGACCAGATCGTCGCCCGCGAGCATGACGAGGTCGCCGTCATACGCCGCTACAACCCCATCGTTGAAACCTACGTCCAGGACATGAAACCGGATCCGGAAATGGGCATCGTGCCGGTGAAGGACCACTATTTCCTCGGCCAGGCGGAGCTCTCCAGTGCAAAGGGTGCCGCCGAAGATTCACTGCTCGACAAGAGGAAGAGCAAGAGCGAGGAATTCAACCCGTTCGCGCACCTCGAGGGATCAAAATCCGACGCCAACGGCTTCCTGCAGATGCTCTACATCGATCCCGACGGCTTCGATCGCCAGCACTACGAATTCAGTTACGTCGGACGCGAATTCATCGGCGAAGTCCGCTGTCTGGTCTTCGACGTCACACCGCTGCCCAAGACCGGCAAGGCTCGCTTCAACGGTCGCATCTGGGCGGAGGATCAGGGTTTCGCCGTCGTCCGCTTTAACGGCGTGTTCACCTCATCGGACGGCGAGAGCAAAGGCTTCAATCTCCATTTCGACAGCTGGCGCATGAATCTGCAGCCGGACCTCTGGCTGCCTGCTCTGATCTACAGCCAGGAATCGGAACTCAAGGACAATACCGATTCTCCCGTGCGATTCCGCGCGCAGACCCGCCTGTGGGGATACAACCTCACCAATCTGAGCCATCCGGCCGACTTCAATCAGCAGCCGCTCGATCAGCAGGGTCTCGATCGCGGCAAGGGAGCTCAGGACTATTCTCCAACTGAAGCCGAGCAAAAATGGCAAGAGACGGCCGAGAACAACGTACTCGACCGCCTGCAGCGGATCGGCCTGGTCGCGCCTCCGGGAGAAGTGGACAAGGTTCTTGAAACCGTCGTCAACAACCTGCAAGTCACGAACAATCTCGACATCGACATTCACTGCCGCGTGATGCTCACCGGCACGCTCGAATCTTTCACCATCGGCCATACGATCGTCGTCAGCCGGGGCCTGGTCGACGTGCTGCCGGACGAAGCCAGCCTCGCGGCCGTGCTTTCACAAGGACTGGCCGAGATCCTGATGACGAAACCCTCGACCGATCAGTGGGGATTCAACGATACGACAAACGTCACGGCCGCCGACGCGCTCTCTCACTTTTCGTTCAAGGGCACGCCCGCCGAGATCGATATGTCGGGCAAGAAAGCCTTCGATCTGCTGAAGAACTCGCCCTATAAAGACAAGCTGGGCAGCGCCGCGCTCTTCATGAAACAGCTGAACGCGGAATCGCAGGCTCTTCCTTCGCTCATCGACGCGCGGCTCGGCCACGGCGTGGCGCTCAGTTCGGCGCTGGCAAGCCTGGGACCGGCGCTCGACCAGAACAAAGTCGATCAGGTCGCGGCGCTGCCACTGGGGGGTCGCGTGAAGCTGAACCCGTGGGACGACCGCGTGGAGCTGCTCAAAGCCAAGCCCGTAGCTCTGAATTCCGCCCGCGAGAAAATGCCATTCGAAGTCACGCCTTTCCTGCTATTCCTGACGCGCTACCAGGCGCCCAAGGCGGGTGGAAAGCCGGACGCATCCTCCACGGCAATCAAGTAGAGCGCGAAGCCGGAGATTCTCTCCCCGGTTCCAAGGGGCGGAGCTTCAGCTTCGACCCGAGGTTCGCTCGGAAGAACGCAGGGGGGCACCCAACTGCGTTCTTCCTCTTCTCGAATTGACGCCATCCCGCACTCGTGTTATTCACGAGGCACTTGATCGGCTTTCTGGGGCCGTTGTTCGGCGGGGGAAGCGTGATGAGACAGGGTTGGGGTGGACTGCTTGCGATTGTCGCAATTCTGATCGCCGCGCCGGCGGCGCCTGCACACCACTCCTTCGGCGCGGAATTCGATTTCAACAAGCCGGTCACCCTTCACGGCACGTGCGTGAAGTGGGAGATGATCAATCCGCACAGCTACCTCACGGTCGACGTGAAAAACGACGACGGCACCGTGACCGAGTGGAGCGTGCAGGCCGGCGCGCCGAGCTTT
>CAZLWY010000038.1:0-1917 GCA_964563425.1 uncultured Acidobacteriaceae bacterium | reverse complement strand
GGGGAAGCGGTCAAACACGCCGCTCACCATCATCCTCACGGCGTGCGTGGAAACCTCGATCCCGTATCCCCACTGCGCGCTATCAAGTCCGTAATCGCGGAACGGTGCCGCGAGACCGTCGGAAGGGGCGCGCGGGTGAATGTAAATGCAGCCGCCCAGATCCTCCGCCGCCTCGAGAATCGGAAAATATCTCGGGTTGTCCAGGTACTCGTTGTGCGTATGCGAATTCAGAATGAAACCGTTGAGCTTCAGTTTCTTCATCGCGCGTTCCATTTCCTTCACTGCGCGCTTGGGCGATTGCGGCGCAAACGTCGCCAGTCCCGCAAAGCGCGTCGGATGCCGCTTGATCACCGCCGCCAGCTTGTCGTTGGCAAGCTCGGCCAGCTCCGTCGCCGTGTCCGCATCAAACATCTGCACGCCCGGCGCCGTCAGCGACAGCAGGTGCATGTCCACGCCATTCGCGTCCATGTCCTTCAGTCGTTCTTTCTCGAGATCGAGCAGCCTGGGCAGCAGCCGTGCCTGCACGTCGTCCACCTTGGCGTCGTAAATTCGCGACACGAGAATCAGATCGAGGCTGTTGCCGGGCGCTCGAGCCACGTCGCGCAGCGCCGCGGCCACCTCCGGCACCGAAAATGCCTCCTCGGTCGCAATCCGGCGAATCGGTTTGGTAGCGGGTGTCATACGTGATTCCTTTCGTCAGTTCTTCGAGTGGCTTCGCTGGAGGAACATATCACATGGGTCGACAGCTTCTCGCGCCTTGCCCCAAAACACAAGCCCGCTCGCGGCTGAGGTAGAATTCTTGCGGGCCCCGTAAGGTCGGAGGCTTGCTCGTGTTCGAGCGATTCACCGAATCAGCCCGCCGCTCGATTTTCTTCGCGCGCTACGAAGCGGCCCCGTTCGGCAGTCAGAACAAAGTGTCTCTCCGAAATCCGGGTCCTGCCCGTATGCCTTGAACCTAGCGGACATCGCGTCGTAGAGGCGGCTCCGCTCACTTCAGCGCGACGTTGAATCTGAGGCTGGTGTCCACAAAAGACACCGCCGAGCGCAAGCAGCCTGCGCTATGATCCCTCGCTCGCCGATGCCAATGGGAAACTCCTCACCGATCGTCACCGAACCACGCATCTCCGCTCACTCCTGGTGGCCGGTCACCATGATGCTGGCCTGTTCGCTGCTCAGTTATATGGACCGCCAAATCCTCGCCGTGCTTTCGCCCATGATCCTCGCGGACCTGAAACTCAATGCCGAAAAATACGCCGAAATCATCAGCTCATTCAGCGTTGCCTACATGCTTGGAAATCCGATTTGGGGCGCGGTCCTCGACCGCATCGGTCTGCGTCGCGGGATGATCATTGCCGTCACCATCTGGACAATCGCCTGCGGTGCGCACGCAATGCTGAGCGGCTTTCTCGGCTTCGCCGTGGCGCGCGCAATTCTCGGCTTTGGCGAAGGCGCCACATTTCCCGGAGGCCTGCGCACCACGTCCGATTGGCTGCCCACGCATCAACAGTCGCGCGGCCTGGCCGTGGCGTATAGTGGCGGATCGCTCGGCGCGATCATCACGCCGCTGATCGTCACTCCGATTGCGCTGGCGCACGGGTGGCGCGCGGCTTTTGTTGTCACAGCCGTCGCCGGTGTGGCCTGGGTGTTCGCTTGGCGTGGCACGGTGGATTTTTCGGCCGAGTCCGGGGCCACGCAGACGCGACGCATCACGCTCCCCAATCCCTGCGAGCGCCGCTTCTGGAGCCTTGTGGCAGCCTACGGAATCTGCGCGCTGCCGATCGGCGTGATTCTCTATCTCGCGCCGCTTTACCTCGCCCAGGTGGTCGGTCTCACCCAAGGACAGCTCGGCCGGATTCTCTGGCTGCCGCCGCTCGGCTGGGAAATCGGCTATTTCTTCTGGGGGTGGTTCATCGACCG
>CAZLWY010000037.1:0-24175 GCA_964563425.1 uncultured Acidobacteriaceae bacterium | reverse complement strand
ATGCCTTTGCGGAAGGCGTCGATGGGGATTCGCTCGTTGTCGCCGTGAACGCGGCTCCAGTCGTCATCGGTCATCGGGAAGGGCACCAGCCCGTAGGCCTGCACGTTGCGCATGCGCAGCTCCCAGGAATCGCTGAATCCTGTGGACATCATGGGCAGGACCGGTGTGCCGGGGAATTCGCGTCCGGCTACGCGCGTGATCGCCGCGTAGAGATCGGTTGTCTGCGAAGACGAAGGCGATGCCTCGCCGCCACCGGGTTCGGTTTCGATGCGCACCGCTGGATCGTTCACAAGCTGCCTGAGTTTCGAGACGAGCGGCTCGAGCTGATTGCCCGGGAGCAGCCGGACGTTCACGACGCCGCGCGCTTCGGACGGGACTACATTCTGACGGATGCCGGCTTGCAGCATGGTCGGCGTAACGGTGTCCCGCAGCATGGCGTTCCATGTGGGATTCGCGTCGGAAATCCAGCGGGCGGCGTGGTCGCCGCGGTCGGGCGTGCCGAGGGCCTGCATCCATTTGCGCGTGTCCTCGTCCTGTGTGGGCGCGAGGCCTTCAAAAAACGCGCGGGTCACGGAATTGAACTGCACGGGAGCCTCGAAGCCGCCGATTTTCGCCATCGCGGCGGCGAGATGCGTAACGGGATTGTCCTTGCGCGGAACGGAGGCGTGGCCCGCGGTTCCCGTCGCGATCACGTCGAGATTCATGGCGACTTTTTCGTCGGTCTGGATGCCGATGTAGACGGGCTTGCCGTTCTTGACGATCACACGGCCGTTTTCATTGATGGCGAAGCCGGACGCGATTTTGTCCCAGTGTTTGTCGACGGCGAACTGAATGCCCTGCTGGCCGCCATTTTCTTCATCGCTTTCGGCGAGGAAAATCACGTCGCGATTCAGGCGTGCGCCAGACCGCTTCAATGCGATGAAAACGGCCAAATTCGCGGCGAGCATGCCTTTGTCGTCGATGGCGCCGCGACCGTAGATGTAGCCGTTCTCTGTGGTGGCCGCGAAGGGGTCGGAGCTCCATTTCGATTTGTCGGCGCCCACGACGTCCAGGTGTGCCAGCAGCAAAAGCGCCTTCGAGGGATCAGGCATGGCGCTGGCATTGAGCCGCGCCACCAGGAAACCGCGTCCGGGCGTGCTTTCAAACGTTTCGGAGTGAATGCCTTCCTTGTCAAGCAGGTTTGCGATGTACTTCGCGGCGACGAGTTCGTTTCCGGGAGGATTCGTCGTGTTGATGCGAATCAAATCCTGCAGCCAGTTCAATGCGTCGCTTGAAATCTGGGAAATATCGGCGCCCGGAGCGGGCGCGCTTTGAGAGGATGCGGTCTGTGTGGGAGCCTGTCCGAACGCGCGCGCGGGCCGCGCATGGCTCTGCGCGTACACAGGCGCTGCGGACGTAAGCGTAAGAACAAGCCTGATGACAATTCGCCGAAACGTCCGCGCCATCCTTTTCGCCTCCCGGTGAATCTGAAAGTAAATCGTTGAGCGATGATGATTGATACTATCATTGCGGCCCAAGGGGCCTGCCGCGGCTACGGAAGCGGTTTTCTGAATTGCAACGGACCATCCACCCTCGGCTGTCACGGCATCCAAGCGGAGTGAGGGAATTATGGGCATGAAATCATGGGCTCGCGTGACTTTGATGGGCGTGCTGATCGCTGTGCTGGGAATTCCGGCCGAATCGTGGAGCGCGCGGGCGCAGCAGCAAGGTCCGCAAGCGCCCGCTCCGACGCAGGAACCCTCCCAGCCGGCGCCACCCGCGCCCGGCCAATCGCAAAACCAGAGGCAACCGACTGCGCCGCCACCGCCGCAGGTGGCCATTTCGGTGCAATCCAATCTGGTGACCGTCGATTGCGTGGTGACGGACCAGGACGGGAATATCGTCGCCGGGCTGAAACGCGAGAATTTTCGAATTCTCGACGAAGGCAATCGGCAGCAAATCACGAACTTCGCGCCAACCGAAGCGCCAATCACAATCGTGATGCTGATGGAGTTCAGCAAGCGATTCGGCGGCTATTTCGGATACAAGGCCAAGGACTGGTCCTATTCTTTCTTAAACCAGCTGAAACAGCAGGACTGGGTGGCATTAAAGACGTTCGATATCAAGACGACTCTAGTCGATGACTTTACACAGGATAAGAGACAGGTCCTCCAGGACATTGGGTCTCTCTACTTTCCAAGCTTCAGCGAGGCGAATCTGTTCGACGCGGTGCTTGAAACCGTGCAGCAACTTCGCGATGTGAAGGGCAAGAAGGCGATTCTCGTGCTGGCGACGGGGTTCGATACGTTCAGCAAACACACGCTGGACGACACCTTGCGCCGGCTGAAGGAAAACGACGTGCCGATTTTCTGCGTTGGCATGGGCGAAGACCTGGACCTGTATTCGCCGGCGGGCGCCGGCGTCGGATACCTGCAGGCGAAAAACCAGCTGAGCACGTTTGCGCGGATGTCCGGCGGTTACGCGTGGTTCCCGCGGTTCCAGGGCGAGATGCCCGCGATCTTCAACTCGGTGGCGCAAATGCTGCGCAGCCAGTACACGCTGGTGTTCTCGCCGTCTACTCCGCCCGATGGGCGGTACCACAAGCTGACGGTAGAGGCCGTGGACGAACAGGGTAACCCCATGGAGCTGGCGAACAAGAAAGGCAAAATGAAGAAGGTCGTGGTGATTGCCCGCGAGGGATACACGGCGCCGACCGCTCCGCCGGCAGGAAATTAGGCTTCCGGAGAGTCAGCGAACGGCCGAGCCGTATACGAATTGATCCAAGAGAAGATTCGTCAGGCGCAACTGGTCGTGCCGGATGACTTTTTCCTGTTGCACGATATCGCCCGTCACGTATTTCACGCCTATCGCGTCGAGATCCTGGAAGGAAGGATCGACGGGCTCGGCGCCCTGCGCCGCATAACGCCGCAGTAATCGCGGCGAGATCGGCGTGCGATTAATCACCACGCGGTCGAACAGGGGGTGGCCGGTGTGTCTGTAAATGGCGCGGACGTGGTCAGCTACGGAATAGTTCTGCGTTTCCCCGGGCTGGGTCATGAGGTTCGCGATGTAGACGCGCGTCGCTCGCGAGTTGGCGATCACCTCGGAAACCTCCTCGACGAGCAAATTGGGAAGGATGCTCGTGTACAGCGAACCCGGACCCACAAGGATAAGGTTCGCTTCGCGCAAGGCTGCGAGAACCTCCGGCAGCGGCCGCACGCGGCGAGGCACCAATCTGACGCGCTCAATGCGTTTGCGCGACCGCGAAATGTTCGTTTCGCCCTTGACGATTTTTCCGTCAGCCAGCTCTGCTTCCAGCGTCACATTCTGCGCCGTCGAGGGATAAATCCTGCCGCGAATCGCCAGCACCTGAGCGGAAACCTGCACCGCTCGAGGGAAATCGCCGGTCACGTTGGTGAGCGCGGTCAGAAACAGATTTCCGAAGCTGTGCCCGGCAAGTCCGCGTCCGGCGGGAAACCGGTACTGGAAGAGATCTCCCAGCAGAAGCTCGTCGCGCGATAGGGCCACCATGCAATTGCGGATATCACCGGGAGGCAAGATCTGATATTCGCGCCGCAGCCGGCCGGAGCTGCCGCCGTCGTCGGTGACGGTGACGACGGCGGTGAGATCCCCGATGGGCAGTTTCGTGCGGTATTTGCCCCGCTCGGCGATGTGTTCTTTCAGGCCGCGCAACAGGGCGGAAAGACCGGTGCCGCCGCCCAGCGCGACAACGCGATAGGCCGCCCGGTGCTCGTCCATCCTACTCATGAAGGGAACAGGGAATCAGCCTGGGGAGCCATCCCGTTCGGGGTAGAGCAGTTCGGTGAAGCGCGGATCTTCTTGCAAGAAGGCGAAATCCTCGTCGTTGCGCGCGTGGTAGCGATTTTCGGGGCGCAATTGGATGGCGACCTTCAAGTTTTGCATCGCCGAATCGGCCTCGCCGGTCAGGCAATCGAGCGCCGCCATGGCGTACACGATATGGTCGGCTTTCGGCGCGGCCTTGCGGGCGCGGTCCAGATGGTCGCGAGCCTCATCCCAGCGGCCCAGGTTCATCAAAGTGACGCCCTGGGTGTAGTGGTCTTCGGCGGACTTGGCCGCAGGCACGGGCATGCGCGAAATGCGCTGCTCGCAGATGCGCAGGTGCATTTTGGCGCGGTCACCGAGCTCCTTGCTGGGGCCTTCCACAACCTTCCCGAGCACCTGCTGAGCGCGACTGAATTTCTGGTCCTGGAACAGTCTCAGGGCCTCTTCGTAGAGCTTCAGTTGGGCTTGTTTGGCCGGAGCGTCCGGATCGGGCGGCATCACGCGCGCCTTATTTGAAGCTAATACCTTCTTTTTCAATTGGTTATGGCTTCCGTTCGAGGATGTCTTACGCCTGACCACGCGACGCGTCAAGGTTTGGCTCCGAGGCCTAACGAACACGAAACATAGCAGAATCGCAAAAGCACGTCAACGTGGGTCTGCGGCGCCTGGTTTCCCGATTTCGTCTTGTTGTTGAGCACCGCAGGGCGCTCGGGCGGGGGGTGGCAGCTCACCCGTTCGCCTCCGTTTTGGAGCAGGCCAGCGGGGCGGCACACCCAGAGGTGGTAAGCTGCCTCCACAGCAGCAGCCCGCGGCGCGTCAAATCTGAGAGTAGGGTGCGGGTGTGAGGACCTGGTTATCGACATTCGTTACCAGGTCTTCGAACGTGTACTTCGGTTGAGCGAAAAGCGTTTTCGTCTCCGGGGCGGCGCGGAAAGCGTCCCAGGCCTTGTCCCTCTCCGACAGGTTTGCGAAACCGATCATATAGGTGAGGTTCGGGATACGCGCGCCGATGAGCGTGTCGCCGAAGAAGACGGGCCAGAAACCGGCTTTGAGGAAAATGGGGATTTCGCCTTCGTCTACTTGGGCCACTTTCGCGCGATGGTCCTGGTCGGTCGCGCTTTCGTAGGTGCGCAGCTCGAACATGCGCGGCAATTTCTGCGCGGTCGCGGCCGGCACGCTGAGCTTCGGCGCGCCGGCGAGAGCCGACATCAGCGAGCTTTCCACGCGGACGTAGGCGGGGGATTTCTCGGGAGCGTTCAGGAAATCGGACGCGGCTTTGACGTACCCGGCGTCCTGGGCGAGGCGCACGCCTGTGTTGACGAGCGTTTCAAGCGATGGGCTGGGGATCAGCACGTACATGGCGGGACTTTCGGTTCCGATCGATACGTTGAAGACGCCGACGGTCGGAATGCCCAGGCGGTTCAGTCCCGGCACTAGTGCGTTCTGGAAATAGGTGTCGGCGAGTTTTCGTTGAGGCGTGAGCAGGTGGTAGCGGCGCAGCTCGTAGTATTCGCGGGCGCCCGCGGCGGTGGAATCTTGCGACCCTCGCGCGAAAGCAAAAGGTGCGGCGGTTGCCGATGCGAGCGACGCGGCCAGAAAATTTCTTCGTTTCATTTTGGATTTCCCCCTAGGAGCCGACATCGTCACACAGGCTCGCTCCGGAGTCCAGATCGATACCAGGATCAGACCCCAGGGAATTTCAAGGGTCGAAGCGCGTCGATTTGGTAGCACCGAATGTCGCAGCGAAAGTGCTACGACCCGGAAACCGCTGATTCGGCGGGGCACCCGCTACTGCAGATGCTGGCGGAGGTCGTCCTCACGGCGCATCCGATGCGCCATCGCTCCGCCGCGCATACGCCGGATGTGCTCGACCGCGAGCGGCATCGAGCGCGCAGGCTGGCGGTCCAGTTAGGGGTACATCCAGTGAAACACTTCCGATCGGGAAATATGACAGCGCGGGGAGAAAGGCGGGAGTCCGGGGAAGTTCATTTCGGAGGGAGCGCCGGGCGGCGCCGGTCGCGGAGTTGCGCGAATTTGAAACGAGCGCACCTCTGTGACCCAGACCCGCGACCCAGTTATGTCCCGTCGTGAAACGGCCTAGCGTCTGCGCTTCTTCGCTTTCTTTGCGGCCTTCTTCGCAGGCTTCTTCGCCTTGGCCTTTTTCTGGGACTTGGCTTTCTTGGCAGTTTTCGGGTGAGCCTTCGCTTTTTTCGCCTTTTTCGCTTTGGGAGCGGGCGCGGCCTTTCGGGGAGCAGGCGCTTCGGCGGCCTCCTCCTCCTCATCCGGTTCTTCCTCGACGATGATTTCCTCGACTTCTTCTACGATTTCCTGCGGCTGTTCTTCGCCCTCCGCCTCGTCGTCGAAGGCGGGCAGCTCGTCGTCTTCTTCTTCGTTCATCTTGGCGTGAAACATTCGATCCTCCGTGGGGTCGCGGGCCTTGCCGGACGGCCGCACTTTCAGGTCTCCGCATATAATCGGAGTGTCGAAGCTTTGTCAAGGCGCAATGGATTTAAAAAACGGAAGGGTTGCCCCGTATTCCACGAATGGCCAGTTAGGGACGTGTTCCAGCCATGGCGCAGGCCCGGAATGTGCAGAAAATAGTAGGGTTAAGAATCGAAAGCGCGTTATCGCTGAATGGTTAGGACGTCGCCGGCCTGGAGCGGGCGGCCGGCCAGGAACGGGTTCGCCTGGCGGAGCGCGGAAACGGAAGTCTGATAGGCGCGGGCGATTGAATAAAGAGTTTCGCCCGGTTTCACTCGATGTTCGACGGTCGACGCGTTTTCGGGCTTGTTCGACTTGCCGATGGAAACAGTCTGAAAGCCGCTGGATTCATTCTGCACGGACTTTGATTTCGTGGCCGGAACGGCTGCTGATTGGCTGCCAGCATAGATGCGCAGACGGGCGCCGCGCGGCGCGCGGGGGCCGGAGATGTGATTCCAGCGCTTGAGGTCGTCGACGGTCACATCGAATCGCTCGGCAATTCCCGCGAGCGTGTCACCGCGCTGCACGCGATAGTGCACCAGGCGAGCGACGGCCGGCGGCGTGGGCACATTGAGCATGAAGCCGGCGGGCACGCTGGCGTGCGGTTCGAGGTGGTTTGCCGATTCGAGCGCTGCGACAGTGACGCGATAACGGCGCGCGACATCGGACAGCGTTTCGCCGTCGATCGCAGGATGCAGGCGCCAGCTGCTCCATTTGTCGGCCGGAACCTGTTGGACATTTTCCTCAAAATTCTTGGCCGTCCCGAGCGGCAGAGCGAGCTGGAATCCCGGGTTGCTCGGCGTGACGCTGCGCAGCAGCGACGGGTTCAGAAGGCGCAGATCGTCGACGTCTGCGCCGGAGGCGTCGGCCACGAGCTGCAGGCTGATCGAATGGTCGAGAGTGACGGCCTCGGTTTGCGGCGCCTTTTCCGGGGTCACCTGCACACCATAGCGCAACGGATCCTTTGCGACGAACGCGAGTGCTAAAATGATGGGAACGTAATTTTGAGTCTGTTTCGGCAGCGCGTGGCGTTTCTGAAGCTCCCAGAAATCCGCGTAGCCGGTACGCTCGATGGCGCGTTGCACGTTCAGCGGGCCCGAATTGTACGCGGCCATCACCAGATACCAATCGCCGAACATGGCGTAAAGGTCGCGCATGTGGCGGGCGGCGGCGCGCGTCGCCTTTTCCGGATCGCTGCGATCGTCTACCCAGTACGTGCGCTCGAGATCATATTCCTCGCCGCGATAGGGCATGAATTGCCAGATGCCGCGGGCGCCCGCGCGCGAAACGGCCTGCGGTTGGAACGCACTTTCGGCCTGCGCCAGATAAATCAGATCCTGCGGAACACCTTCTTCTTTCAGCACGCGGCGGATCATTGTGTCGTAGCGGCCTTCGCGTTCCAGGCCGTGCTCGACGATCATGCGGCCGTGCGTGGTGGTGAAAAAGCTCAGGTACTGCAGGACCGAATCGTTGACCGTGAGCGGCAGATCGTGGCGAACGCCGATCAATTCCTTCTCGGCCTTGAGCGCCAGGCGGGGGTCGCCCGCAGGAAGCGTGAGGTCGGCGATTTCATCGATTGGCGCGGGCTCGGCCGGAGTTTCGGATTCCTCCTCGTCGGTGTCCTCGTCGGAACCGGCCGCGTAGGTCGCGGCCAGATCGGCGGGCTGCGAGGCTTCGCCAATTTCGTCGGACAGATTCGAAAGTGCAAGATTGTAATCGGCGGGGAAGCCGCTCTTCAGAATCATGTCCGCGGCGAGGCCGAATTTCTCCTGGGCCTTGTCGCGATGCCCGGCCTGCAGTTGCACCTGGCCGGCGTCGTACACAGCCTGGACTCCCGCGACGAGGATATCAATCGCGGGGCGCTTCTCGAAATTCTTGTCGGTGGCGGCGTCCGCCCGGAGCGGCACCGGCAGCGGTTCGGTCGCGTAGCTGGGCGTGGCGACCGGCGTCGGCGTGGGCGCCGGCGCACGGACTTGCGCGGGTCTTGATACCGTGTCGTTACAGCCGGCCAGCAGGCACGCACCTGCCACCAGTGCGACCCAAATTTGCGCTCCGGATTTCATTTGTTCCCGAACCCTTATAACGCTAACGAAAATATTAAGAAGTACTTACGGCCCGGTCAATGGAACTTGGCCACCGCCCATTGACCAACAGACCACATACCGTACTAGCGAGGTTTCGCCCGCCGGGTGCCCTGACATGGTCTCCGGCACCGGGCCGATGAGGCTTATACCCCGAAGAGCGAACAAATGCCAGCGTTCCGGCAACCGAACCGGGATGCGCGGCTGCTCCACTCGGTTTTCGGATAGAGTTCGACTCGGCGGGCGCCCGGCGAATGAGCTGGCCGGTTAGGCCAGCGCTTGGCGAAGATCTTCGATCAGGTCCTTGGAGTCTTCCAAGCCAACGGAAACGCGCAGGGTGCCGGGCGAAACACCCGCGGCCTTGAGTTCAGCGGGGGACATTTTGTAGTGAGAGGTGTAGATCGGCAGCACGGCGAGCGATTCGACGCCGCCTAGGCTCGCCGCCAGCAGGAACACGCGAATGCGGTCGCCGAATCGCCGCGCACCGGCGAGGCCGTCCTTGTGGTCGAAAGCAAGCATGCCGCCGAAGCCGCGCATCTGCTGCTTGGCGAGCTTGTGGTCGGGATGTGACGGCAGGCCCGGGTAGTGGACGCGCGCGACCTTGGGGTGTTTTTCCAGAAATTTCGCGACGACCATCGCGCTCTGACACTGCCGCTCGATGCGAATGGCGAGGGTCTTCAGGCCGCGGATCAGCAGGAATGCCGCTTCGGGATCCATCGAGCCGCCGATCTGGATCACGTTGGCGCGCACCTTGTCGATCAGAACGGAGCTGCCCGCGGCGGCGCCGGCGATCACGTCGGAATGTCCGGCGAGGTATTTGGAGGCGCTGTGCACCACAATGTTGAATCCCATTTCGAGCGGCTTCTGGAGCACAGGGCTGGCGAACGTGTTGTCGATGATCGCGACCAGTCCCCATTCCTGCGCGAATGCAGCGGCCTTTTTCAGGTCGACTAGGCGCAGCGTCGGGTTCGTAGGCGTTTCGATATAGAGCGCCTTGGTTCGCGGCCCGGCCAGATGCTCGATCCCGGCGAGATCGGATTCCACGTGGCGGACACCGATGCCAAGACGCGGAAACACGTCGCGCAGCAGACGGTAGCTGCCGCCATAGAGCTGGCGCGACGCGATCACCTCGTCTCCCGTGCGCAGAACGGCGAGCAGGGAAGCGGAAATCGCGGCCGTTCCCGAAGCCGCCACCACGGCGGCCTGCGCGCCCTCCAGCGCGGCGATCTTTTTCTCGGCGATAGTGAGCGTCGGGTTGCCGTAGCGCGTGTAGATGTAGGCGGAGCTCTTACCCTCGGCCCAGCGCTTCATTTCCTCGGTGCTGGCGAACGTGAAGGTCGCCGTGCGGGCGATCGACGTGCCCACGCCTTCGCCGACGCGAAATTTGTCTTCGCCCGCGTGAATCGCCAGCGTCGCATCGCCCCACTTCGGCGCTTTCGATGATTTCTTCATGACTCGACGAGCTTGACGCATTTTGCGGCGCAATCGCAAGCGCCAATTTGTCCGGCGGAATGGCCGGCCGCGTGCGAAACTTTCCAGCGGCGAAGGACGTAATAAGCAGCAGGCAGGAGGATGGCGGCATGAGTTTCAATCCGGAGTCTGCGCTCAGGCTCGCCTGGCTGGTTTTTCTGGGTTATTGGCTAATCGCTCGGTTCGGCGTCAACCGGATGGAGCGGCGCGAACCCGGCGGAGGGCTGATTCTTCGAATTCTGGTTATGGTCGGCGCGTACTGGCTGTTGTTCCAGCAGGATCCGCGCCTCGGAATTCTAAATGGCCGCTTCATTCCCCGCGACGACAGGATCATTTTGACCGGCGTCCTGCTCACATGGTCGGGTGTCGCGTTCGCGATCTGGGCGCGGTACCACCTGGGAAAATTTTGGAGCGCGACCGTCGCCCTGCGCGAGGGCCATCAATTGATCCGCTCAGGACCGTACGCGAACATTCGCCACCCGATCTACACCGGCATGCTGACCGCTATCCTGGGAACGACGCTCGCCGTGGGTCGCTACCGCGCGCTGGTCGCGTTCGTTGTGATATTGGCGGCATTCATTGCCAAGTCCCGCCAGGAGGAAAAGCTGCTCGACGCGCAGTTCGGCGCTGCATTTGAGGAGCACCGCCGTCAGACGGGGTTTTTCCTGCCCCGCTTGTCCTAAGCGCACCCAACGCCCAGAGGCTTCGCCTTCCTTTCCCTATTGGCTTTGCAGGGGAAACTGGTCTAATGGCCACTGAGTGCTGTTCGCTTTTTATGCCACTATGGGGGCAAGAAGACTACCAGCCGTTCATGTCCAGCCGCGCGTTCGAAGGGGGCAGACAATGGGTAATTTCCAAAAACTCGTAGTTCTGGGTGCCTTGGCGACGTCCCTGACGGGATGCGCGTGGCACAATTCGGGTCCGTGCTACGGAATTGGCTGTCCGACCTGGGCGACCGCCGCTCCGCAGAAGAGCTCGAGCAACGTCGCGCAGCCTCAGAAAAAAGACCAGACTGCCACGAACGCTGCGCCGGCCACGAGTTTGCCCAGCGGTCCGATCGCGCAGGCCGCAAAACCGAGGCCTGCACGACCGACGCAGGCCGAAATTACGCCTGGACAATAATCGCCCGCCGCGCCGGGACTAAGCCGATGCCGCGGCCGCTTCTTCCTCCGCATGGTGCGGCTTGTGCGCCGCGATCACTTTCTCCGCAATTTCCGCCGGGACGAAATCGTAATGGGAAAAATCCATGGAATAGCTCCCGCGGCCTTGCGTCATCGAGATCAGTTCGTTCGCGTAGCTGAGCATTTCCGCCAGCGGCACCTGCGCTTTCACCACCACGTTTCCTGCACGCGAATCGCTGCCGTTGATTTTTCCGCGCCGTCCGCTGAGGTGACCCATCAGGTCGCCGGAATATTGATCCGGGGCGTAGACCTCGACGTGCATGATCGGTTCAAGTAGGGCGGGCCGGGCCTGCTTCATGGCTTCCTTGAATGCGAGCGATCCCGCGATTTTGAAGGCCATGTCGCTTGAATCCACGTCGTGATACTTGCCATCGTAGAGGCTGACGCGAAAATCCACGACCGGGAATCCGGCGAGGTAGCCGCGTTCGGCGGAATCGCGGACTCCTTTTTCGACCGAAGGGATCCAGTTTTTCGGGATCGCGCCGCCGAACACATCGTCCACGAACTCGATTCCCTTGCCGCGCGGCAGCGGCTCCATCTTGATGCGGCAGAGCCCGAACTGGCCGTGGCCGCCGGTCTGTTTCTTGTGCTTGCCTTCCGCGTCGGCCTTGCCGCGGATCGTCTCGCGATAGGGAACCTTCGGCGGTTTCAGGGTGAGCTCGACGTGATAGCGCTTGCGCAGCTTCGCGACCACGACTTCGATGTGCTGTTGGCCGGCGCCGGAAAGCAGGAATTCCTTGGTCTGCGGGTCGCGGCCGAAGCGCAGAGCGAGATCTTCCTCGAGAATGCGGTGAATGGCCACGCCGATACGGTCTTCGTCAGCGCGGGTCTTAGGCTCGACGGCAAACGTGATGGAGGGCTCCGGGATGCGCGCCGGCGGGTAGAAGATTGGGGAGTTCTTGTCGCCGAGTGAATCGCCGGTGGTGGTGTCCTTCAACTTCGCGATGGCGCCCAGATCGCCGGCGTACAGATCGTTCACGGCCACGGCCGTTTTGCCCTGCATCACCTGAACGTGCTGGAAGCGTTCCTGCGTGCCGCGATTGAAATTGGCGATGTTCGCATCGTTCTTCAGGGTGCCGGATTCGACCTTGAAATAGCTGATTTTCCCGGCGAATGAGTCAGCAACCGTCTTGAAGACGAAGAGCGAAACGGGCTCAGTCGATGCGATCGCACGCTCGACGGCATCGCCTTTGTGTTCCGGCGTCCTATAACCGGTGGCTTTTCCGCGAAAGGCGGGCGAGGGCAGAATCTCGGTCATGAAATTCAGAATTGCGTCGCTGCCGATGTTATGGAGAGCGGAGCTGAGCAGCACCGGGAAAATCTTTTTGTCACGCACTTCTTCGTGCAGGCCCTTTTTCAGGTCTTCCACCGGCAGTGTGCCCTTGTCGAAAAATTCCTGCATCAGTTCGTCTTCGCCTTCGGCGACCATTTCGACCAGGCGTTCGTGCGCGGCTTTGGCTTCGTCCGCGAGCGCCGCGGGAATCTCTTCAATTTTCGCTTTGCCGTCGCCGTCGGGCGTGAAGATCAGCGCCTTCATCGTCACCAGATCCACCACTCCGCGAAATCCCCGTTCAGCGCCGATCGGCAATTGGATCGCGACGACTCCGCGGCCGAAAACCTGTTCGAGCGAACTGAGCGCGCGCTCGAAGCTCGCCAGCTCGCGGTCCATGCGGTTCAGCACGAACGCGCGAGGCTGGTCGTACTCCGTCGCATAGTCCCAAACTTTTTCGGTCACTACTTGCACGCCCGAGGCCGCGTCCACCACGATCAGCGCGGCATCCGCGGCGATCAGAGAAGATTTCGTTTCATTGATAAAGGTGGAATAGCCGGGGGTGTCGAGCAAATTGATCTTGGTTTTTTCGGGCTGGCCTGCGACCTGCCATTCGGCGAAGGCGAGGCCGGTGTTGATCGATATTTTTCGCGCGATTTCCTCTTCGTCCCAGTCCGTGGTGGTCGAGCCTTCGGTCACTTTCCCCAGTCGCGGCGTCATACCCGCGGTGTAGAGCAACGACGACACGAGCTGGGTTTTCCCCGTGTCGCCGTGGCCGACAATGCCAACATTGCGAATCCAATCGGTTGTGTGGGACTTCATGATTACGCTCCTTGTGCTGGAACTCTGGAAGATTGAGAAGCAAGGAAGGACCGCTGGCATTCTCGCGGGCGGATTTCCGCCGCTGAACAGGCATTTCGCGTGGGAACAGGAAGGACGGCGGACCTCGTGCTGTAATTTGGGATTAACATCGCTAACCCGCCCCCGGGCGGTCGCGCGCGATGAACCCTCCGGCCCGCGGCCTGCGGGGGAGCAGGCGTAGGGCGAGAAAGCCGGGATGCTAGCACAAGCGGGCGTGCGGATTCAATCGCCCAGCGAAGACGCAGGTTTCGCGATTCCCGGTGATCAAGACGAATGCCGGGTCTTTGTTTTGAGGGGGTTGCGATGGATTCCCGTAACGGGATTTGGCGATGAGAGTTTCGTGCAGGGGATGTGCGGCGCTGCGGGAAGCGGGGAGTCCCGAGCGTGCCAAGCAAGCCGCGCTGTTCACAAGATGACCTCCGTCGAGCGGGTCATTTCATTCGGCCCGTCCTGTGGTCCCCGTCGAATCTGCGTTCGCGCGGCAAAGCGAGGCGCCGCACTGAAACATCGAATCATATTTCGCCCCGAGCCCATACCGGACGAGAGCACAGAATACAGAGTAAGGTTCCACCTGACCGGATTCGACCGCCGAAAACCTCTGAGAATGCAGGCGCTGCAAACGAACGCGCTTGCGCGTCCGGGTGAATCGCGTAGAATGCGCACACGCCCGACCGAATTCCCAGGCGCATCGACGCGGAATGCGTTTTTGTCCGAGGAGATGTTGAGATGGCGCGCGAGCCGTTGCCTCTGTCCGCAAGCGGATTTTCGATGAGCACCGAAATCCGCGATGACGAGACGCTGGTCGTGTGCGCGGGCCGGCTGACGAGCGAACATTCCGACAAGCTGAAGAAACATGCTCGCGAGCTGGTGCCGCACGCGAAAAGACTCGTGATGGATTTCAAGGAAGTTGTGCGAATGGACAGCTCCGGCTTGGGCGCACTGGTAGGAATCTACGTATCAGCGAAGAAAGCGAATTGCGAGTTTCTGCTGATCAACTACAACGGCTCGATCAAAGACCTGCTCGGGGTTACCAATGTTCTCTCGATGTTTGAGGATTGCGCGCGCAGCGGCATGCGCATGCCCTAGGGTTCCCGCCGCTCACGCCCACTCTACTTCTTTGCCACGCCGCAAGTGAAGTTCGCCTCGTCCATCGGATCGCCGCTGCCTTTGTAAATCGCCTGCTGCGGCCAGGCGCATGCCGGATGCGTTTTGTCCGCCGCGCCGGCGGTCTTGTGCGAATTGACGATGCGGTCAGGTGCGACGCCCGTTATGCGCCACTTCTGCACAACTTCCATGGCGTCGAAGGTGCCGTCATTCCCGAATCCGAATCCCGGGCACATGCCCATTCCCGGCACCATGAAGAGCCGCAGGAAATCCTTCGTCTTCTCCACGCCGCCCATGGTGGCGTTGACGCTGTCGTAGTATTCCACCGACGCCCGCGGAGGAACGGCGGCCTCGTCCCACGAGTTGTAGAGCAGCAGCTTCCCGCCGTGATCCCTGAAGGCCTTCAGGTCCGGGTTGTTCGAATCGAGCGCCGCTCCGTACTCCTCGGCGGCCTTGCGTGAATCGCGCTCGACATCGAACGTGTGGTAATCCCAATTCAAATCGCCGTACACGACGGCTTTAAAGAATCCGGTGCTGATGCTAATCGGATCTGGCCCCGCGGCCATGATGCTCCATCCGAGCTCGCTGCCCGGATCGAAGCCCGGATAGATCGATTTGCCGTCGGCCGCCCTCGGACCTTCGTAAATGTGCTTGGCAGTTTCGACCTGCGGACCGGTCAGGCAGGAGGCATTGTCGGTCTTACCGGGGCAGCGGATCGTTTCCGGATTGAAATGGCACTGCAGCGGATTTTCGAGCACGCCGTCGCGGACGCCGTCGAGCGCGTCGCACTGGTCCAGAACGGCGCGGTGAATCACAGCATACTTCGCCGGAGGAATGTAGGGGGCGCCCTTGACGCCGCCGTCGTTCAGCGAAATCCAGCCGAACCATTCTGAGGCTGACTGCAGGTGCGTGATGTAGTAGGCCGGATCGCCCGCGGCGATGCCGTCGAAATCGAGCGGGTATTTCTGCGCTTCCGTCAGCGCCTGGTTGCCGCCTTCATGGCAGCTGCTCCAGAAAGAAAGTTTCGCGGGCCTGCCGTAGTAGGCCAGCAGCAGCGCCTTCGCCGCCACGGTCGTTTCGTGCACGGCGCGGTGGCCCCAGTCCGTAATTTTCTCGGGGTGGCCGATGGCCCAGGCGTCGGGAGCCTCGCTGGTCGCACCGACGTCGTTGTGGCCCGTGTCGGTGGAGGCAGCCACCGAGCCTTTCGCGATCTCGCGCACCAATCCGCCATAACTGATCGCGCCGATGAAACCCGGGTTGCCGATGCCGATGTAGTTGCCATTCCAGTTGGCGGCGACCGGCAGCCAGACTTCGAAACCGATATGGGAGTCGCTGGTCGGCGTGGCGAATCCGGCGACGCGGCAGAAGGGCACGGACACTTTCAGGCCCGGCGGAGTGCCGAAGCGGCCGGGGGTGCTGGGAACGTTCCAGTCGGGCGGCGCGCTGATGGCAGTGGCCGTGGTAATGGTCACATTGGTGATTTTCAGCGACGCCAGACTTTCGCAGGATTGTTGTGCGGATGCGAATGGCGAAGCAGTAAAAACACTGGCGAACAGCGAAGCCATGCAGACCGCGCGTAGAAACGATTTCATGCGGATTCCACCCCCGGGGCCGACTTTCAGCCGATGATCCGTTTCGGGCGCGGATTATACACGAATTCTCCGCGGCCGGCCGGAGTGAGCGCCCACGCTAAGCTCCGGGACAAAATGCGGGCTTTCGCCGCCGAGGTCGAATTCGCGTAGAATACGCCTCGCCAAACAGCGAGAAAGGTTCCCATGAAATTCGGCGGCATTCATATCATGCAGCTTCCGCGGCCGTGGAGCGCGGAGTCCGAGCGGACGCTTCTGAACGACGCGCTTGAAATCGTCGAGCTTTCCGACAAAGCGGGCTTCGACTACGTCTGGGCCACCGAGCATCATTTCCTGGAGGAGTATTCGCACGCCTCGGCGCCCGAACTTTTTCTCGCCGCCTGCAGCCAGCGCACCAAGAATTTGCGGCTGGCGCACGGAATCATCCAGACGCCGCCGCTGATCAATCATCCCGCGCGCGTGGCCGAGCGAATCGCTGCGCTGGACCTGTTGAGCGGCGGTCGCGTCGACTTCGGAATGGGTTCCGGCGCCACCACCACGGAGCTCGGCGGCTTCTTGGTCCCACAGGAGGAAAAGAAGGCCATGCAGATCGAGGGCATGAGCGTGGCCGTGCGCATGCTCGTCGAAAATCCGTTCACCGGCCACGAAGGGAAATATGTGAAGGTGCCGCCACGCAATGTTCTGCCGAAGCCTTTGCAGAAGCCGCATCCGCCACTCTGGATGGCGTGCTCGCGGCGCGAATCGATCTTGGACGCAGCGCGGCTCGGCATGGGCGCGCTGACATTCTCGTTCGTCAGCCCGGAGGAGGCGCGCCAGTGGGTACGCGACTACTACGCGACGATTGAAAGCGAGTGCGTGCCGCTGGGCTACGCCGTGAATCCGAATTTCGCGATCGCCACGCCGTTTCTTTGCGACACGGACGAAAAGCGTGCCGTGGACGCCGCCGTCCAGAACTATGGATTTTTCGTTTATGGCCTTGGCCACTACAGCTTTTTCGGCGAGCATCGCCCCGGCAAAAGCGACATCTGGAACGAATACACGACGAATCCGAAGCAGCCGGTCTCGCCCGAATACATTCAGCAAGCGTGCGTTGGTTCGCCCCAGAAACTGCGCCACACGCTGCGCGAATACCAAGAGGCTGGCATCGATCAGGTGATTGCTGTGCGGCAGGTGGGAAGGCTCACGCTCGATCAGCAATGCTCGTCACTGAAGCTTTTTTCGCAGGAGGTGTTGCCGGAATTCAAGGAAAGGGAATTGGCCGATCGTGCGCGTAAAGCGGAGCGCGCCGCGCGGATTTCTGAAAAAGCCATCATTCGCAAACCGAAAGTCGACCCACCGCAGGCGGAGTATTCAATCCCTGCAGCGGGCCGGCACTAAGGATCTTCGCGGCTGGGCGCTTACGGGGCGTGGGATGCAAGCCACGCGTTCGCTTGCTTGATTTGCGGCAGATCGCCGTCGGCGTGCTGCCAGGCCGCTAAAAAATCCCGGTAGGCAGACGTGGCGTGAGCCGTGTCGCCGGACATGGCATAGGATTGAGCGATCCCATAGAGGGCGTGGCCGCTTTTCGGACGTGCCTTCAATGACTCGTTGAAAGCGTCGCGAGCCTTGTCCCACTGCTTCGATTTCAGATAGACGTAGCCGATGCTTTCCTGCTCGGGGCGGAAGTAACGGGGCGGCTCCGAATAGCCTAGATTCTTTTCTTTGTCTGCGGCCTGTTGCAGCAGCTTGATTCCGCCGAGAGCGTCTCCCTGAGCGGCTTTCAGGTTGCCGCGGAGATCGAGCGACATCGTTCCCAGCAGATTCAAGATTTCTGACGGATCATCCTCGGCTGGATCATCGCTCGCTTGAGCCTCGGCGTCCTTCTTTTTCGACCCCGTCCCTTCGAGTCTCCAGAGCGCCGCATCCAGTGCGTCGGCTTGCGTGCCGCCATCGGGCAGGTCTCCGCGATCGAGCGCGAACATTCCTTTCGCGTATGTGTTCAGGCCCTCTGCGTAGGCCTTTGCTGCAACAGTGGCGGACGCGGGATCCACGCCGAAGGAAATGGGATCTTGCGGCACGGCTGGCCAGTCGCCAAAACGGATGTGAACGCGCGCGACGCTGCCGCCAGCCCAAGCTACGAAGCGGCCGGACGTCATCGGGACAGGCAAGGGCATATCACGGAACTTCTTGGCCCACTCGAGACCTTCGTGATACCGGCCGGCCTCGGCGCAAGCGGCGATCAAATACGCAAGATTGTGCGCGTAATTCCAATCCTCGTCGGGCCTGATCTGTTCGGCGGCCATGTAGGCTTCGTCGACGTGGACCGAAGCGAGGAATGATTCGCGAGCCTTTTCGTAGTCGCCGACGCGCCAATAGATGTGTCCCGGCATGTGAACCATGTGCCCGGAATTGGGAGCCATGCCCGAGAGCACGTCGGCGCTATGCAGCGCCCGCTCGGGCCGCGAACTGTCCTCCATGGCGTGAATCCAATAGTGGTTGGCGGCCGCGTTGTCGGGATGCGCGGCGAGCAGATTACCTAGAAGCGACTGTGCGTAGAGTTCACCGTCACGGGGGCGACCGTCCGTGTCGTAGCCGGACAAGACTGCGAGAGCGAGAAGAGCCTGGGCGTCAACATCGTCGGGATATTTGTCGATCAGCGCTTCCATTTCACGCCGGTAGGCGGCTTTTTCCGAAGGTTCGTCGTCCTTTAATTCATGTTCAGCTGCGCGAATGTAATACTGCTCCTGGTCGGTGACTTTGTCCTTAAGTGACTTGGCTTTTTCGAGCGCGGCTTTTGCCTCGTCCGTCACCGGGCCGTGCATTTTGAGAGCCTCGAACTCGCCCCAGTACGCCATGGCGGCATTGGGATCGAGGCGTACCGCCTCTTGGAAGGCGCGATAGGATTCGAAATCCCAGAAATCGTGGAGTAAGCGAAGTCCTTGATTGAAATAGGACTGTGCCGCTTCGGAGCTCGTCGTGATTTTGAGGTTGGCATCGCCGATGCCTGCCATGAGCGGGGGCGGTGGAAGATCCCGCTGCATCGAGCCCATCGTGTGATCGTGACGGCTCATCACCTGGTTTTGCGCCGAGGCGTTCGAGCAGACGAGGGCGACCAATACGACTCGGAAAATAAGTCGGTGCATGGGAAGGGCGAGCTTAGCATCAACTCAATGCGCGAACCTAGCGGCTGAGACGAAAAACAAAGCGGCGGCGGCTACATAGCCATCGTCGGCATTCCGAATAGACGAAAAACGCCAGCGGGATGCCGGCGCTGCCTACATCGTACCTTCGTCGCCCGACGGGCCGTAGATCGACGGGACCGGAACCTGGTTCATGCGCAGGTATACCGAGAGCTGGCCGCGATGATGAATGACGTGGTTCAGAATCATCCCGCGCAGGATTTGAATTCGCGGCATGGCGAAAAACGTCTTGCCGCCATTCATCAGCGTCCAGGTCTTGTGGAGATCTTCGTCGCTGGCCTTCAAGAGTGCTTCGCGCGCAGCGGCCACATTCTTGTCGAATATTCCCAACAGCTGCGAGCGCGAGGTCATCACCGTGGGCTGAACGGGCTTGCCGCCGGGAGGTGCAAAGTCGAACGAATCGCCGTCGAAAGTCTGCGCCGCGAAACCAGCCATCTCGGCAATGTGCCCGGCGAGCCGGCCCATGGCCATGGACGTGTTGTGAGGTTTCCAGTCGGTTTTGTCTTCCGGGACGCGTTCGAGAGTCTTGCGGGTCGTGGCCATTTCCATTTCGAATTCAGGAAGAAACGAATCGCGTATTGCCATCGGTGCCTCCATTTGAATGGTCAGCTGAGTGCGGGGATTTTACCCCAAACCTTGTTAACGCCCGGTGAATCCGATGCCAGAGGAGCCCGGCCGGATGCTAGATTCGGCCGCGCCCGGCCGAATGCGTCAGGATCGGAGAGGCTTCGCGAGGCTTCGGCGCGCTGCTGTTGGGCAGCGGCATGGGTACGGGTGCGAGCTTGGCGCCGCGGGTCTGTTTCCATGTGTGCAGGATGCGGTGAATCACGGTGATATTGGGGCCGATCGCGAGCAGCCACAGGGCGATGTCGATTCGGTTCGTCAGCGCACCCAGAATCATCAGCACCAGCCGCTCCGGCCGCTCCCAGAAACCGATTTCCGAAGTCGGCACCAGCGATTCAGCGCGCGCCTTCGCGTAGCTGACCATCACCGAGCCAGCCATCGCCGCTCCGGCCAGAACGGCGTACCGGAAGCGATTCACCTGCGCATAATAGACGAGCAAGCCAAGAAAAGGTATCAGGTCGGCGTAACGGTCGAGAATCGAATCGAGGAATCCTCCGAAGAGCGAAACGCGGTTCTGCCGGCGGGCCACCGGCCCATCGAGCAGGTCGCACAGACCCGCGAAAATCATGCAGCTGCCGGCAGCCGCAAACTGCCCCTGGGCGAAAAGCACTCCCGCCCAAAGATTTGAGATGAGGGCGCACCAGGTAATGACGTTAGGAGGAATTCCCGTCGGAGCCAGAAGGGCCGCTAGTCCGTCAACGGGCCAGGCGAGATACCGGCCGATGGCGCGGGTTAACATGAATTCCAGTTTGCTCCGCTATTGTTCATCGTAGATGGTCCTCAAGCGGACGACTTCGTACTCTTTTACGCCCGCCGGCGTGGTCACCTGGACTTCATCGCCGACCTTTTTGCCCAGCAGCGCGCGCCCGATCGGGGACGTGGTCGAAATCAGCCCCTGGGTCGCGTCGGCTTCTTCCACCGTCACCAGTTTGTACTCGACTTTGGTGGACTTGGCAACGTCGAGTACGACCAGCGTTGAACCGTAAGCAGCGCGGTCCTTCGGCAGGTTGTTCAAGTTCAGCATGGAAATGTCCGCCATGCGCTTGTGCAGCTGGCCGAGCCGCGCGGCTACGTACCCTTGCCGTTCCTTGGCGTATTTGTACTCGGCATTTTCCGACAGGTCGCCGTGCGCGCGCGCCACCTTGATTTCCTTCGGCAGCTCGTCGTGCAGCTCGTGCTCGAGGGCAGCGATTTCGTCCTTGAGCTTCTTCTTAATTTTCTCGGCTAAGTCAGTCATCGGTCGATTGAGGCATCCGCGAAGCCTCGGCCTGAGGCCCGGCGGGTGAATTCAACTACTCATTCAGTATAGAGGATGTACGCGGCCCCCCGCAATCCAGCGAATGACCTCCCAATTTGATACCTGCCGTCTGGCGGGTGCCTCAGGCCCTGGCCTCCAGGGGCTGCAAATTGGACTGGTAGGAGCCGGGCACGATGCGGAAGGCCATCGAGAGGCGGTTCCAGCTATTGATCGTGGCGATCGCCAGCGTGAGGTTCGCGAATTCCTCCGGGGTGAACTCTTTTACCGCACGCTGATAGGCGTCATCCGGTGCGTGGGTCTCGGAAATCAACGTGATCGCCTCGGTCCATTCCAGCGCTGCCCGTTCTCGTGGGGTATAAAACGGAGCCTCGCGCCAGGCATTCAGAGCGTAGAGGCGCTGCTCGGTCTCGCCGAGGGCGCGGGCGTCCTTGCTGTGCATGTCCAGGCAGTAGGCGCAGCCGTTGATCTGCGAGGCACGCATTTTTACGAGCTCCAGCAGCGGCCGCTCCAACCCGCAGGAATCCACGAAGTGTCCAAGCGCCGCCATCGCTTGGTAAGCCTTGGGAGAGGCCTTGAGTCCATTGACCCGCTGTTCCATTTCGATTCTCCTTACGGCAGGGCGTTGAAAATTATAACCCCGAGTCAGGGAGGGCGCGAACCGCCGAAGCGTGGGAACACCCTGCACAATCCGCTGTACAATCGAATTTAGCCGGTAAATGATGGCCCGCGCATGCATATTGAGCTGACCGAAGACCAAGAACTTCTCCAGCGGACCGTTCGCGAATTCGCCGAGACAGAGGTAAAGCCCGTGGCCCGCGAGCTGGACGAAACGGGCCATTTCCCACGTGAAATCATCCGCAAGGCCGGTGAGCTCGGCCTTACCGGCGTCTGCGTCGCGGAAAAGTACGGCGGGTCGGCGATGGATCACGTTGCCTACTCGATCGTGATCGAGGAAATTGCGCGCGTGTGCGCCTCAACGGCGGTCATTCTGTCGGTGCAGAATTCGCTTTACTGCGCCAGCATCGAAACCTACGGCACCGAGGACCAGAAGCAGAAATTCCTGGCCCCCTACGCGCGCGGCGAAAAAATCGGTTGCTACGCACTCACCGAACCACAGGCTGGATCGAACGCCGCCGCGCTCGCCACCCGGGCGATTCGCAAGGGCGATCGCTACGTGATCAACGGCTCGAAAGCCTGGATTACAAACGGCGCCGTGGCCGACGCCGGAATCGTCTACGTCAACGCGCAGCCCGAAAAAGGTGAGAAGGGAATCACGGCGCTGCTCGTTGAGACAGGCACGCCCGGGTTCGTTGTCGGCAAGGAAGAAAGAAAGCTCGGTATCCACGCCACCGCTTGTTGTGGGCTCGCGTTCGTCGACTGCGAAGTTCCCGTCGCCAATCGGATCGGGGAGGAAGGGCAGGGCTACAAAATCGCGCTGTCGCTTCTCGACGGCGGCCGCGTCGGCATCGGCTCGCAGGCCACCGGCATCGCGCAGGGCGCATTCGAAGCGGCACTCGCCTACGCGCGCGAGCGCCAAGCTTTCGGCCATCCCATCGCCGAATTTCAAGCCATTCAGTTCATGCTGGCCGATATGGCGACTGAAATTGACGCTGCCCGTCTGCTGGTCCGCCGCGCTGCCTGGAAACAGGATTCCGGCGCGCGATTCTCGATGGAAGCCGCCACGGCGAAGCTTTTCGCCAGCGAAATGGCCACGCGCGTGGCTCACAAAGCGATTCAGATTCATGGCGGCAATGGCTACAGTTCCGAATATCCCGTCGAGCGAGCCTATCGCGACGCCCGCATCACCGAAATTTACGAAGGTACGAGCGAAATTCAGCGGCTCGTCATCGCGTCATGGGTGATGAAGTCTTTCGGAGCCTAGCGCTTCGTGATTCATGCCTTCCACTTCGCGATCCTTTTCATAGTATGGTTCTACGTCATCCTCTTCGTTTTCAGCCCTATCTTTCTGCGCGCTCGCTTCCGTTATAAAGCGAAAATCGATCCGCGACCGGTCGCGTGGGAGGGGCTTCCGGTGCCAGCCCGTGCATTCATGGAACCGCGCCTCTCCGAATTCGCCGCCTGGAATTTCGAGCTCGTCACCTACGTCCGTCTCTGGAAGATCGCCGGCTCGAGCGAAGCGTACATGGCGCTGCTCAGCAATCTCCACACGCAAGAATGGGCGGATGTCACCTTTGTCATGTCTGCGATGAAAAATTCCGGCTACATCGAATTCGTTACGCGATGCTCCGAGCAACTGCAGGTCGACACGAACACGAATCTCGCGGCGGCACTCCTTTTTCCGCTGCGGCAAAATCCTGTCTTCCAGTTGCCCGAGGTCACCGACGTTTTCACGCTGTATCGCATTCACCGCATGCTGGTTAACGAAATCACGCGTGGCGCGCTGCCCGTCCTGCCAGCGGATGGTGAAGAAATCGCAGAGCTCAAGCGGCGCCTGGGCCGTTACGGCCCCTGGCAACAGGAGCGCGGTTACATGTATCTCGACGGCAGCGGCGAAAACTATCGCCTGACCTGGAAGGGCGCAATCCTCGGCGCCTGGCGCGCCATCTGGCCGTTCTCGATTCTTCGCGCTTGGCGCCAGCACAATAAAAATAGCGATATCCTCCTGCGCAATGGCGCTGCGACGTAGGGGCTTCGCGCATAGGAACCGTTCCCTGGCCAACCGGAAACTCGAGATTGAATGTATTCTTCCCACATGCTTTCGCTCAACGGCCTCGTCGAATTCGATCCCGCGAAGGAAGACGCTTTTTTTGCTGCTGTTCCTGCGCGTCCCGGGGTTTTTCTCGTCGAAATGCGGGCCGCTGGCGCCAGCCCGCACCTTGTCCGCACCGCTGACCTGCGTCGTGCAGCGGAACGCCTGCTTGCCCGGCCCGACGCCGCCACCAAGCGCCTCAACCTTCGCGATGTCGCCGCGCGCATCCGTTATCGCGTCACTGGATCGAAATTCGAGCAAACACTCGTGCTCTACCAGCAGGCGCGCGCCAATTTCCCGGACCGCTACCGCGACGCCCTGCGCCTGCGCACGCCCGCGCTGCTGAAAGTGAATCTGCGAAATGAATACCCGCGGTGTTACGTCACCCGCCGGCTTGCGGGTGACGGCGGCTTTTATTTTGGCCCCTTCGCCTCCCGCCGTTCGGCCGATTCGTTTGCCGAAGGCTTCCTCGATCTTTTCAAAATTCGCCGCTGCCAGATCAAAATCCGGCGCGATCCGGAATTCCCGGGCTGTATTTATTCGGAGATGAAAATGTGCCTCGCGCCGTGCTTCGCGGGCTGCAC
>CAZLWY010000036.1:0-12929 GCA_964563425.1 uncultured Acidobacteriaceae bacterium | reverse complement strand
CGAAGCGTTCAAATGGGTCACGTCGTTCTTGCGCGACCCGGAGGATTACGCGCTGATCACGCGAAAGCTGGCCGAAGAGCTCGTGCGGCAAAACGTGGTCTACGCGGAAATTACGATCTCGGCCGGCGTGATGCTGCGCCGCATGCAGAGTGTGGAAGCGAATTTCACCGCCATACGTGAGGCGTCGGAAAGCGTGGTGTACCGCAAGCTCCGCCCCGGCTGGATTTTCGACGCCGCGCGACAATTCGGCGCCGAAGCTGCCAGCGAGGTGGCGCGCACCGCCGCGAAGCTTTCGCGCTCCGGCGTGATTGCATTCGGAATGGGTGGCGACGAGCTTGCCTTCCCCACCGTGAATTTCCGCCCGGCGTTTGACCACGCGCGCAGCGAAGGCCTGCGCATCGTCTGCCACGCGGGGGAAGTTGGCGGACCTGAGGCGGTGAAGGAAGCCGTAGAAATTCTGGGAGCTGAGCGAATTGGCCACGGTATCGCCGTGATGCACGACACGCCGCTGGCCACATCGCTCGCAAACCGCCACGTGGTGCTCGAAAACTGCATTTCGAGTAACATCTCGACGGGCGCCCTCGCGAAGCAAACCGGCAAACCCGTGGCGTCCGTCGCGGATCATCCGCTCGCGAAGCTGATGGCGCAGGGTTCGCTCGTCACGCTTTCGACCGACGATCCCGCGATGTTCCACACGGACCTTCTGACCGAATATTCCCTGGCGGCTTCGCTCGGCTTGTCGCAGCCGCAGCTTCTGCAGCTCGCCGAGCAGAGTTTCAGCGCGTCATTCCTGCCGCCTATCGAAAAACGCCAGCTGCTCGAAAACTTTCGAGCGGCTGCAAAATCAGCCGGGCTGGTATAATCCGCGCAGCGCCATCGCGCACAGGAAGAAAAATGAAAGCTCACGTCTGGGTTATGCCGAAGCCGACCGTCCTCGACCCCCAAGGGCAAACCATTCAGCGTGCGCTTGGCTCGCTCGGCCACTCCAAGGTGCAGGGCGTGCGCCAGGGCAAATTCTTCGTGCTGGAGTTCGACGGTATGAGCCGCGCGGAAGCGCAAACGGAAGTCGAGCGCATCGCGAAAGACGTCCTCACCAACCCCGTCATCGAAGAATTCCGCTTCGAAGTCATCGACTGAACTGCCAAACCTGTCGCACAGACACGAAGGCACAAGAGAAATTCTGGTGCTTCCTTTCGTTCTGATATAGATTCCGTTCACACTGCTTGAAAAGGGGGACGTATGCGCGAGAGAGTGGTAGCTGCCTGCGTACTGGTGATCCTGCTAGCGGCGATTCTCACGGGACGTTCCCGCGGGCTTCACGCTGCGAATCCGCCGGCTGGCGCTTGTGACCGCGCTTGCCTGAATGGATTCCTGGAGCAGTATCTCGCCGCGCTCGTGAAACACGATCCCACTGGCCTGCCCGTCGCGGCTGATCTGAAATCGACCGAAAACACGAAGCCCACCCCGCTGGGCGACGGCCTGTGGAAAGCGATCAAGTTCATCAAATTTCGCGGCGAGACCATTTCCGATCCCTCGACCGGCCAGATCACCTATTGGGCCGCCGTGCAGGAAGATCATGTCTCGCTGCTGATGCTGCGCCTGAAAATCGCCGGCGGACAAATTACCGAATCCGAGACGATCGTCGCCCACGGCTCTGCGCCCGATGCCCCCCGCACCGGATTCGAAGTGATGCCGGATCTGCAGCTGCTGGCCGCGATCAAGCCGTTCCTGGAAAGCGAGGTCTCGCCGCGCCCCTCCCGCAGTGAATTGATGGCCGCCGCCAACGCATACTTCGACGGCATCGAGCACTGGACGGGCCGCACGCCTTTCGCGCCCGGGTGCAATCGCATCGAAAACGGTCAGCTCACGACAAATAATCCGACGAACTCCGAGGGCCTGCCGCCGCTCGGCTGCCGGGATCAATTCGAGGCCAAGCTGTTCACCTACATTCCCAAGGTCCGGGACCGCCGCTTTCCGATCGTTGACGAAGAGCATGGGCTTGTGGTCGCGCAGGTCGTCTTCGATATCCCCGGCAGCAAGACCTGGATCCGCGACGGCAAAGAAGTGGCCGCCCCGCCCGCCGTCGCCAATCCGCGCAACAACATCCTGAACGAGATGTTCAAGGTCGATCATGGCCAAATCCAACTGATTCAGGCATTCATGCTGCCGAACGAGCCCTACGGCACGCCAACGGGCTGGAATTAGCTCGACTTCATCATCACCCCTGTCGCGAAACGGCTCGATCGGCCCTCTCCGGCGCGTGCCGCGGCTTGTGTTACCATTGCTGGATCGGCAGGCCGGCGGCCTTCCCACGCCACGGCACACCCGGAGATCGCGACGATGTGTGGAATTGTCGGCTACGTAGGCCCCAAGCGAGTCGTGCCCCTGATCCTCGACGGCCTTCGCCGCCTGGAGTATCGCGGCTACGATTCGGCCGGCATCGCCGTGGTCGGCGAAAACGGCAAGCTCGATGTGCGCCGCTCGCCAGGCAAACTTCGTAATCTTGAGGAATCGATCCGCATCACGCCGCTGGACGGCGTCTACGGAATCGGCCACACGCGCTGGGCCACGCACGGCCGCCCCACCGAGGAAAACGCGCACCCGCACCGCGACTGCAAAGGCGAAATTGTGGTGGTGCACAACGGAATCATCGAAAATTACATCGATCTGAAAAAACAGCTCATCGCCGAAGGCCACAAATTTGTCACCGAAACCGACACCGAAATCATCGCGCACCTGCTCGAGAAATTCTCGGCAAACGACACGCCGCTGGAGCAGGCCGTGCTGCGCGCCGTGAAAGCGATGACCGGCGCCTACGCGCTAGTGACGCTTTCGACGAAAGACCCGAACAAAATCGTGGCTGCGCGCCTGGGGCCGCCGATCGTTTTGGGCTTCGGCGACAAGGAATTCTTCGTCGCCAGCGACATTCCGGCGATCCTGGCGCACACGCGCAGCGTTTTCTTCCTGGGCGACGGCGAGGTCGCGGTGGTCACGCCGCAGGGCATCCAGATCTCCGATTTCGAAAGCCGTCCGGTCCATCGCAAGCCCCAGCAAATCACCTGGGACCCGATCATGGCCGAAAAGGGCGGCTTCAAGCACTTCATGCAGAAGGAAATTTTCGAACAGCCGCGCGCCGTTCGCGACACGCTACTTGGCCGCATCTCGCAGGAAACAGGCAAAGTGTTTCTCGACGAAATGGACATCCGCGAGGAAGAGTTCAAGGCTTTTCGCGACGTGAAAATCGTCGCCTGCGGCACGAGCTGGCACGCAGGGCTGGCCGGGAAATTCATGATCGAGCGGCTGGCGCATATTCCCGTCGAAGTCGATTACGGCAGCGAATTTCGCTATCGCGATCCCATCGTCGAACCAACCAGCCTGATCATCGCCATCAGCCAATCCGGCGAGACGGCGGACACGCTGGCCGCCGAGCGCGAAGCCCGCGCCAAGGGCGCGAAGGTTCTTTCGATTTGCAACGTGGTGGGATCGATGCTCACGCGCGAATCCAACGGCACGATCTACACGCACGCGGGCCCGGAGATCGGCGTCGCATCCACCAAAGCGTTCACCGGCCAGCTGACGGCGCTGCTGCTCACCGCCCTGTACCTCGGTCAGGTGCGCGGGAAACTCGGCTCCGCACAGTCAAAACTCCTGATGCAGGAGCTGACGAAGGTGCCGCATAAAATCGGCGCGATCCTGCAGCGAGATACCGCCATCGAGGAGCTCGCTCGCCAATTTTTCCGCCACACGGATTTCCTCTATCTCGGTCGAGGCATTCACTATCCCGTCGCTCTCGAAGGCGCGCTAAAGCTGAAGGAAATTTCCTACATCCACGCCGAAGGCTATCCTGCCGGCGAGATGAAGCACGGCCCCAACGCCCTGATCGACGAAAATCTTCCAGTGGTGATGATCGCCACGCGCGACGAATCTGACCCTGAATCGATGACGCGCTACGAGAAAACGATTTCAAACCTACAGGAAGTGAAGGCGCGTGACGGAATCGTGATCGCCGTGGTCACAGAAGGCGATCAGCTCGCCAAAGGCACCGCCGATCACGTGATCGAAATTCCCGCCGTACCGGAATTGATCGCGCCCATCCTGGAAATCGTTCCGTTGCAGATGCTCGCCTACCACATCGCGGTGCGCCGTGGTTGCGACGTCGATCAACCGCGCAACCTCGCCAAATCCGTTACCGTCGAATAGGCCATTTTTATATCCGCTGCCGTGGCGCTAGAATGCGGCCATGGGAGTCTGCACGTCCGGTTCACCGAGGTACGCGCGTTTGCTCGCCGTCTTCTTCGCAGGATTGATTTTGCTGCTGCCCGCTCCCCTGCGCGCGCAGGATGATCAGACTGGCGCCAGCGGCAAGCTCGCCGGCGTGAAAATCACTGGGTCGACCAAATACCCTCCAGAGCTGGTCGCCGCCGAGACCGGACTTTCCCCCAGCTCGAGCGTCACCAAAGCCGATCTGCAAAACGGAGCCGATCGCCTGGCGCGCTGCGGACTTTTTTCGAACGTCAATTACCGCTTTTACTCCACCGACGCAGGCGTCGTCGCCGAATACGAAGTCACCGACGCGTCCACGCTCCCTGTTTATTTCGATAACTTCCCGTGGTTCACCGACGAGGAGCTCACCGCCGCCCTAAAAAAAGCAATTCCGCTGTTCGACGGAAACGCACCCGAGGGCGGTTCCCTGCTCCACGACATGACCGGGGCGCTCGAACACCTGCTCGCCGCGCGCAGCGTCCACTCCAGCGTTTCGGCTGCCCTCTTCACCGTGCCGATCGGCGATCGCAAGGTGCAGCAGTTCCACGTGGACAATGCCGCCGTGACTATCGGCGGCATCGAATTCGGCGACGCGCTCGCAAAGAACGATCGCGGACTTCAGCAACGCCTCCCGGATGTCGTGGGCCAGCCGTACTCACGCACGCTTGTCGAGCTCTTCGAATTCGAGCAGGTCAGGCCGGTCTATCTGGCAAACGCGTACCTCCGCGTGAAAATCGGCCGCCCGATCGCGCACATCACGGAGACGGGCGGCGACCCGCGCGTTACAATCAGCGCGCCAATCGATCCCGGACCGCAGTATGGGTGGGGCGGCGTGGTCTGGAGCGGCAACATCGCCGAAACCTCCGCTATGCTCAACCCGATCATCACACTGAAGGCTGGCGATCCCGCGGACGGCATGAAAATCGAAACGCTGTGGGACGCCGTCCGGGACGAGTATGCCCGCAGCGGCTATCTCGACATGACTCTGACGCCTGTTCCGCAATTCGACGAAATCGCTAAGCGCGTTCGCTACAACGTCGCGATCAACGAAGGCCCGCAATACCGCATGGGCAAGCTCGTGCTCACCGGGCTCTCCGTTGAAGGCGAGCGCCGCATTCGCACGGCATGGGGCATCGCTTCCGGCGCGATCTTCAACCGGGAAATCTACGAGCGCTTCGCAGCCGGCGGAATCAAGGAGGCGTTCGTCGGACTGCCGTTTCACTACGAAAAGATCGGCCGATTTCTGCAGGAAGATCCGGACCACAAGCTCGTGGACGTACTCATCGACTTCCAGTAGTCGCCTCAGGCAGCCTTTCGCCGGCCCGTGCTGGAACTTTTCGCCTCGCCCATTCGTATAATTGTGATAGGAAGGCAACGCGACGGCGGCGGTGCGATTCATGCGAATGGAAACGACTCAATCGACAATTTATTTGAACGCTGCGGTGTTGGCCTCGGCGATTCTTGGAGTCGCGCTGCTCGCCGGCTGCGGCCCCGACGCCAGCGGAGCCATCGGCTCCGTCGATCGCTCGTTTACGGTCGACGGTCCCATACGCCTAGAGCTTTCCAACGGCAGCGGCAGTTCCCACGTCTCGGTGGGCCCTCCCGGCGAAGTCAAAATCCACGCCGAATTCCGCGTCCACGCCTGGCCGTGGGACGACCCGGAGCGGGAATTGAAGGATCTGATCGCGACTCCGCCGTTCTCGCAGGAAGGCCACTTGATTCACATCGGCGCCGCGGGCTGGGAACGCACGGAATTTTCAGCGGACTATACCGTCACGGTCCCGCCCGACACGGAAATGCGCGGGATTTCGGGCTCCGGTAATCTGGAAGTGGAAGGAATCGCCGGTCCAGCCAATTTTACAGTCGGCTCCGGGAATGTTCGCGCCGCAGGAATTCAGCACGACGTGCACGCGGTGGTCGGCAGCGGCAACGTCACGTTCACGGACGCGCAGGGGCGCATCGACGCGACCGCCGCTTCGGGCGAGATCATCGTTCGCGGGGCGAAAGGCGACGTGCGGGCGCGCACCGGCTCCGGTGAAATCAACGTCGACCGGCCCGGCGCGAACGTCGAGGCCGAAGCCGGCAGCGGCAATATCCAAGTGCGCGAGGCGACCAGCGACGTTCGCGTGCACACCAGCTCCGGCGAAATCAGCATTGACGGCAACCCCGCGGCCTCGAGCTACTGGGATATTCGCGCGACCTCAGGCGACGTGACGCTCCACGTGCCCGCGAATGCCAGCTTCCGCTTCTACGCCCACACAAACTCGGGCGACGTCCGCGCCAGTCTGCCGGGAATGCAGCAGACTTCGGACGACAGGCACGACTTCGAAGCCCGCATGGGCGACGGCAAAGCGCGTGTGGAAATCGAAACAACGTCCGGCGAAATTTCTCTACACTAACCAAATCCAATCTACGACGCTGCGCCGCTCCCGCGCGCTTCCGGTTTGCGGCTCTGCAGCGCCGCTTCGCTCGCCGCCCGCATGGTCGCGGCATGAATCTTCACTGTATCTTCGACGCGCCGCGCGTAGCCGCCCGCCAACGCAATTGCCACGGGTACGCCGTTGCGCCGCGCGTCATCGAACACCAGCCTATCGCGCCGCGCCAATCCCGGCATCGTTAGCGCCAGACCGCCCAGCTGATCCTCGACGTAGGGATCGGCACCGGCGACATAAAACAAGAGTTGCGCCGAAAAATCGCTGAAAGCATTGTCCAGATGTTCCTCAAGAATCGAAAGGTATTCGTCATCGCCGGTTCGGTCCGGCAAATTGATGTCTACCGTCGACGGCGGCTTCGGATGCGGATAGTTTCGTTCCTGATGAATCGAAAGCGTGTAGACGCTCGCGTCGCCGTTAAAAATCACCGCCGTTCCATTCCCCTGGTGCACGTCCGTATCGACCACCATGGCTCGCTCGATTGCGTGCTCCGATTGCAGCCGCCGGATCGCGATCGCCACGTCGTGGATCACGCAGAATCCCTCGCCATGATCAGGACACGCGTGATGAAACCCGCCGCCAATATTCGCCGCAAAACCGTCGGCCAGCGCCCGTCGCCCTGCCAAAATGGATCCGCCCGCCGCCAGCCACACGGCGCGGATCAGCTCTGGCGAATACGGTACCTCTAACCTCGCCTCTTCATCGCGGCTCAGCGTGCCGGCCTTGAGCTTCCGCACGTAATCTCGCGTGTGCACGCGCAGGACGTCCTCATCAGACGCTGGCTCCGGCGACAGAAAATCCTCTGGCGACGCCGATCCGTCCGCGAGCAACCGGTCGTGGATCAGCCGGTATTTCTGCGAGGGAAAAACGTGTGCCCCGAGATTCAGGTCGTAGTCTTGATGATAAATAAGTTTCAATGGCAGCAAGATTTTCCGAGCGTACGCCGGCGCTTCGCCAAACGCAATTCCCGGCCCTCCGCTTCGCCCCCACCCGGAGTCTAGATTAAAGTCGAAGCGCTGAGCTGTCACTTTAACCGAGGAGGTGCCATCTAACCGCCATGAAAACCGTCTTGCTTCTGATCTGTTCCAACATTTTTATGACGACCGCGTGGTACGGCCACCTGAAATATCGCCAGGCTCCGCTGTTCCTCGCGATCGTCGTCAGCTGGATGATCGCCTTCGCGGAATATTGCTTTCAGGTTCCGGCCAACCGCATCGGCTACGGCGAATTCACCGCATTCCAACTGAAGATCATTCAAGAGGTCGTCACGCTCTGCGTCTTCGTCGTCTTCGCCTGGGTCTACCTCGGCGAACGCGTGCGATGGAATCACGCCATTTCGTTTCTGTTTCTTCTGGGGGCCGTTACTTTCGCCTTCTGGGGAAAACTGTAGTTGCAGGCGTGTGCGCCTCGTGTGTTAAGCTTTTCTCCATGCGGCGCGCCCAGTCCGTTTTCGTCGTGCTCTCTCTTCTGGCGCTTCCTCTCGCCCCTCTCGCGTGGGGTTTTTCCTGCGAGCCGGTTTCCGCCCCGGCGTTCTATTGCCCCATGCACGCAGGACATTCCGCTTCGGGCAAGCCCATGATCTGCCAGTGCCCGGGCCACTCCCAGCAGCGCACGCCGGATTTCACATTGGTCGCGCCGATCCCGCCGGGCACCGTGGCGGCGCGCATCGAAATCACCGCCCCGCAGGGCGCGCGGGACAATTACTCCGCGCTCTCGCAGACGACAGTTTCCGGTTTCCGCTCCGCTCCCTCCGAACCTCCCCGCGCCTAGCCTCATTCCATCGCTTCAGGAAGTTGAATCTGGAATGGAGAGCTTCGATGCGGAAGTCTGCATTGTCTATTGTCGTCGCCGCGCTGCTGGTGTACGTGCACCCCGCGGGAGCGACCGTTTTCGGCACGGTTCGTGGCATCGTTCACGATCCACAGCATCGCCCCGTCGCCAGCGCGTCGGTGGTACTCAAGTCCGCGACTTCCGGTTGGTCGCAAGCCGCCCAGACGAACGACGACGGCGAATTCTCCTTCCCGACAGTTCCCTTCGGCGACTACTCCGTTACCGTGACTGCGGCCGGATTCAGCGCTGCAAAGCAAGCCTTCACGCTCGCCTCCGACACGTCGTCGGTGCTGCACTTCATGCTTTCGGTCGCGCCAGTCCGCCAGACAGCCGAAGTAAAATCCGACGTCGGCACGTCCGCTCTCGAAACATTCACCCCCACTACGCTCGTCGATCGCCAGGAGATCGAGCACATTCCCGGCGCCGATCTCACCAATAGCCTCGCGATGGTCACCGACTTCACTCCGGCCGCCTACATGACACACGACATGCTGCACATGCGAGGCGGACATCAGACTTCCTGGCTCATCGACGGCGTTCCCATTCCGGACACGAACATCGCCACCAGCCTCGCGCCGCGTGTCGACCCGCGCGACGTCGACGATATGGAAATTCTCCGCGGCAGCTACAGCGCGCAATACGGCGACCGCACCTATGGAATGTTCAACATCCTCCCGAAATCGGGCTTCGACATGAACAATACCGCGGAGCTTGTGACCACGTTCGGTAACTTCTTCCAGACCGACGATCAGCTCGACCTCGGCGGCCACACACAGCAATTTGCCTACTACGCCAGCGTCAGCGGAAACCGCAGCAACCTCGGCCTGGAAACACCGATCGCGCAAGTGTTCCACGACGCCGAGAACGGCTTCGGCGGATTCACTTCGCTGATGTACAACGCCGGACCGAAAGACCAATTGCGGTTCGTGGGGCAGCTTCGCCGAGATTATTACCAGATTCCCATCGATCCGAATGCCGCGGACCCCGACAATCAATCGTGGCCCACCAGCGGCCTGCGCGATTGGGAGCGAGAAACCGACGGCTACGCTCTGTTCTCCTGGGTCCACACATTCAATCCGAACGCGACGCTCACCGTTTCTCCCTTCTATCACTACAACAGCTCCGGCTATCACAGTCCGATTACCGACACGCCGATCGCGACCACCGCGGTTTTTTCAACGAACTACGGCGGCGGCCAGGCCACGTTCGATTACCACGCGCCGCGGAACGACGTGCAAGTCGGAATTTATTCCTTTGCCGCGAGCCAAAATGAACTTTTTGGCCTGATCTTCAATGACGGCAGCGGCAACGCTCCGATCCGCGAGATGGATA
The DNA here is from genome assembly GCA_964563425.1 of uncultured Acidobacteriaceae bacterium. Lineage (GTDB taxonomy): Bacteria > Acidobacteriota > Terriglobia > Acidiferrales > UBA7541 > Palsa-295. Next base: position 3,072 of record CAZLWY010000036.1, on the reverse strand, counting down.
ACGTTCCCGGCACGGACATGGCGCTGTTCGCCGACGATAAATTCAACGTCACATCCTGGTTCACGCTGATCGGCGGGGTGCGCGCCACGCACTTTTCTGGCGGCGTCACGGAGAACTTCACCTACCCGCGTGTCGGAGGCACGGTGAAGATACCTCATGTGAACTGGGTCTTTCGTGCGTTCTGGGGCCGCTATTATCAGCCACCGCCGCTGGTCACCATCTCCGGTCCGCTGCTCGGATTTCTCGCTGGGCTCAGCACGTCCGAGCCCGATAACCCGACATCGTTCGCGCCGCTGCACGGCGAGCGCGACGAGGAGCACCAGTTCGGCGTCACGATTCCCATCCGCCACTGGACTCTCGACATCGACAATTTCGAAACGCGCGGCGTGAATTTTCTCGATCACAACAATATCGGGGAATCGAACATTTTTATTCCCGTTACCATCGCCGAATCGCGCATCCGCGGCACGGAAGTCACCCTGCGGTCGCCGCGCTTGTGGAATCGCGCGCAGGTTCATCTGGCCTATTCCAATCAAATGGCGCAATCGCAGGGAGCTTTTACCGGGGGCTTGATCGTCGGCGTGCCTCCGCCGCCCGGATGGAGCGCGCTCGACCACGATCAGCGCAACACGCTCAACGTCGGCGGCATGGCCAATCTGCCGTGGCAGGCGTTCGTCTCCGGAAACTTCTATTACGGCTCGGGATTTTCGAACGGGTCGCCCGACGCGCAGTTTCCGGATCCTTATCTGCCCGGCCACGCGCAGCTCGATTTGGCGGCTGGAAAGAATTTCGGCGAGCGATTCTCTATCGCCATCAACGCGCTCAACATCAACAACAGCCACCTGCTGATCGACAACAGCCTTACGTTCGGTGGATTTCATTTCGATAACCCGCGCGAGGTCTATGCCGAGTTTCGCTGGCGATTTCATTACTGATGTGCGCCGATTCGGCGCGGGCGTACAATATCACCAGACGAAGGAGTGAAAACCTTGCGGAAGCAACGGAAACAAATCGGAACCCGATTCTGCGCGAGCGCCCTACTGTTGATGGCTCTCGCCTCCGTGGTACTGGGCGTTTCCGGTTGCAAGAAATCCGAGCCCGTCGGGCAACGGGCGCCCAAACGCTACCACCTGGTCGGCAAAGTCGTTTCGATCGATAAGGACCAGGCTTCGGTCATGGTCGACGGCCAGGAAATCGTCGGTTTCATGGCCGCGATGACCATGCCCTATTCCGTGCGCGACACGAACCTGCTCGCGCCGCTCGCTCCCGGCGACGAAATTACCGCCGACGTGGTGGTCGACGACAACGGCGCATACCTTGAAAATATCGTCGTCACCAAGAAGGGCGACGGCAAGGGCCCCACCGGCACCAGCTATCCGCCGAAGCCGGGAGACAAAGTCCCCGATTTCGCGCTGATCAATCAGGACGGCAAGAAGATCCATCTCAGCTCGTATCAGGGCAGCGTACTGCTGGTCACCTTCATTTACACGCGCTGCCCGTATCCGGATTTCTGTCCGCTCGTCTCTCGCAATTTCTCGAAAATCTACGCCTCGCTGAAGAAAGATCCGTCGCTCGGCCCGAAAGTCCGGCTGCTGAGCGTCAGTTTCGATCCCGAGCACGACACTCCGGAAGTGCTTCGCAGATATGCTGAGACTTTCAACCAGACAACGGGAGGCGATCCATTCGATCGCTGGCAATTCGCCGTGATAGCGAAAAAAGATCTCGTCTCGGTCGCGAATTTCTTCGGCCTCTACTACGATTTGGGCGGCGACGGCCAGATCGCACATTCGCTGAGCACCACGGTGGTAGGGCCGGATGGAAAGGTCTACAAGTGGTATCAGGACAACGATTGGAAGCCCGACGACCTGATTGCGGACGCCGCGCAAGCCGCGCAGCAAACCAACCAGGGCAAAACCGCCCGTCACACCGCTTCTGCGATTCCCACCGCTTAGTTTTTGGAATTAATTCTTGCGATCGAGGATGAAATCGGGCACGGCGAGGAGCGCGCGGCGGTATTCGCTGTCGGGCAGCTCTTCGAGCGCGGTTTTCGCGCGGCAGACGCAATCGCGCGCCAGATTCGAAGCACGATTCAGGGCGCCGGTATCTTTCACCAGTTTCGTAATCTGCTCGGGCTTTACGCTCAGGAATCCACGCTCCTCCAGCACCTTGGCCACCAGCCGCCGGCCTTCACTCGCATGGCCGTTCGATCCTGCTTCGGCCTCCAGCGCGAAAATCAGCGGCAGCGTCACTTTGCCTTCCTTGAGATCGCTCAGCACCGGCTTGCCTAGCTCCTCCGGCGAGGCGGTGAAATCCAGCAGATCGTCCACCAGCTGAAACGCGAGGCCGGCATTACGTCCGTAGGCTGCGAGAGCTTCCTCAATATCTTTCGGCTGCTTGCCGAGCACCGCGCCCAGGCGCGCGCAGCCGCTGAATAGGCAGGCGGTCTTGCGATAAGCGAGTTCCGTCGCGTCGGCTTCGGTCAAATCCATCCGGCCGAGACGCGTGAGCTGCAGAAGTTCGCCTTCGACCATGTTCTGTGTCAGGCCGATCAGGATGTCGAGCACCGCGAAATTCCGCTCGCGCAGCGCCAGCTCGAACGACTGCATGTAGAGCCAGTCGCCGCCAAGCACGCTCATGTGGTTGCCCCAGCGCGCGTTGGTGCTCGGACGCCCGCGGCGCGTCTGCGCGCCGTCGATCACGTCGTCGTGGACCAGCGTGGCGCTGTGGATCAGCTCCACCACCGCGCCCATGCGGATCGCGCCCGGCCCGCGATAGCCCGCGGCGCCGGCCGCCAGCAGCAGCAGCGCCGGCCGCAACCGTTTGCCACCGCCCTCGCGCAAGTAGCTCGCGATTTCGGAGACAGGCTCGATCGCGGCGGAGTTCTGCGCGGCGATTTCCTGTTCGACGAGCGCCAGATCGTCGCGCACGAGGTCGAAAATTCCCTTTGCGGTTTGGACTGCGAAGCCCATGTGAAGGTTTGTCGCTCCGCTGACTGAACAGCTGCCTGTCTTGACTGCGTTTGCTACCGGTTTTCGGTCCGCGTTTGGCGGTCGTCGAGCCTGAAGAACCGCC
>CAZLWY010000035.1:0-14525 GCA_964563425.1 uncultured Acidobacteriaceae bacterium | reverse complement strand
GTCCCGCCAAGATCGTCGAGAACTACGAGCAGTAGAGATTGGTGAATCCCTCGACGGCCAGCTAGCGTCAGAGATTCAGAGGTTTTCCACCATGCGCACTCTGGTCGTTGGTGCAGGCGCCGTCGGCGGGTATTTCGGTGTTCGGCTGGTTCAGGCCGGCCGCGATGTCACGTTTCTGGTGCGCGCCCGGAGGGCCGACGAGATCAAGGCAGACGGTCTTCGAATCCTCAGCCCGCACGGCGATCTGACGCTCCATCCCCAAACTCTTATCTCCGAGAAAATTACCAAGCCGTTTGACTTGATCCTGCTCGCCGTGAAGAGCTACACGCTTTCCGTCGCGATGAACGATTTCGCTCCCGCCGTTGGCCCCCAAACGATGATCCTTCCGGCGCTGAACGGCATGCGTCATATCGACCTGCTGATCGCGCGCTTTGGGAAGAAGGCTGTTCTCGGCGGCGTGTGTCTGGTAGCTACGGAGATCGATCCGGAAGGGCGGATCCGGCAGCTTTCCGGTTTTCAGAGCATACGCTATGGCGAGATCGACGGGCAGAGCACGCCACGCCTGCAAAAAGTCGATGAGACTCTCGGCGGTGCGGGCTTTGATGCTTCCAGGTCGACCCAGATCATGCCGGACATGTGGGAAAAATGGGTGCAACTGGCGACCCTGGGGAGCATTACCTGCCTCCTGCACGGCAACATCGGGGAGATTGCCGCGATTCCGCGGGGCGCCGAACTTTCCGTTGCAGCGCTTCGCGAGTGCTCCGGGATTGCGAAGGCCTGCGGCTACCCGCCATCCGACGCGTTCCTCAAGCAGCAGACTCTGCAGCTCACGAAACAAGGTTCGCAGTTGACGTCCTCCATGTATCGCGATTTCAAGAAGGGCGCTCCCGTCGAGGTAGACTCCATCCTGGGTGATCTTCTGGAACGCGGGCAGAAGCACAACCTTACGACGCCCATACTGCAAGCGGGATTTGTGAGCCTGTCGATTTACCAGCATGCTCACGACCTGGCGAAGGCCGCATCCAGTTGAGCGAAAGGCCGTGGGACCTGGCGGCTTCCTGCCAGCCGCATTGGGTGAACTGCCTGGTTTCGAAGCATCTTTCGTGCGCATCCGAGCGAACCGGATGCGCTGATCTCACCGGGCGCCACGCGTGTTTTCTACGGAATCACCGGGTGACTCCCGCCTGTTACATGCTTCGCTGTATTGTTCCTCTACCGGTCAGTGCTGATAATTTGTGCGCATCTCAATTCAAGCGTTCACTTTGCTTTGCGCGGCCCGTCTCATGCAAGAGGTCATCAAGTGCACATATCGAACAACGACGCGGCTCTCGACCCGGTTCAGGATGTCGTTCGTTATGACCGAACTTCCTTGCCCGTACGCCTATGAGACTGCTGCGCGAGACGGCGGAAGGAAGTTTGCATTCTGAGCTTGATCCGTCTCCGATTCCAGTTCCTCCGATGCTCCCTGCGATGCCAGAATTCGGAGCCACGCCAATCTCGGAAGACCGCTGCCGCTTCGTTGCCTGGGCGCCGGGCAAATCCGAACTGTCTCTCGTCTTTTGCGGCGATCGTCGCGAAGTCATTTCGATGCGCTCGCAATGCGGCTTTCATGTTGCCGAAGCGCACGCTCGCGAGGGTGCCCGCTACACGTTTCGCATGCCCGACGGCCGCGAATTTCCGGATCCCGCGTCGCGTTTTCAACCCGATGGCGTTCACTCTCCGTCTGCCGTTGTCGATACGCGTAAATTCAAGTGGAATGACGGCGGGTTCGCGGGACACTCCCTGCGCGACATGGTGATTTACGAGCTTCACGTGGGCACATTTACTTCCGCGGGCACGTTCGACGCGGCGATTTCGCGGCTCGATGATTTAGCCGAACTTGGAATCACGGCGGTCGAGATCATGCCGGTGGCGCAATTTCCGGGCGGCCGAAACTGGGGTTACGACGGGGTATTTCCGTTCGCCACACAGAATTCCTACGGGGGGCCGTCGGCGCTTCAACGGTTCGTCGATGCGGCTCACGGGCACGGGATCTGTGTGATCCTGGACGTGGTCTACAATCACCTCGGCCCGGAAGGAAATTATCTCGGCGAGTTCGGGCCGTTCTTCAGTGCGCGCTATGGCACTCCGTGGGGGGAGGCGATCAATTTCGACGGCGCTGAGTCCGATCCGGTGCGTTGGTTCTTCATTCAGAACGCTCTCTCTTGGCTGAACGATTTTCACGTCGACGCGCTGCGGCTGGACGCGGTGCACGGCATTTTCGATTTCAGCGCCCGGCATTTTCTTGCCGAGCTCAAAGAGCATGTGCAGGATCTCTCCGCCAGGGCGAGACGTAGGTTGAACATCATCGCCGAAAGCGATCTTAACGATTCGCGGTTGCTTCACCTTCCGGCGCGCGGAGGGTACGGCCTGGACGCGCAGTGGAGCGACGATTTTCATCACGCGCTGCACGCACTGCTCACGAACGAATCGACCGGCTATTACGGCGACTTCGGCACCGTGGAGGATCTGGGCACCGCGATCCGCGACGGCTGGCGCTACGCGGGTGAGTTTTCCGGGTTTCGAAAGCGGCGGCACGGTAATTCGCCGCGGGGGATTTCGCCCGATCACTTTGTCGTCTTCAGCCAAAACCACGATCAGGTGGGAAACCGTGCCGGCGCTGAGCGGCTTACGACTTTGGTCGATTTCGAATCCACGAAGCTCGCCGCCGGTGTGACGCTCCTATCGCCTTTCGTTCCGCTGCTTTTCATGGGTGAAGAATACGGTGAGAAGCGGCCCTTCCATTATTTCACCAGTCATGGTGATGCCGCGCTGATCGAGGCTGTCCGACGCGGCCGGCGCGAGGAATTTGCGCAGTTCGGCTGGGGCGACCAGGTCGCCGATCCTCAGGATGAAGCCACGTTTGCCGCATCGGTCCTCGACCACGCCGCGAAAGACAGCGAACCGCATCGCACGCTTCGGAGGCTCTACCAGTCCTTACTGACGCTTCGCAAGAGGCTTCGACTCGGCTCAGCGAAGCCGGACGTTAGCTGGAACGAATCGGCGAAGACGCTCACGCTGGCGTATCGGGCGGTGCCCGTCCTGGCCATCTTTCATTTCGGACATCAGCAGGCTCTCGTCCCGCTCCCGGCCGGCATTCGGTCCGCTTCCGCGATCCTGAATTCCGCAGATCGCGACTGGCGTGGCCCCGCAGAGGGCGAACTGTCCACCGAAACTCAGCGTGGAAGCATGACCCTCGAACCGCGTTCGTTCGCTGTGCTTGTCCCACATCGAGGCCCAACCCCATGAAATACGTATGCGTGCATGGCCACTTTTACCAGCCGCCGCGCGAAAATCCTTCGCTCGAGGCGATCGAGCTCCAGGATTCCGCCTATCCCTACCACGATTGGAACGAACGCGTGACGGCGGAATGCTATGCGCCCAATGCAAAATCGCGCCTGCTCGACGACCAGCATCGCATTGTCGAGCTCGTGAACAATTACGCGCAGATCAGCTTCAATTTCGGCCCGACGCTCCTGCTCTGGATGGAGCAGAAAGTCCCGCAACTTCTCGCCTGTATTCGCGAGGCTGATCAGAAGAGCCAGGCACACTTCGGCGGCCACGGCTCGGCCATGGCACAGGCGTACAACCACATGATCCTGCCGCTGGCCCACCCACGTGACAAGGAGACGCAAGTCGTATGGGGCGTACGCGACTTCGCAGCTCGATTCGGCCGGCAGCCGGAAGGGATGTGGTTGCCGGAAACAGCCGTGGACATTCCAACGCTCGAGGCGCTCGCCGCGCAGGGAATTCGCTTCACGATTCTGGCCCCGCGCCAGGCGAAACGCGTGCGCCGATACGGTAGCCGCAACTGGAAAGACGTTTCCGGCGATCGCATCGACCCAAGCCGCGCGTACCAATTGCGCCTGCCGTCGAAAAAGACGATATCGCTGTTCTTCTACGACGGACCCATCTCGCAGGGCGTGGCATTCGAGGGCCTGCTCAACGACGGCAAACGATTCGCGGACCGGCTGCTGGGCGGGTTCTCCGACGACCGCGTCGGCCCGCAGCTTTCGCATATCGCAACGGACGGCGAAAGCTATGGTCATCATCATTATCACGGCGAAATGGCGCTTACCTACGCCCTCCGGAGCATCGAATCGGGCGACGTAGCCAAGCTCACGAACTACGGCGAGTTCTTGGAGATGCATCCTCCGGATCACTGGGTTGAAATCTTCGAAAACACCTCCTGGAGTTGCGCGCACGGAATCGAGCGCTGGAAATCGAATTGCGGCTGCAACTCCGGCGGGCATCCGGAATGGAGTCAGGAGTGGCGCGAGCCTCTGCGGCAAGCGCTCGATTGGCTGCGCGACACGCTGGCGCCGGCATTCGAGCGGCGCGGCGGCGAGTCGTTGAAAGACCCCTGGGCGGCTCGCAACGACTACATCGACGTCATCCTGAATCGCTCGTCGGAAACGGTGGCGGCATTCTTAGCCAAGCATGCCACGCACGAACTGGATCGCGAGGAGCGCGTGCGCGTCCTAAAACTCCTCGAAATGCAGCGCCACGCAATGCTGATGTACACGAGCTGCGGCTGGTTCTTCGACGAGCTTTCCGGCCTTGAAACCGTGCAAGTGCTTCACTACGCCGGCCGCGACATCCATCTTGCGCGCAAGGCGCTCGGTGAAGATCTGGCGGCCCCGTTCTGCGAAAAGCTCCGCAACGCCAAAAGCAACATCCCCGAGCACGCCAACGCCGAGGAAATCTACAAGAAATGGGTTGCGCCTGCCGTCATTACCGCGGACAAAGTCACCGGCCACTACGCCGTCAGCGGGCTCTTTGAAGCCTATGACGATCAGACGCGCATCTACTGCTACGACGTCACCCGCGAGGAATACAGCGTCGAAACGGAAGGCCGCGTCCGCCTGGCGGTTGGCCGTGCGCGCGTGCGCTCGCTGATCACGACCGACGAAAATACGCTGGGCTTCGCGGTGCTGCACCTGGGCGATCACAACATCACCGGCGGCGTACGCGAATTTCAGGACAAAGACGGTTTTCACGAGCTGTGCGACCAGCTGAAGGGCGCATTCGCCCTGGCGGACACCGCCGCCGTCATCCGCATTCTTGACGAGCACTTCCGCAAGAGCACGTTCTCCATCCGTTCCCTATTCCGTGACGAGCAGCGCCGCATCATCAACCTCATTCTGCAGGATTCGCTGAGCTCCGCAACCTCCTCGATCCGCGCCATGTACGAACATCAGGCTCCGCTGCTCCGCTTCCTCCACTCGCTGAGCGTCCCGGTGCCCCCTGCGTTTCTTTCCGTGGCGGCGATCGCGCTGAATGGCCAGCTGCAGCAGGCGCTCGAACGCCCGGATATTGACGCCGCCGCCATCCAGGGACTGCTGCGCGAAGCGGAGCTGAATCACGTCAATCTGGACACCACCACGCTCGAATTCACCATGCGCAAGCGGCTGGAGGAACAAGCGGCGACATTTGAACAAAAGCCCGACGATCTCTGCGCGTTGAAGCGGCTTCACAGCCTGCTCGATATCGCGTCCGGATTGCCGTTCCACGTGGGACTCGCGACGGCGCAGGAGATCTGCTTCACTCGGCTCGCCTGTGCGTTCGCCAACGGCAATGCACTTGCGCAAGCGGCCGCCGCAAATGGCGGCGGGAACGGCCACGGAAACACGGCCCCCGCGACCCAGCCGAATTCCGACGCGGGTCAACAGGAATGGAGCCGCGAGCTTTCTGCCGTGCGCGAAAAGCTGTGCATCCACGGAACCACGTAATGCCTCCGCGAGTTCCACTTGCGACCTATCGCCTGCAGTTCAACTCCAACTTTCGTTTTCGCGACGCGATTCCGATTCTCGACTACCTGCGCGATCTCGGAATTTCGCACATCTATGCCTCGCCCATTCTCGCCAGCCGACATGGCAGTGGCCACGGATACGACGTCACCGATCCCACCAGCATCAATGTCGACGCGGGTGGCCCGGAGGACTTTGCGGCCCTGCGATCGGCCCTGGACGAACGCGGGCTCGGACTGCTAATCGACATCGTGCCGAACCACATGGCCGCCAGCCGCGAGAATCGCTGGTGGATGGACGTGCTCGAGTTCGGGCCCGATTCCGCGTTCTCGTCATATTTCGATATCGATTGGAAATCACCGTCGCGCACGCTGCAGGGCAAGCTCCTGCTGCCGTTTCTCGGCCGTTCGTTCGGCGACGTGCTCAACGACGGCGAACTGAAGATCGCCTTGCAGGACGGCCGTTTTGTCCTGCACTACGGCGAGCAGACATTTCCCATCGCACCGAATTCCTACGCGGAGATTCTCGCGTACTGCCAGTCGGACGTGCAGGGCGCGCTTGGACCGGGCTCGCCCGCGGCCCTCGAATGGCAGGGGATTCTGGCGCTCGCGCAATCGCTCGCGTTCAGCGAAGGCGCCAGCGCGCAGGCCGCCGGAGAGCGACGCACGAAATTCGAAAGCATGCGCGAGCGGCTCAAACAAGTGCTCGCTGGCTCGCCGGCGATCGGCGGCTGCCTGGAGGGCGTGCTGCTAAGCATCAATGGCCAATCCGGCCGTCCGGCGAGCTTTAGCCAACTCGAAAAGATTCTCGCGGGTCAGCATTTTCGGCTGGCGTTCTGGCAGACGCCGAGCGAAGCGATTAATTACCGCCGATTTTTCTCGATCACCGATCTCGTCGGAGTTCGTGTGGAGGACCCCGCCGTTTTTGACGCCACGCATGAACTGGCCCTTCGGCTGGCGCAAAGCACGTGCTGCGCGGGTTTCCGGATCGATCACATCGACGGCCTTCGCGATCCGCTCGCCTATCTCACCCGCGTGCGCGAGCGCTTGTCAACGCCGGGCTCCAGTTCGGCGGGGACCAGCGAGCCGTATCTGCTCGTCGAGAAGATATTGGCCCGGGACGAGCAGCTGGCCCCCGATTGGCCTGTGGAAGGCACCACGGGCTACGATTTCATGAATTTCGCGAACCGCTTGTTCGTCGACGAACAGCAAGTGCAAAAGCTCGACGAGATTTACGCGGACTGTACCGGCCTGCGCATCGATTTCGAAGACGTGGTTTACGAGAAAAAGAAACTCGTCATGCGGACGCTTTTCGGCGTGGAAATGCGCGCGCTCGGCAGGGAGCTCGCTGAACTCGCGCGCGACGACCGCTACGCCCGCGAACTCCATCCGGCCGAACTGACCGAAGCGCTGATCGAGGCGGCCGCGTGTCTGTCGGTATATCGGACGTATATTCAGACGCTCGAGGTTCCGGAAACCGCGAAGCTCGTGCTCAGCCAGGCCATCGAAGTCGCGCGAACCCGCCGGTCCACACTGCCGCCTCGATATTTCGATTTTCTTGCCGATGTTCTGCTGCTGGCGGCGCCGGAGCACGTCCGCCCCGAACAGCGAGAGTCGCGCCTCGCGTTCGTCACCCGCTGGCAGCAATTCACCGGCTCGATTATGGCCAAAGGATTCGAGGACACCGCGCTGTACGTCTATTTCCCCCTGTCGTCGCTCAACGAAGTGGGCGGAGATCCGCGCGTCGAGGGAACCGATCCCCTGGCGTTTCACCGGTGCGTGGCCGCGCGGCAGGGCCGATGGCCGCACAGCCTGAACGCAACAACGACGCACGATACGAAACGCTCCGAGGACACGCGGGCGCGAATCTCTGTGCTTTCGGAGCTTCCGGAGCGCTGGGCGGAGTGCCTCCATGCATGGTCGCGCATGAACGAACAGTTCGCGAGCAAAGCAGATGGCATCGGAGTGCCCGACCGCAACGAGGAATACCTTTTCTATCAAACCTTGATGGGCGCTTGGCCCCTCGAAGAAGACGGATGGAGGGACTTTTTGCCGCGTCTGCAGGAGTACTTCATCAAAGCGTCGCGGGAAGCGAACGTTCGCACGCGCTGGGTCGCGCCCAATCAGGCCCACGAGTCCGCCCTGCGGCACTTTGTCGCCGGCGTTGTGGACCGCGAGCGAAACCGCGAATTTTGCGCGGACTTCGAGCAGACTCACCAGTGCGTCGCGCTGTACGGAATGCTGAATGGGTTGGGGCAGACGCTGCTGAAGGCCGCTTCTCCAGGCGTGCCGGATTGCTATCAGGGATCGGAGCTGTGGGACTTGCGGCTGGTCGATCCGGATAATCGCGGTCTGATCGACTATGACAGCCGCCGAACGGCGCTTGCGGGATTGCGCGCCGCCGGCGCATCGCGTGGCGAGCGGGACGTGGAAGCGTTGCTCGCGAGCTGGCCCGACGGACGTGTGAAAATGCACGTTTTGGCGACGGCCTTGAACGCTCGGCAGGCGAACCCGGCGCTTTTTAACGACGGGCGCTATGAAGTGCTCGCAGCCGAAGGCGAGCACGCGCATCGCGTCGTGGCGTTTGCGCGGGTGCATGCGGGCGATTGGGCGATTTCTGTTATTCCGCGCTGTCTCGCTTCGGTCGAAGCGCCCCTGATGCGGCGTGATTGCCGGCGCAAGTTTTGGAAGGCGACCCAACTGGCGCTGCCGGAAAATGCCCCTAAACGGTGGACCAACCTTTTGGCTGGCAATGCGGTCCCGCCCATTGGGATTACGTCGAGGGGTGCGTTCGAGCTGGCCGAGGTGTTCGAACGATTTCCGCTAGCGCTGTTGCTGCCGTCGGCCCCGTAGGGAATGCGGAGGCGGGGGAAAGCGCCTCGGTCGAGGAGCTCCGGCACCGCGCCCTGGAACACATCGCTTTTCGCGGTTCCAGGACGCCGCGGCTTGAAGGGGCCGCGGTTGTTTTGAGCGAGCTACTTCGGTGAAGTGTCGTCGGGCGGCGCGTCCGGTGCTTTCGAGCCGCTGTCGAGTGAGCGGCCATCGGGAAAGGTCACGCGGCGGGCGTTCAGGAAGTGCGAGCCGTCCCGGGCTCGATAGCCGTCCACAACGATCGTATCGCCGAGTTTCAAATCGCCTTTTTTCCAGCCACGGCGCGTCAGCGCCAGGGGGCTCGCGCCTTCGCAGGCCCAGTTCGTCACGTTTCCCTTGTCGTCCGCCACATCGACATAAAAATAGGAGTGCGGATTGGTCCACTCAACGCGCGTAATCTTTCCCACCAAGCGCACGGGTTTGCTGCCGTCAAATTCCGCCGCGAAAGAATGATGAGCCAGCGCCGGCCGGCCCGATGCGAGCAGCGCCGCCACCACGAACAAAGCATCACGAAGTTTCATACCGACCCTCAACGAACCTGAATAATCTAACAGAATGCGATTCTCCGCGCCCTTTCCGTCTCTGCGGTCGTTTTCCCGTTTTCCTCTGTGGTGATCAGTTGGGCGCGCGGTGGCCTATACTACCCTCCGAACATAGCGGCACCGCGCACACAAGAGGGAAGCCATGAACTCGACACTTCGGCTTGTGCTACTCACAACGATCTCGATCGCAAGCTTTGCAAACTCGCCGAAGGCGGCACCGCAGAACACCTCGTCGACTCCGTCCGCTCCGGCCGCCAGCGCCGGAACGAAACAGTCCAACTCTGAGCTCGAATCCGCCGTCTCGCAGTTCTCGCGTCGCGAAGAGGATCTGCCCAAGGGCCCCACTCCCCGAATGGCGGACGGCCATCCGGATCTGTCCGGCTACTGGGTCCCCTCCACGAAAGACAAGCCGGTCGGAAACCTCGGCAAGGACTTGCCGGGCTACAAGCTCCCGTTCACGCCGGCAGGCCGCGCGGCCCTGAAATACAACAGCGAGCACACCATCGACCCGGAAAGCCTCTGCATCGTCGGCGGGATTCCGCGCCATGACGCGAGCGCTTTGCCGTTTGAGCTGCTCGAGGGCGCCGATCACGTGGCGTTCTTGTATTGGTACACCACCTATCGCCTGATCCCAACCGACGGCCGCCAACATACTGACGATCCCGACCCGTCATTTTTCGGCGAGGAAGTGGGGAGCTGGGATGGCGACGCTCTGGTGATCGATTCCATTGCGTTCAAGCAGGCGCGCACGTGGGCCGACGAGAACGCGAATCCGCACAGCGAGCAGATGCACACCATCGAGCGATGGACGCGCCCCAATGCCGGTCATCTGCACCTCGAACTGACTGTGATCGACCCGAAGTTTTACACGGAGCCGGTTCATTATCAGCGTACCTGGCTGCTCGGCGCTCCCGGCCAGCAGGTAGAGGAATACTCCTGCGCCGAAGAAAACGTCGACGCCCCGCACCTGCAGCCGGGTCCGGGCCCGATCGGACCCGACGGCCAGCGCGGCTTTGACAAGCTCGCGCCGCTGCCGCCTCCGCCCGACAAAGACCACCCGGCGAAGACTTCCATCCCGAATTGATCCCGCGAATTGCTTTACAAGCTTCGCTGTATTGTCGCGCGCCGCCGGGCGCTGAATAATTCATCGGTATTGCCGAGACGACCTCGCCCTTTTGCGACGCGCCATAAACGCGTGCGCCCATACACCGATGAACACTCTCTTCACCTGGCACGACATCGTGATCCGACTCCTGCTGACCATGGTTGCCGCTGGCGCGGTTGGGTTCGATCGCGATCAGCGCGGCCGTCCCGCCGGCCTGCGCACCAATCTGTTGGTCGCATTGGCGGCGTGCATCGCGATGATGCAGGCGAACGCGTTGATGATTTCGCACGGAAAAACCGCGGATTCGTTCGTGGTCATGGATACCATGCGCCTGCCGCTCGGTATTCTTTCCGGCATCGGATTCATCGGCGCCGGCGCAATCATCAAGCGCGGAGAGATGATTATGGGCGTCACGACGGCGGCGACGCTTTGGTTTGTCACCGTCATGGGCCTGTGCTTCGGCGGCGGGCAGATCGTGCTGGGGCTTTGGGCGTTCGCCATCGGATTCGCGATCTTGGTCGGGCTGAAAAAGTTCGAGACCGTGATGCCGCAAAGGCATCACGGTACGTTGAGAGTCACGGTGTTGGGGGGCGAATTCGATTCGGTGGACGTCGAACGGCTGCTCGCGGAAGCGGGTGTCTCGACGCACGCTCCCTCGATTGAGCTGAACGAAGAGCGAGAGGGAATCAAAACGCTTGGCTGGAAGATTCAGTGGAGCGGCAAACACAACGACGACAGCGCGCCGCCGGTGATCCGTCAATTAGCAGGGCATCGGCAGATCCGGCGGCTGGAGTTCACCACCCGCTAGATCCCCGCGGCGACATCAGCGGTTCGGTTCGATCTTCACCTTTTCCCCGCTCTGGAGATTTACCGCGAGGTAATCGCCCGGCGCGGTCTTCGCCAGTTCGCGAACCCGCTCCGTGGCTTCGTCAAACGACGAAGCGGTGCCGCGCCAGAGAAAGCCGCCGTCCGATTCCATGCAGAAAATGTCGATGTTCGAGTCCATCATTTCCAGCCTCCCGCTTGCATGCCCAGTTTGGAATCTTTCTGCTCGCTCGAGGGCTGGGCCACTTCGGATTCGATTCGGCGCTCTTTCTCCGCGCGAATGATCGCCTGGATGGTCTCGAGGGGAACCTGCTCGAAATGGGTCGTATTTCTTTGCATCGCAGTTCCTCCTTACAACTGAAAAACTAACAGACCGCCATTCATACGGGTGAACTCTTTAGGGAAGCGGTCCGGGGCGCTTTGCGTGAGAGCGAGCTCCATAGCCTGAGCACAGCGCGTCGGGGGGACCGCAGAGGGCGAGTGTTCTGCATTTTGTGCTTGACGGTAGGGATGCGTTTGTTATACGTTAGCGGCACGTTAGTTTAACGAACTGTATAGGAGAGGATAGCATGGCTACCAGGAACGCGAAACTCGCTCCCATGCACTTCAAAACCGTGGTTCACGCGGATCTTCCGCAGGGGCGCAACGGAAAGCACAAGGAAATCGTGAACGTAATCCTGCGCGATCTGGGGCGGCTGAAGGAAGGCGCGGCGCTGAAGGTGCCGATCGCCGACTTGCCCGACACGAAGGAAAACATCCGTTCGGCGCTGAATCGCGCCACGCGGAAGGTCGGCCTGAGGGTCGCCACTGCCGCCGACGATCGTTTTCTCTACATCTGGAACGTGACCGAGGCCGCCTAGCGGGCGTCCTTCGTCAGCGAGCGCCAGCGCCTACCGAGTGCGGGAATAATGGCGCCTCCGACGTTGGCGAGCGTGAAATCAGGAACGGGCGGGCGCTCGGCTCGGGGATTGACCGATCGCATCAGCGTGCCAAAGAACCGGCCCGCCGCGATCAGCTTTTCCTGGAAGGGAATTTTCGGCTGGCGCCCATTGACGCGGATCAGCATGACGGTCACATCGTCTTCGGATAGATTTTCCGGATAGCGCTCGCGAATTTCCTTCAACAGCGCCTCGGTGATTTTCCCGGGATCGACCTCTCCAATCAGATTCAGGATTCGCAGCACGCCCGCTTCGCCCAGCATTTCTCCGTCCGCGTCGCGCGATTCGATCAACGCGTCCGTATATTTCATCAGGCAGTCTCCAGGATTGAGCTCGACGTCGAGTTCTTCGTACTCGGTGAGGTCAATGATGCCAAGCGGTATATTTTGCGGCTTGTGAACTTCAACGGTGCCGTCGTCGCCCAACAAGGTCCATTCCTTTTTCGCCGCGCGATAGAGAAGCGGCCGCGGATGCCCCGCGTTGCAGATCAGCAGCCGGCGGCTGGGAGCGAAAAAAGTGGTGACGACGGCGGTGGCGAACGTTCCTGTGCGCGAGAGCGCCACGAACTGCTGATTCAGGAGCCGCACGAATTCTTTTTGGTCCAGGCGATTCACGAAGCGGCGCATCAGCGTCCGCAAATCGGCCGCGGTGGCAGCCACCGAATTCCCGTGACCTGAAACGTCGGCGAGCAGCAGGCGACTGATTCGTCCTGTCGCGCAACTGGAAGCGTAATAGACGTCTCCGCCGCGCTGAGCCTCGCCGAAGGGCTTGCTGTACACCCACGCGTCGAGCCCGCCCATTTCGATGCCGCTCGCGGTGAGCTGGCTGTCGCCCCAGACTTCCATGCAGGTCATGTGCTGCGTTTTTTGTTCGGTCATGGCTGAGCTGCCAATTCACTGGAGAGGTGCGGCTGCGGGAACCTCGATTCCGAGAAACTTCGCGGCATTGTGGAGCAGGATTTTCGGGCGAACGGATTCCTTCAGCGGGAGCTCCGCGAATTCGGTGAGCCATCGCTCGGGCGTCATCATGGGGAAATCGGTACCGAAGAAGGCTTTGTCCTGCACCAGCGAATTGATGTTGTGCACGGTCGATTCCGGCCAGTATTTCGGCGCCCACCCGGAAAGGTCCATGTACGTATTGCCTTTGTGGCGCAGGACGGCCAGCTGGTCATCGTGCCAGGGCCAGGCAGGATGCGCCATGATGATGCGCATTTGGGGGTACCACGCCGCGAGATTGTCGATGTAGGGGATCGGCTTGCAGTATTCGAGCGTGATTCCTTTTCCGCCGGGCGATCCGGCAGCGACGGCCGTGGTGCCCGTGTGAAAAATCACGGGCAGATCGAGCTTCACGATTTTTTCGTAGATGGGGAAGAACCGCTCTTCGTTGGGATTGAACCCCTGGGCGGCCTGCTGGAATTTCATTCCGCGCAGGCCCATGTCCGCGCAACGCTGCACCTCGATTTCCGCGATTTTGCCTTTCCACGGATCAACGCTGCCGAAACCGATGAACGTGTCCGGATATTTTTTCATCCACGCAGCGGTTTCGCCGTTGTCCATCTTCACGCCGCTGCGCGTTTCGCCGTCGACGTCGAAGATCACGGCCATCATATCGTTGGCCTGATACATTTCGGCCATCCCGTCAGGATCGCTGCGCCATTTTCCGGTGTTCATCGGGAGGCCCGCCTTGGCGACATGGCCCCAGCCTTGTTTCGCGCGCTCCCCCGTCTGGATGTGCGCATGCATGTCGATGGCTTTCAGCATCGAACGTCTCCCAGGAACCTGAAACGCCTCTAGGCCGCGGGTTGCGCGACGTGGAATTTCGCGGGAAGATTCATTTCCCTACAATCGGGCGCCACGCGCAGTTGCGCGTCGGTCCTGGCCTGCACGGCCTGCGGATCGAGTCCGGGCGCAAATTCTCGGAGCAGGAGTCCCTCGGGCGTCACGTCGACGACGGCCATGTCCGTATAGATGCGCTTCACACAGTGCGGAGCGGTGAGCGGCAGCGTGCACTTGTTCAGAATTTTCGGTTTGCCCTTGTTGGTGACGTGCGTCATGGTGACCAGCACATTTTCGGCGCCAAAGGCGAGATCCATCGCGCCGCCGACACCGGGAACCTTTTCACCGGGCGTGCGCCAGTTGGCCATGTCGCCGTTCGCGGCGACCTCCAGCGCGCCGAGCACGGCGTAGTTGATGTGGCCGCCGCGAATCATGCTGAACGACGTCGGATGATCGAAGAAGCTTGCGCCGGGGTTCAGCGTGACGTACTGCTTACCCGCGTTGATCAGGTCCGGGTCTTCTTTTCCCGGCGCGGCCAGCCCGCCCATGCCGAGAATTCCGTTTTCGCTGTGGAAGAAAACGTCCTTGCCCGCCGGGATATAACCGGAGACGAGCGTCGGGATTCCGATGCCGAGATTGACGTAGCTGCCCTCGGGCAAATCGCAGGCGACCCGATAAGCG
>CAZLWY010000034.1:0-6665 GCA_964563425.1 uncultured Acidobacteriaceae bacterium | reverse complement strand
AAGACAGCGCGCAACGCAATGATTGGCTTCGTCGTGCTGGGCTACGCGATTCACTGGGCCCGAAAGACGCACTCGCAAGAAGTCGAGAACAAAGCCTCGTTCTTGTGGCAGAAGTTTCCGAAGTTCGTGCTCGGCTTCCTGTTGATTTCGGCGATCGCAACGGGGGGCGTGTTCGCGAAGGACCAACTCACAAGCCTCGCGAATCTTTCGCGCTGGGCATTCCTCCTGACTTTTGCGGGCGTGGGACTGCGTACAAACATTCGCGAACTCGGAAAACAAGGTTGGCGCCCATTTGCTGTGGGCGCGGTCGGCGAAATCGTGATTGCCGCACTTACATTGGGGCTGGTCTACGGCGCCGATAAGCTTGTCGGCTGGGGCCGCTAGTCCCAGAAGATTCGAATACAGAGGGCACGGAGGCGTCGCACTGTGGCGCGTTCGTGCCCTCTTTTTTGTGTTCAGCCACACCGGTCGCCCAGCAACTAAACGCCCGCGGAAGTGTTCGATTCAGTGAGGCTTACGCCCATGATCGAACTCCGCGTATGGCTGTGGTTTACCTGGTTCGTCGTCTCGAACTGGATGCGCGGAGATGCTATCCTGTTATCCAACAAATCCCACAAGGACGCACCCGGATGAAAAAAGCGCTGTCGATTCTCGTGTTCATGCTCCTAGCCTCGTTCGGGCTGCTTGAAACCGCAACGACGGCGGCCGCACAAGACCAAGATCCACCAACGCGGGTGGCGCGGCTCAACTACGTTCAGGGCTCAATTTCTTACCAACTGTCCGGCGAACAGGATTGGGTCGGAGCCGACCCAAACCGGCCGCTCACCACGGGCGACAATCTCTGGGTGGATCAGGATTCCCGAGGCGAAATTCATATTGGAAGCACGGCGATCCGGCTCGCGGCTCAGACCGGCATCGCGTTCCTGAATCTCGACGACCGCACAATCCAAGTGCAACTCGCGCAAGGAGAAATCGAAGTTCACCTGCGGCGCCTCGAACCTGGGACCGCGGTGGAGATCGACACGCCGAATCTCGCGTTCACTCTGGCGAACGCCGGTGAGTACGTGATCTTCGCCGACCCGAACGGCACCTCCACGGTGATCACCGTTCGCGAAGGCGACGGCGAAGTCAGCGGCGGCGGCGATTCGTTCGACCTTCCTGCGGGACAGCAATACGCATTCACGGGCACCGATCAGCTGACGTATGACGCGCAACCCTTGCCCCAGTTCGACGACCTGGAAGCTTTCAGCCAGCAACGCGACCAGCGTGAGAACGGCGCGGCTTCGGCGCAGTACGTTTCCCGCGACATCGATGGCTACTACGACCTGGACGACTACGGCGATTGGCAGACTGACCCCGATTACGGCGCCGTGTGGATCCCGCGCGGCGTGTTCGTTGGCTGGGCGCCATATCAGGACGGCCACTGGGTCTGGATCAATCCGTGGGGCTGGACGTGGGTGGACGCGCAGCCGTGGGGCTTTGCGCCTTTCCACTATGGCCGCTGGGTCTACGCGCGCAACGCGTGGGGCTGGGTGCCGGGGCCGGTCGTCGTGCGGCCGGTGTATGCGCCGGCGCTCGTGGCGTTTGTCGGAGGCGGCGGGTTCGGCGTCTCGATCGGATTCGGCGAAGGCTTCGCCGGCGTTGCGTGGTTCCCTCTTGGGCCGCGCGACGTGTTCGTGCCGAGCTACCGCTGCAGTCCGCGCTACTGGCAGAACGTAAACGTGACGAACTCGCGCGTGGTGACCGTGACGCAGGTGACGAACATCTACAACACGGTGCACGTCAACAACGTCACGAACGTAACCAACGTTCACTACACCTACGAGCACAACGCGGCAGCCGTCACGGCCGTCTCGCGCGAGACGTTCGTGAATGCGCGGCCCGTGGCGCATGCCAACGTGAAGATCAACGAGACACAACTTGCTGCAGCTCGCGTCACCGATGCGGCACCGCTACAGCCGACGCGCGCAAGCTACGTGTCCGCCACTGCGAAGCCTGCGCCGCGCTCGGCGCAGCCGCCCGTCCCGTTTAGCGAGCGCAAAGTGGTAGCCAAGCTGCCGCCGCCGATGCCCGCCTCCAGCCACGACGCACCGCGCGTAGTAAGCGCGGGCGTGTCAAACTCGCAATCCGGCGCACGGCCGACTCCGACGACTGTGGAAGCGAATCGCAATGCGCTTCCCGAGCGCCCACAACCGACGCCGCCGCAGGCGAGCCGCCCGGAAGTCTACGAGAAGCAGAATCCGCCATCAGCCCGCGAAAACGAGCAGCAACCGAACGACCGGCAAAACAGCGCCGCCCAGCAGCACCAGCAGCGGACCGCGAACGACAATCGTCCGCCAGCCGAACAGCAACAGCATCCGGCGGTGAAGTTCACTCCGCCGACGCGCGCGAAGGACCAGATGTACGACGTTCATCCGCCACTCAACGAGCAGCAACAGCAGCGGCCGGCACAGCAGCAGGAAAAGAGCAGCCCACCGCCACAGAAGCAGTCGCCGCCTGCACCGGCGGCACACGCGGAGCCGTCGAAGCCGAAATAAACTTCAACGCCCAACACACCGACTCAATCTGAATGGCGAAGGCCTCCAAACATCGGAGGCCTTTTGCTTTCTCCGGTGTCTTCTGCAAACGCTGGCGCTGGGGTATCATTTCGCATGACAACCTCTTCCACAGCGGGTAATCCGGCCACATCCATTCAAAAAGCGATTGCCGTCCTCGGCACCGGCAAAATGGGCGGCATTTTGATCGACGCCTTCCTGAGGCGCGGAATCGTCGGCCCGGACAAAGTGCGCGCGACGGTGCAGCACGCTACGCCCGACCGCAAACCGGCTACCTCGGCCAAGATCACGCTCGGTTCGGACAATCGCGCGGCCGTGAAAGGCGCGGACGTTGTCCTCGTGTGCCTGAAGCCGATGACGGTCGGCACCGTGCTCGACGAAGTTCGCAGCGAACTGAGTGCCGACACGCTGGTGATTTCCATTGCCGCATCGGTGACCACCGACTACATCGAAAAGCGTGCAGGCGCGAATGTGCCGGTGATTCGCGCGATGCCAAACACTCCCTCCATGGTGGGCGAAGGCATTACGGCCATCTGCAAGGGCAAACACGCAACCCAGAAACATGTCGACATCGCGAGGACATTGTTCGACTCCGTGGGCCGCACCGTCGTAGTCGACGAAAAACACATGGACGCGATTACCGGCCTTTCGGGCAGCGGCCCCGCGTTTCTCTACATCATTCTCGAAGCGCTGGCGGAAGGTGGGGTGAAGATGGGGCTCTCGCGCGAACTCGCGACGCTGCTGGCGGCACAAACGATGGCTGGCGCCGCGAAAGTCGTGCTCGAAACCGGCCATCATCCGGCCATGCTGAAGGACACAGTAACAACGCCAGCCGGATGCACGATCGATGGAATTTTGGAACTCGAAGAGGGGAAACTACGCGTGACGCTGATCAAGGCCGTTGTGAAAGCGTCGCAACGCGCGAAAGAATTGATGTTCACCGACGAGAAGGTCTAACCGCCGATTCCCTTCCCATCGCTCTCCAAAAACAAAAGGCGTAGCCGCGATCGTCTCGCAGCTACGCCTAATTTTTTGTGCGGCCCTTGCGCGCTCGACGACTACCAGCGCAGAAGCAACAGTTCGGAACAGAACCCCGGCCCCATCGCAGCGAGGATGCTCAACTGCCCCGGCTCGGGTCGGCGTTCCTTCATGTACTCCTCAAGAACGAGAAGCACGGACGTTGACGAGAGGTTTCCAACCTTGCGCAGGCAATTCCACGAAGCGGTGAGATCCGTCGCGGAAAGGCCCAGCGCTTCGGCGGTCGACTCGAGAACCTTCGGGCCGCCCGTGTGCATAATCCAGCTGTGGATGTCGGAGCGCTTGTGGCCGTTCTCGGCGAGGAAGCCGTCCACGTCCTTGCCAAGGTGCTTCAGCACCGTGGCCGGGACTTCCGGCGACAAAACAATTTTGAATCCCTTTTCAGAGATATCCCATCCCATCACTCGTTCAGTGTGCGGGTACAGCACCGATTTCGTGGCCAGAATTTCCGGCCCGTCGGTCTTGCGGTTGGAACCGAATACGATCGTCGCCGCCGCCCCGTCTCCGAAGAGCAACGCGGAAATCAGGTGGGCCATCGAGAGGTCGTCGCGCTGCAGTGTAAGCGAGCAAAGCTCGATCGAGAGCAGAGCCGCAGCCTGGTCCGGAAAGCCGCGAACGTAGTCAGCCGCGCGCGAAATGCCAGCGGCGCCAGCAACGCAGCCAAGGCCGAAAATGGGAATCCGCTTGATGTTGGGCGAGAGGCCGATCCGGTTTACCAGTCGCGCATCCAGCGAGGGAGCAGCGATACCGGTCACTGAAGTGACAAAAATTGCGCTTAGGTCGCGCGCCTTGATGCCCGCGCCGTGGACTGCCTTACACAGCGCCTTTTCACCCAAATCCAACGCGTGCTTAATCCAAGTGTTATTTGCCTGGCCCCAAGTTGTAAGGGTTTGGTAGTACTCGATCGGCTCCACTAGGTATCGGCCATCAACCTGCATGCTTTCATCCAGCCGATCCAGGATTCCCGTATTGGGCAGACGATGCTGCCAATCCGCTTTGAGCGCTTCCGTCAATACCTCCTGCTTGTAGTAGTACTCGGGAAACGCACTTCCAACACTAGCAATCCTCATCAAATGGGGCTCCTGGTAAGTGGCTTAAATCTGCGCTGTGCATAGTATCGCAAGCATGGGAATTCTCCCATGCTGTTTTCGAGAATTCTTCGTTTTTACATATCTCGAACAAAAAACGTCCTAACGCGCGGCAATGGACGGTTGCGTCGGCCGGTGGAACGCAAATGCCTTGTCCTTAGAGTACGTTGATTTGGCCGAAAATGGATGTAAAAAAAGGACCCGGGCCTGGGGGTACAGGCCCGGGGGTGTGGAGGGACGTGCGGGGATCTTTTTTGCTGGCGCTTCTAGTAGTTCCAGCGGCGCATCATCAATGCCGCGCGAAACGCCAGGTGAATCGCTAGAACAATTACGGTGTCTCGAAGGTCGGCCAGCTTCGCTTTTAGGGCGAAACCCTGAACCGGAGCCTCAATCGGCAGCGGTCGCGACACGGAATCCATGCAAAAACTCCTTCGATTTCTCTTCGACTGCCTGTGGGCTGGGCCGAATTCCTACCACCCGGGCGTCAGTTGACGACGTAAACCGGGTTATCGTGCTCGACGGCCAAAACCATCGATTTGAAGATGTCCACATCCCAGCTTTCCGCGATCCGGAGGCGGATAACGTCGTCGGTTTCAGACACCAGCCGGCCGCGCAGCGGGACCCTCAGATTGCCCGCAACTACCCGTAAAATAATGGCTTGCCCCATCCAGTCTGTGTAGCGCCCTTCCATAAAGCCCCCTTCTTTCCAAGCACAACCGCGAACAAGACGAGCTTCGGGGATGTGGCCGGCGGGGCCAATGGTACAGAGAGCTAGAAGCCGTAGGCGGTTGGTACCATCCTGTTTAGGCGGACTGCGGCCGTGCCGGGCACGGTGCAGCGCGACCCGTTTCGGGAAGGGCAATTCGAGCTTTTCTGCTATCCTGACTGGGCGGTCCTAACGCTCCATCTCGCGCGTCGCAATCCGGGGAAATCAAGTTCATGGTCGAGTTCTTCAAGGCGCTCCTCGCGCATCTTCAGCAGGGCAACCTTGCCGAGACGGTGAAGGCGGGCGGTATTGGCCTTGTTTGCGCGATCGTGTTCGTGGAAACGGGGATGTTCGTGGGCTTTTTCCTGCCCGGGGATTCCCTGCTTGTGATTGCGGGCGTCCTAGCCTACAAGGGCTTCCTAAATCTTTACTGGCTGCTGGGTTTGGTGACGCTGTGCGCGATTGCTGGCGACCAGCTCGGCTATTTCATCGGCTGGCGCGCGGGCGCAACGCTATTTCAGCGGCAGGATTCGCGGTTTTTCAAGCGCAGCCATCTGGATCGGGCGCACGAGTTTTACGAGCGGAACGGCGGCAAGACTGTGATCATGGCGCGCTTCGTGCCGATCATCCGCACCTTCTGCCCTCCCGTGGCAGGCGCGGCGGGGATGAGCTATGGGAAGTATCTAACTTTCGACATCGTGGGCGGGTTCGCCTGGGTCTGGAGCATGGTGCTATTTGGATACGGAGTGGTGGCGTCGTTTCCGCCACTTGGCAGGCACGTGGACTTTCTCGTGCTCGGCGTGATTTTCGTTTCGCTGATTCCTGCCGGCCTGCACGCGCGGCAAGAGTGGAAAAGAAATAAGGCCGCACGGGTTTAGCGCGCGGCCTCTGAATTGCTATTTGAATTGAAACTGAATTACTTTAGGAACAAACCTTCCCGGACCTGATCGCGCCCCACGAACGTCTTCGACGAACGGAATTTCCCGAAAATATCCAGAATCTCCCGGTTCTGAAAAATACGCTGGTGGACGGCGATCGTCGGTGCAGCCACGAGCTCGATGTTTTGCCCGTCGACGATTTTGTAGCGGTTGTAGCGATCCGGCGTTTTGCTGTGGAAGATCGAGAGCACCGATCCGCCGGGCGCGAGCAAATTGTAAAGACGATCCATCACGCGCGAAAGAAGCTCGGCATCCAGATAATCAAATAGATCCCACGCCAGGATTCCATCGAAGCTGGCTTCGGGATAAACCACCGACGTCTTCAGGAATTTTTCCGCCA
>CAZLWY010000033.1:0-5550 GCA_964563425.1 uncultured Acidobacteriaceae bacterium | reverse complement strand
GATAGGAGCCGCAAATGGAGATCGGCATTGGCTCGGGATCGATGATCGCACGGGGAGGATTCCATACGGTGTGGGATTGTAAATCGTGATCGAAGCGCGGGCGGCAGGCTAGTCGGAGGCGTATGTCGGAGGCGGGCCGATGGCGAATCTCCCACGCTGCGGTCACGTGCCTATGGCCTATATCCAAAGAGCAGCGTTCATCTTGCAGATGGCTCAGCGTCAGCGTCTGTGTTCAATGCGGAACCGTACGGGCGAAACGGCCACTGTGTCCGCGTACTTCCATACGGGTGCGTATGTTCAGACCCCCCAACACCGAAATATTGACCCGGACATAGACAAAATCGAGCTGCTGATGTGTCTTCTATATCGAGGGTGCCGCCGAATGATTGGGATGAAGCATTGCCAGCGCAACCGCTGAGCATTGACGAGATTCGACGGCTCTACGGGCGGCACAGTCCGGCGCTGCTCCTTTACGCGCGGACATACGCGGCCGATGCGGGCGCCGCTGAAGACGTGGTGCACAGGGTCTTTCTAAAATTACTGAGTGGGAATTATGTGATTACCGGCAATGCGACAGCATATCTCTATCGCTCGGTGAAGAACGAGGCGATGAACGATCGCCGGAGCCGGTCGCGAGAGGTGCCTTTCGTGCCGGAGGCACATTGGTTCAGCAGCGACGGACGCGCGGACGGTGAGCAGGAGGCGCAGGCGCTCGAGCAGGCGATCGCGGAATTGCCTGACGAACAGCGGGATGCGGTGATAATGCGGGTCTGGAGCGAGATGACGTTCGAGGAAGTGGCGGACGCAACCGGCGTTTCTGTCAACACGGCCGCATCACGGTATCGCTATGGTCTCGCGAAGCTGCGAGAAAGGCTGGGAGCAGGCGAGAAATACTCGAGAAAGGCCAGCGATGAGAAGTGACGTGCAGAAATTCGAGGCGTATCTTCGCAGCTTCCGACCTGTCCAACCTCGGCCGCTGCCGTTGGCGGCGCACGCATCGTTTGGCCCGCCGCGCATCGTAGCCGCAGGGGTTGCCGCAACTCTAATCGGCCTGGTTTCATGGCTCGCCGTTGAGCACGCTCCAATCAACTTGAAGGCGCCGGCGAAGGTCGCCTCGCCACCGCAAATTTCGGCAGCTACGCTTACTCGCATCGGGCTTGACGACGAACACACGCTCGACGTTCGGATGGACGACGCTGCGCCTCTCATCCTGCCCTGTTGCCGGGGGCCGCAAAGCAGTCTGGCGGCGCTTGCGAAGGAATAACGAAGGAGGAAGATCATGCGACGTTTGTGTCCCGCCACGGCCGCGTTAGCCGCCGTTCTCTGCGTGGCGACGAACTGCAGCGCGCAAATCAACGTGCCGCCGGAAACGCGGAATGCCGCGCTCCGCTACTGGATGGCCATGGGCGATTTGCAGGATCCGCCGGCCGACAAAGAGACGCAAGAACTGCTGGAGAAAACTGCCGCGGGCCAGACGTCGTGGAACGAGCCGAAGTTGGGTCCGATCCTCAACGCCAATACGCGGGCCATTCAGGAAATGCAGCGAGCGACAAAACTACCCGACTGCGATTGGGGCCTCGAATACAGCCGCGGTCCGGGGGCGTCAATCTCCTATCTGACAAGGGCCCGCGTGCTGGCCCGGCTCAATACGCTATACGGAATGCGCCTGATGGCGAAAGGCGAGACGCAAGACGCCGTCGACGCATGGCTTGACGGCGTGCGGTTTTCGCAGGACCTGGCGAAGGGCGGGACCTTGATTTTCAAGCTGGTTGCTCGCACCGCGCTGCTGTCGGATTTTCAGGCCATGACCGACGCTGCAGAAGCAGGTAGTTTGTCCAGGAAACAGAAAGCGGAAATCGCAGCAGCGGTTCGTTTGTTGCCCCCGGATGCTTTCGATTGGAGCGAGGCGCTGGGTTTGGAGGAGGCGACGTTCGAAGCATTCGTCGGCGAGATTCGCGCGGCGAAAAATGCGGCGCAAGCATACCAGGAGATCACCGACGAACCCTGGCCGGAGAAGTATGTTCTTCCTTCGCAGAAGGAAATTCTCGCCTACCGTTCGTTGGTTGTGGAAGCGCAAGGAGCGCTGCGGTTGCCGCCGCCAGATGCCCGCGCGCACCTGGATCAGCTGCAAATGCGAATCGCGCAGTTCAGCCCTTTCTTTCAACGGGGGATTCCGTCGACCGTGAAAATCAACGAAGCCCGCGCTGAAGTCGAGACCTCGTACGCGTCATTGCTCAAGGCACTGGGCAGCTAGCGCGTATGAACCAAGCGGACTAGGCGTCGTCGTAGTCTTCCGTAAGCGACTCCAGGAAGGCGACGAGGGCGCTGAGATCCGCCGCGCTGATGGATATATTTTGAAATTCGGGCGGTGGGTTGCGGAGCAGGCCCTGCCGGGCGAGTTGTGAGCTATTGAGATAGAACTGGATGACATCGCCAAAACTGAGCTTGCTGCCGTTGTGAAAATAGGGAGCGGAGTCCTCCAGATCGCGCAGCATGGGAGTCTTGAACCGCGCAATTGTCGTCGCGAGGCCTTGATCGACGGCGCAGTTTTGGGTATTGGCGCAAACGACGGATGTCAGGCTGGTCTGCGGACTCGGGATATCGGGATTCAGATAAACGTTCCAGAGGCCGAGATCCGCGAATTGCGGGCTGCCCGCGACGGCAGGATGCCGCAAACTCTCCGTGGCGTTCGGATGGGTTTGCGTGACCGGAAGGTACGCGTCGTAATTCTGGCTGCGCACGGCGAGCGAGGGAACGGAAAGCGCCATGAACGCGCCCTGGCCATTCGCCGCGTCGTATTCTTCCTGCGCGACGCCCGTGTTGTGAAATCCGAAATCCGTGAAATTCGGCGGCGTGTGGCATGCGGCGCAGTTTCCGGCGTGTTGCGAACCGTCGACGGCTCCGCTGGCGGCTTTCAGAAAAATCTTCAATCCGGTGAACTCCGTGGAGCCGAAAGCGAATGGCTGCGCGTGATACTTGAATTTTCCGTAGGTGCCGTCGACCCAGACCGGATTTGTCAGCGCCAGCACCGCCTGGTAAAGCGCCTGATCGTACTGCTGGGGCGTCTGGCCCGCGGCCGGCTGCGTCGGCAGGTGATTGATGCGCAGGAAAACGTCATAGGGCGACGCATAGTAGTTGCCGTTCTCATCCTGCTTGAACAGCAATCCATACATGTATTGCGCGATCAGGTGGGAAATACCGTTCACGATCGCATCGTCGGTGGCTGTTGAAACGTCGAGCCGATCCTGCGCGGGCAGATGGCAGACGGCGGGAATTGTCGGATTCGTTCCGAGGAAGATCACCGCGTAGGAAAGACTGCAGCCGTACTCGGAAGCGGGCGTGTTGACGCCGTTGTCCTGGCGGATCACGTCGGCGATATGGGCGATGGCCTGCTGATACTGCGTGGGGCCCCAGCCGAAATTACGGCCGGTGAGCGTTTCCTTCACCAGGTCGGCGGGATCGGAGAACTGCCCGTCGAAATGGAGAAACACAGGCACGGCGCGCGGTTCGAGCGAGCCGACCATCTGCATGGCATTGCGCGGCGTGGTGGTGAATCCGTTCATCGGCAGCGGAAGCGGGCTGCGCGTGGTGAAATCGGCGTAGGTGCGGTTGCCGGCGCCCGACACGCCCTCAAACTCCACCACAAAATGGCACGAGCGGCAGTTGATGGATTGTCCTGCGAAGGGGCCCGGCATCGGGCCGGTGTAAACGTTCTGAACCTGGCTCACGACGGGGTCACCCAGGACGAGCGGCGCGTTTATATCGGTCATGTTGGCGGCGAAGTATTCGGCAAAGCGCGTTTCGACGAAGAGGCGCTCGCCGATGTTCTGGTCAGCCGGCGCGCCCTCTGATTCGACGACGGGCGGCGGTGCCTGTCCGGCCGAGCACCCGATGAAAGGCATGCTGAGAACCAAAGCAGAGAGCGCGATTGCGAAAGAGCCCATAGGGCGGAATGCGGGGAGTCTCACGGTCGTGTTCCTTGTGCCGGCACGGCGTCCTCACTCGGCCCCAGACTCTTTAGATAGGCGATGATCTGCCAGCGCGAGGGTTCGGGCAGCATGCTCCAGGAAGGCATGCCGTGGGCCAAGATGCCGTTGCGCAGCACCCAGAAAATTTCGCCGTCCGTGGCGTGCTGCACCAGATTGCTGCGCAGGCTCGGCCTTTTGCCCTTGCCGAGCGCGTCGGGCTGGTGGCACTGCGCGCAGTGCTCCGCGAATAAGCGTCCGCCCGCCGCGATGGCATCGGGTTGGCCTGCCGATGGGTTCACCGTGCGGCGATAGGATTCCGGCACGCCCGCAGGCCACGCACCGGCGGCCGCGGCGCACAACACTAGGGCGAGAACCCCGCCAACGAGGCACGTCGCGCCTCCGGCGGCCCGAGAATAGCTTGGATGTCTCATCGGCTGGCTCCGTGGAAGTGCGAAAAGATCTGTTGCACTTCGTACGACACGCTGAAGCGATAAAGAACGCCGAGGCTGTTGTCGTTGAGCCCGACATTGGGTGAGAACGCGATCGTGGGACCGCGCGGGATCGAGTAGGCAATCACCGGCCCGATATACTGGGAGGTGCCTCGCCAGCCGAAACTGTCCGTAGTGCCCAGCCCTCCGTAAAGCTCGAGGGCGCCCGTGAAATTGTCGCGGCAGAAGGTGCACGCGCGCGGGCTGGCCGCCAGCGCGAAGGGGCGGCTGATCCCGATGGCGTATCCGAACTCAGCCGGTTCGCCTTCGTTCATAGCCTTCTCCGCAATGAAATTCTCCGAAATATTCCAGCCGCGGAAATTGCTTGAAAGGATGAGTTTTGTTTCGAGCGAGCGCTCCGTTTCGGCGCGCTGGATGGCGTTCGGCACGGTGACGTCCTGCGCGCTGTCATGGCCAACCACTTCCAGAATGCTGCGGTCGGCTTCATTGACATTCTCGTACTCGACGTAGAGCACCGGATTGATCCAGTGCTCGTGAAGCAGCGGCCGGAAGCGATTCTCGATACGAAATCCGTTGAAGATCGCGGAGTCGTTCCCGGTTGCCTGGCCGCTCAGGTAGAACTCGGTGGTCCACCAGGCGGTCGTGCCGAACTCCATCTCAATCGTCGCGCTCCCAAACGGGTTCCCGAATCTGGGCGACGCGGCTGTGTTGCGCATTGTGAATTCCAGATTGCCGGGCTCCTCCATGGCGTGGGAATAGGCAACGAAATACGGAGGTTCTTGCGCTGCGGCGCTGCCTGGAATCACGAGAAGCGAGATTCCGGCCACGACGGCGGCAAGCAAGAACTGAAAGCCGGCGCGAGACAGTGGGACCGGCCAGCGAGCGGGTCGAGGGCTCATGGGCGTTCCTAGAAATTAAATTTGGCGCCCACTTGCACGAGACGGGGTGGAGCGGCGCTGATGACGTCACCGAAGGTGGAGCTGTCGATGTTCCCGTCGACGGCCTGCGGGCCGAAGAACTGGGCGTGGTTGAAGAGGTTGAAGGCCTCCAGCCGAAGCTGGAAGGACTTGGATTCGGTCAGGCGAATCCTCTTGAGAAGGGCGACGTCGTAGTTGTCCATTCCCGGGCCGTAG
>CAZLWY010000032.1:0-12948 GCA_964563425.1 uncultured Acidobacteriaceae bacterium | reverse complement strand
TTTTTTCGTGATCACCGGTTCCAGTGCGAGAGGATCGCTCAGATCCGCTGGCGTGGAGCTCATCATGGCCAGCATGTCGTCCTCGTGATGCGCGCCCAGGCCTCCCACCGTGGGTGCTTTAAGGTCGGAGGTCGGTTTCTTGGGGGCTTCCCTGCGCCCCAGCGCTTCTTCCAGGTCCGCGCGCATGTTCAGCAGCTGTTCGAACGAATGGCGCACGGAATTTTCCGTGTAGTCCTTCTGGAACGGCTGGCGCCAGTTCTCGCAGAAATAGCGCAGCTGCAGCGTCGTTTCCGCCGCCGAAAATCCCGCGCGACGGCAGTCGACCGCCTTCACGCCCTGCACGTCCAGCGAATCCAGGGCGTCACGTACGGCGCTCAGATCCGCGTGCAGCATGCGAATAAAAGCCCGGCGCAGCAGGAAATTGAAACGTGTGAATGCCACCAGAGCCGCGGGATCGTAAAACATCGGGCCCGCTTCTTCCTTCAGCAGGCGCCCTTGCTCGAGCAGGCCGTCCTCCATCATGTCGCGCAGGCTCTGGCACTGCCTGGTTTTGTCGAGGATTTTGTCTAGCGGTTCGCACCATTCCAGCGGCGTTGCGTCAGCTTCGGGCAGCACGGGTTGCAGAATCCGCACGACGTCTTCGAGCGAGATTTCCTTGTGCACCAGATCTTCGGACGCGCACATCGCGAAATACTGCACCAGCAGCAGGTCGATCTTGTCGCGGTCGGCGGTGGTCTTGTCCTGTTTCTTCAGTTGGCGATGAATCAGCGCGCGCAGCGCAGCCTCGCTGCCATTCAAGACGTTGGACGGAAGCTGGCGAATCTGGTAGGCGAGCGTCTTTTGATCGATCGTCGCAAGCCATTTCAGCACGCCATCGAAAGTTTCGCGCGAGGGCTTCTCGGGCGGAAGCTTTTCCGACGCGTAGGGCAGGGGTGCGAGCTCGAATTGCGTCGCCAGCGCAGCGTAGATCGGATACACGAGCCTCGCTTCCTGCCATTGCGAAGCGAATTCAGCCGGGACGGCGCTTCCTGCGTCCGCCGTAGGGCGCGGAATATTCAACGTGGTCATGCTGGGGGTTTTTGGGCTCATGATTTGATGATCCAGTTTCCGACCTCTCCCACGAATCGCACCGCAACAGCCTTTCGTCCGCCGTGGTAGCGCACAGCAACTACGGTGGCCCGCGTGTCCAGCGATCCATCGGAGTTTTCCAGGCGCACTTGATCTTCAAATTCCAGGGGAAGCGTCGATGAGAACAGAACTTCGCGCGCGGTGCCGAATTCGATCACGGTTTGCTCTTCCAGCCGCCCGCGCCCGTTGACCGCCACGGTGCTCAAACGCACCGGAATCCGCACCGGTGAAACGCTCGGGAACAAATGCGCCAGTTTTTCGACGCACGTCTGATCGGCAACCGCCGATTTGGCTGCGACTTCCGCTCCGATTCCCACGGCCAGTTCTTCTCCTGACGTGCCGCCCATGCGCACCGAGACCCCATCGGACCCAAAGCTGGTGGCTTGATGTTTGCACGAGGGGAGCCAAAGGCGCGCGCCGGGCGTCAATTGTAAGTGCCTTTTTATCTTTCTGTTAGGGGTGGCGGCGGGCGCGAACACCTCGGTGTCTCGCGAGATTGTCTCAGGCTGACACAGAAATCGTCTCAGGCGCGGGTTGAGATCGCCGGGCGGGCGAGAACCCGGGCAACGGCAGGTCCTTTGGCAAGATGCGGATTTAGGACGCCGTCGCCACGAGGTCTTTTGGCGCCTGTGGCGCATTGCGGAGCGGGATGTTGTAGCGCTTCAGTTTGCGATAGAGGGTCGCGCGGCTGATGCCGAGCATTTTCCCGGCGAGCACTTTGTCACCGCCGGCTTGCTCAAAGACCCGCAAGATCGTCATGCGCTCCAGATCGGCCAGAGCCGTAGTCGAGAGGTCGGAGGGATCCTCGCGCGGGGAGCCGGCTTCCTCGTTGCCGCGAATCGCGGGCGGCAAATCGGCCACGTCGATCGTGCGATGGTCGCCGAGCGCCATCGCGCGCGCGATGCAGTTTTCCAGTTCTCGCACGTTGCCCGGCCATTCGTACTGCAGAAAACTTTTTATCACGCTCGGAGCCACCTGGACATTCTCGCCGGGCGCGTAGCGGTCCAGAAAACAGTGCACCAGCTGCGGAATGTCGGAGCGGCGCTCGCGCAGACTCGGTAAATGCACCGTGACGACGTTCAAGCGGAAATAGAGATCCTTGCGGAAGGCGCCGGAGCGATAAGCTGCTTCGAGATCGCGGTTCGTGGCGGCGATCACGCGAACGTCCACGGAAACGGTCTCGTTGCTGCCGACCGGGCGAACTTCCTTTTCCTGCAGCACGCGGAGCAGCTTCGCCTGAAGCTCCAGCGGCAGCTCGCCGATCTCATCGAGGAAAATCGTGCCGCCGTTTGCCGCCTGAAACAGGCCGGTCTTCGATTTCAGGGCGCCGGTAAAGGCGCCTTTTTCGTGGCCGAAAAGCTCACTTTCCATCAGTGTCGGTACCAGCGATCCGCAATCGACCGCGACGAACGGCATGGGCCCCAGAGGCCCGCGGAAATGAATGGCGCGCGCGACCAGCTCCTTGCCCGTGCCGCTTTCACCGGTAATCAGGACGGGAGTGCGAATATCCTTCAGACGCGAGACCATGCGCAGCACGTCCTGAATTTTTGCAGACGTGCCGGTGATTCCGTCAAGGTTCGTCTCAGCGTCCACGCGTTCGCGCAAGAATTGATTTTCGGTGACCAGACGAACTTTCTCGGCCATGCGCTGAAGCAACTGGCGCAGGCGCTCTACGCGAAATGGTTTCTCGATGTAGTCGTAAGCGCCCTCTCGCATCGCTTCGACCGCTGATTCGATCGAGCCGTGGCCGGTCATGATGGCCACTTCGGCGCGCGGCAGCAGCTCCTTGGTCTTGCGCAGCAGATCCGTGCCGGAAAGGTTCGGTAACTTCAGATCGGTCACCACGATGTCGGGTGGCTCGGTTTCGACCAAGGCCAGCGCTGCTTCGGCCGTCTCTGCTTCGGCGCAAACGAAATTCAAGCCCTGGCCGACCGTCATGCACAGGCGGCGGATGCTCTGTTCATCGTCCACGATCAGAAAACGGAGGCGCGATTCATCCTTCATGGTTTACCTATGGTTTTCTCGACCGCGTCCATCAATTCGCGGACGCGGAACGGTTTTTCAACACACGGTGTTCCGTCCTGCTGCAGGAGCTTGAGGGTTTCGGCGCTGGCGGTATCGCCCGTGATGAAAACGATTCGCGAAGCCAGCTCCGGCCGGTGGCGCCGCAACCAATCGTGGAGATCGGCGCCGTTGATCCCGCCGGGAGTGCGGAAATCGGAGACCACGCCGCGAAAATCGCCGGTCGCGAGCAGTCGCAGTCCCTCGGCAGCCGATGGCGACGGGGTTACGTCGTATCCGCGCCGCTCGAGCGCCGTGTGAATGAATGCGGCCACGGCGGGCTCATCCTCGATCACCAGGATGCGCGATCTGGCAGTCCCTCCGGCAATATCGGCCGCGGTCATGGCGCGCTTTCCGCGACCATTAGTTCCGCGCTCTGCGGAGCCATCGGAAGGCGCACGAAGAAGGTGCAGCCAATGCCGTCTGGGTTGTTTCGCGCCGCGATTTCGCCGCGATGCGAATGAATGATGCCGTAGCAGATGCTCAAGCCCAGGCCGGTGCCCTTGCCGACTTCCTTGGTGGTGAAAAAAGGATCGAAGATTCTCTCGGGATGCGAGATGCCCGGGCCGTTGTCGCGAAATGCGATTTCGATCTGTCCGTCGCGGTGCGCCGTGGAAATCTCTATTTTCCCCGGGCGACGCACTTCTTGAATGGCATCGTAGGCGTTGTTCAGAATGTTCAGAAACACCTGTTGCAGCTGGTGCGAGTCGCCGATGGTGAGCGGCAACCCGTCTTCGTAGCGCTCCAATATCTGCACGCCGTGGTTCGCAAAGTCGTAAGCGCGCAGCTGGAGCGTCTGCCGCAGGATGGAGTTCACGCGCATCGGCTCGTGCTGCGCGGGCATGTGCCGCGCGAAGCTGAGCAGATTCTGCACGATCACCCGCGTGCGCTGCGCTTCTTGGAGGATCACGCGAAGTTCTTCGCGCGCTTCTGGCGGAATCGCCGGATTTTCGAGCAAAAGATCGGTGAAGCCCACAATCGCCGCGAGCGGATTGTTCACTTCGTGCGCCACGCCGCTGACCAGCTGCCCGAGAGCGGCCATTTTCTCCGTGTGCATCAACTTTGCCTGGAGATCCGCGGCGTCGGTGATATCCGCCATCACCACGACGACGCTGTTGATGTGACCTTCCTCATCGCGCATCGGGCTGAGGCTGATGGAGAAATGCCCGGCGGTGCCATTGCCGCGAAAAACCGGCAGCTCCAGGTTGTCGACGGCCGTGCCTTCGAGAGTTTTCTCCAGTGCTTCGGCCAGCGCCGGACGCCGCGCCTGGGGAATCATCTCGACCAGCGGGCGGCCGAGCAGATCCGACTCGCGATAGCCGGCCTCAAAACAGCGGCGGTTGGCATAGCTCACGAGGCCCACGGTGTCGAGAACCAGGATCATGCTCTGTGTGTTATTCAAAATGTTGCGGTTGAAGTCGCGCTCGCGGCGGTAGCGGCGCTCGGCTTCGCGGCGGTCGGTGATGTCCTTGAGCACATGGATTGTGCGACCGTCTTCCTCGCCGCCGGAGTGAATGCGCGAAGTGGAAACCAGATAGGTGAGCTCGCCGGCGGCGTGAATGAATTCTTCCAGGACCGCGCGCGTGTTGCGGCAGAAAGGACACTTTCCCGGCTGCGCGGACGCGGCGAGGATTTCGAGCTTATAGATTTCGCGGCCCACGGCTTCGGCCGGGGCCATCCTCAGCAGGTCGGCGAGCGCGCGATTCAGGCGGAGCACGCGGCCCTCTTGATCGTGCACGACAATGTAATCGGTGATGGCGTCGAAATCCTCCACCCACTGCTTGCGCGAGCGTTCGACGCGCGAAAACAAACGGACATTTTCCAGCGCCACGGCCGCGTGACTCGCCAGAGCCTCCAGCAGCTGGCATTCGGTGGCGGAAAGCTCGCGCCCCAGATCCACCAAACACAAGACCCCGAGCAGCCCGCCTTTACTTTCCGTGAGCCGCACCAAAATCAAGTCGCGCCAGCCGAGGGCTTCGGCGAGTTCGCTGCCGAGCAACATCGCGCTCGTGCCAAATCGCAGCGCCGACGACGGCACCGCACCCTGTTCGCCGAGCACGTTCGCAAGACGGTCCTCCACCATCACGTTCCAGCGCTCGGCGGGCCCCGTGAGCGCGGCGATTTCCCAATCGCTGCCGCGGCCAAGAGCCAACACGACGGCGCGCGCCCCCAGCATTTCGGCGGCGCGGGTGGTTAGCCGGCGCGCAAATTCAGCGGTGCCGACGGACGGGTTCAGCTCGAGAGTGGTGGCGGAGAACTGTGCCAGCAGGCTCTCAAACGAGCCGTCGAGACGAGAGGGAACTTCGCGGATCTTCTTTAATGCACGCATGAGGTGATAGGGGTAATGCGCGCGCTACGCCTATACAATCAAAGACGTTACGGTGTTATCTCATTTTGAGTCAATCGAACCGCTCGACCCTGTTGCCCTATCGAACACCCCGTCTCCTGTCGCAGGCTGAGACATCACCCAAGCTCTGCATGGCCCGATGAGACAGACGGGGGATTTTTCCGCGCACCCGAGCGCCGGACGCAGGAATCTAACAGTCGCATTATCAATGTGTTGCAGAGATCTTGGCGGATTTGCGGCCGGCCCTGTGAGTACTGTTACTGGTGGCCCTACCCGTGCAAATTCTGATTACGGGGTGGTGGGTATCCAGAGGGTAGGGCCATGAAGTTCAAAGCAATGCTGATTTCAGTCAGCTTGGCATTGGTTTTCCTTGGGGCTGTCGTTGCGGCCCGCAGGGCATCGGCGCAGGACAGTGAGATCGACGCTGGCAAGCGCAAGATTCGCGTGAAGGTGACGCCGACGTATCCGGCGCTTGCCCGGCAGATGAACCTGCACGGCCGGGTGAAGATCGAGGCGACGGTCGCCGCAGACGGGCGCGTGCTCGCAACGCACGTGGTAGGCGGCAGCCCTCTGCTGGTGATGGCCGCTCTGGACGCGGTAAAGAAATTCCAGTTCGAATCGGGCCCGAAAGAAACTACCGAAACCGTCGAGTTTCAATTCGATCGGCAGTGATACCGGGACCAGGGGTGCGTGGAGGAAAGCAACAGTGAAGCTCAAGCTCATCTGTATCTCGATTGGTCTGGCACTCCTACTGGGGGGCGCGGCGATCGTGCCGCACAAGACCTCGGCGCAGGATAGTCCTGCGGATTCGAGTAAGCGCAAGGTTCGCGTCCGCGTAACTCCGGAGTATCCGACGCTCGCCAAGCAGATGAACGTGACCGGCAAAGTGAAGATCGAGGCGACGGTCGCGGCCGACGGACACGTCGTGTCCACCAAGGTGGTGGGCGGCAGCCCGCTGCTGGTGAACGCGGCGCTCGAGGCGCTGAAGAAATGGCACTTCGAGCCGGCGGCAAAGGAAAGCACGGAAATCGTCGAGTTCGCCTTCGACGGACAGGTGCAGTAGGGCGACACACTTTATGGCGCACGGGGACATCGGGACGGGGAAGCGGAGGCTTTTGAACATGACCATCGGCAAGAAGCTCTACTGGGGGTTCGGCGCCATACTGGCGGTCATATTGTTCTTGTTCGTGATCAATATTTTCACCGTGATCCGACAGTACGCCACACGCGCGGCCGTTTCCGCAACGCTCTCAGACGTGCAGACCATCGAAAGCATTCGCTACAAAATGATCGAGAACCGGTTGTCGCTGGGCAATTACCTGCTGAGCGGCGACCTGCGCGACGAAGCAAAAACCACCAAGGGCATCAACGAACTGCAGGAGATGTTGAATCAGGAAGCGTCCAAGGGAAACGACGCGAGTTTGCGGTCGTCGCTTTCACAGGTGGCGGAAAACGAGCGCGGCTGGGCCGACAATTTCGCGAAGGACATGATCGCCAAGCGGCACTCCGTCGATTCAGGGGATACGACCGTCTCGGACTTGCAGATTTTCTATTTGCAGCACGATCCGGCATCGTGGATCAACCGTTCCTCCTCCTTCCTCGACCAGGCCAAACAGGCGGTGCAACAGGCGCAGGATGATTCGAATGCCTCGTCCGCTTCGGCCCTGATGATCAGCACCATCATGATGACGCTGGGAACGTTGCTGGGCTTGATGTTCGGCGGATACGTGGCGTATCGCACCGCCAAATCGATTAAGGATCCGCTCAGTCACCTGATCGAAGTGGCGCACAAGATCGGCACCTCGGGCGATCTCGACCAGGCCATCGACATTCACCGCGACGACGAAGTCGGACAGCTCGCGGAAAACTTCAACAACATGATTGTTCACCTGAAGGAAATGGCCGGCGTCTCGGCGGCGATTGCCGAAGGCAAGCTTTTCGTCACCGTACAGCCGCGTTCGCAGCACGACACCATGGCCAAGGCTTTTGCGCGCATGACCCAGGGATTGCGCGAGCTGGTGCGCCAGGTGCGCGACAGCGCCTCGCAGGTGGCCAGCGGCGCGGGACAAATGGCCAGCGCCTCCGACGAATCAGCCAAGGTGAGCGTGCAGGCCGCCTCGGCGATCGACGAAGTGACCAGCACGATGCACGAAATGAGCGTGAACGTGCAGAACGTGGTGAAGAACACGCAGGTGCAGGCGTCGAGCGTCGCGGAGACCTCGTCCTCGATCGATCAGATGGTCACTTCCATCCAGCGCGTGGCCGACACGGCGAAAATGCTGGTGGATATCTCGCACCGTTCGCGCGAAGAAGCCCGCACCGGCATGGCCACGATGGATAAGGCTACTGAAGGCCTCAACCGCACGAGCCACGCCATTCAGGCTTCGGCGGAAATCATCGACGTACTGGGACGCCGCGCGGACGACATCGGCAAGATCATCGAGGTGATCGACGATCTGGCCGAACAAACCAACCTGCTGGCCCTGAACGCTGCGATCGAAGCGGCGCGCGCCGGCGAGCACGGCCTCGGATTCGCCGTGGTGGCGGAGGAAGTCCGCAAGCTGGCGGAAAAATCCACGCAGTCCACCAAGGAAATTTCCGAGCTGATTTCGGGAATCCAGAAAGAAGCCCGTGAAGCCGTCGAAAACATGGACAAGAGCACGTCCATGGTTCAGGAAGGCCTGGTGCTGAACAAGGACCTGAGCCTGGCGCTCGACAAAATCTCCGACGTGGTTTCGGAAGTCTACAAATTCTCGCAGGAAATCGGCCAGGCGACCATGGAGCAGTCCAGCGGTTCGGCGCAGATCGCCAAAGCCACCAATCGGCTCACCGAAATCACCCAGGAAATCACATCTTCGGTCGAAGAACAGGCCTCGGGCGCGCAAGCCGTGGTCCGTTCGATGGAGCGGATGCGCGAGCTGGTGCAGCAGTCGACCTCGAGCTCAACGGAGCTGGCCGCCGCCGCCGAACAGATGTCCAAGCTCTCGCGCAACCTGCTCGATTCCATGGATCGATTCGCGCTCGAAGAATCCTACGGAGATCAACGGCATTCGCACCGGCGGTCGCCGTCGGATCGCC
The DNA here is from genome assembly GCA_964563425.1 of uncultured Acidobacteriaceae bacterium. Lineage (GTDB taxonomy): Bacteria > Acidobacteriota > Terriglobia > Acidiferrales > UBA7541 > Palsa-295. The sequence continues at coordinate 4,334 of CAZLWY010000032.1, read as the reverse complement.
ACGCGCAGCCTGAATACGCGGAACTGGTTCGCTCCTGAAAACTCACGCGCATATGGACAAGGAACTCCAGCTCGTTGGATTCCGCATCGGCCGCGAGACCTTCGGATTGCCGATTGAGATCGTGCGCGAAATCGTGCGCGTGCCGGAAATCACGTCCGTGCCGAACGCGCCGGACTACATTGAAGGCGTCATCAATCTGCGCGGACGGATCATTCCGATCGTCGATCTGCGCAAGCGGTTCGGCGAGAAATCTTTCGAGCCGCACAAGACGAACCGCATCGTGGTCGTGGAGCTGGAAACGCGCGCGATCGGTTTGCTGGTGAATTCCGCGTCGGAAGTGCTGCGGATTCCGCCTTCCGACATCGAGGAGCCGCACAACGTATTCAAGGAAGGCGAGCTGAGCTACATCACGGGCGTGGGAAAGCTGAAGGGGCGGCTGGTGATTTTGCTGGACCTTCACAAGATTTTGCAGCGCGGGGAGCTGCAGCGCCTGGAAGAAGTGACGGAAGCTGTCGCCGAACCCGTGGGCGCCGGCCCTGGCTCGGCCAAGCGTCGCAAGTAGCCGTCTGGGCCCAGCAACAAAACCGAGGAACGAATGTCGACGACGACGTTGACCACGCAAGTCCCGCTGACCGAACCGGAATTGAAGCTGCTGCAGACGCTGGTCTATCAGGAGTGCGGCATGTATTTCGACGAGCGTCGCACGCATTTCCTGCGCGACCGGCTTCAGCGGCGCATCAAGGCGTGCCAGCTCGATTCGTTTTACAGCTACTACCACTTGCTGACCAGCCGCGAGGGCAAGAAGGAATTGGCGGCGCTGCTGGAAAATCTGACCGTCAACGAGACCAGCTTTTTCCGCATCCGCCCGCAGCTCGATCTGTTCCAGAAAACCACCCTGGAAGACCTCCTGAAGCACAAGCAGGAGCGTCGCGATTGGTCGCTGCGAATCTGGAGCGCGGGATGTTCCACGGGGCAGGAGCCCTATACGCTCGCGATGATGGTGTGCGACGCGCTGGCCTACTACTACCTGCGAAATCCGCTGCCTTTCGACATGCCCACGCCGAAGCCGCTGATCCCTCCGCCGTGGAAAGTCGAGATCGTCGCTTCCGACATCAGCTATTCGGCCCTGCTCACCGCACAACAGGGCATTTACAACGAAGTGCAGATGGAGCCCGTGGATTACACCACGCGGTTGCGCTATTTCGAAAAAGTCGGCGATAAATACTCGATCAAGGCGGCGCTGAAGTCGCTGGTGCAGTTCGATTTTCATAACCTGAAAACCGAATACCTGCCGCAGCACAACGACATGATTTTCTGCCGCAACGTGATGATTTATTTCGACGAAGCCGAGCAGAAACGCCTGATCGACAAGTTCCACCGCTGCCTGAACCCGGACGGATATCTTTTCGTCGGGCACGCGGAGAGCCTTTTCGGCCTGACCACGAAATTTCACATGATTCACGAAAACAACGCGACCGTGTACCAGCGAATCGAGGGGGCGCAGTGAGCTTTCCCTCCGACGAGCAGGCATCCGAGCTCCGCGATCTTTTCTTCGAGAGCGCCCAGGAAATTCTCCAGGGTATGAACGAAGCGGGGATGGCGCTCGAGGAGCGTCCGGGCGACGTCGAGCAGCTGCGGCAGGTCCGCCGGGCGGTGCACACGCTGAAGGGCGACTCCGCCGCATGCGGATATCGCGAGCTGAGCGAGCTGGCGCACGATCTCGAAGACGTCCTGACGCCGGAGCTGGCGAAGCAGAATGCCGGCCTGATCGCCGAGGTGATTCTGACCGCCGCCGATACGTTCCACGAAATGCTGGCGGCGTATCGCGGCGGATTACAACCCCCGGCCGGCGGCGCTCTGAAGGACTACATCAACCGGCTGCTGAACAAGCCCGCGGCGCAGGAACAGAGCGCCCCGGCGGCAACGAAGTTCGCCTGGACCGAATATGAGCGGCTGATGATCGTGGAAGCGCTGCGGCGAGGCGAGAACGTCTACAACATCGCCATGCAACTGGATCGCGAGGCGCTGCTGCCGGCCGCGGCGTTCGAGCTGGCCCGCAAATCACTCGAGACCGCGGGTCGAATTTTGTCCCTGCGCCCCGAGAGTGTCACCGAAGGCTGCGAGTCGATTGAGGCGGCGCTAGCCACGACGAAAACCGCGGACTGGATCCGCAAGCGGTGCCAGGTGCCCAGCGTGGTGACCGCCATCTCCGTGGACCGCGCGCCCGTGCTCGAGTCTCCGCCGCGCGATCTGCTCGAAATCCTGATCGAATCGGAAGCGAAGGCGGTCTCCGCCGGCGTGAAAACCGCCGCGGCAGCGCCGGATGCGGCTGCGGGCCTGGCGCCGTCCGCGCCGCCTGAGGAAGAGGACTCCCACGAGCATTCGGCGTCTTCCGGCATGGCGCACGCGGCCTCGGAAAACATGCTGCGCGTGGACGCCAACCGCATCGACACGGTGATGAACCTTGTCGGCGAAATGATCATCGGCAAATCGATGCTCCAGCGCGCCATGACGGAATTCGAGCGCCGTCATTCAAAGGACCCCATTCGCCACAAGTTGGCGGACGCGCTCGGATTCCAGTCGCGCGTGCTCAACGAACTCCAGAAGTCCGTGATGAAAATCCGCATGGTCCCTGTCGAGCAGCTCTTCCGCCGTTTTCCGCGCATCATTCGCGACGTGGCGCGCCTGCGCAACAAGGAAATCGCACTCGAGCTGGCCGGGCAGACTACCGACCTCGATAAAAGCATTCTCGACGCGCTCGGTGACCCGCTGGCGCATCTGGTGCGCAACGCAGCCGACCACGGCATCGAAACCGCAGCGGAACGCGAAGCAGCGGGAAAATCGCCGCGCGGCACGATTCGCTTAAACGCCTATCACGACGGCGATCAGGTCGTGATCGAAGTTTCCGACGACGGCCACGGCCTCGACCGCGCAAAGATCGTCCGCCGCGCCGTCGAGCGCGGAATCGTTTCCGCGGAATCGGCCTCGCAGCTCAACGAGCTCGAAAGCCTCCAGCTGATTTTCGCGCCGGGCCTGAGCACTGCGGACGAAATCACCGAAATTTCCGGCCGGGGTGTGGGGCTTGACGTTGTGAAGTCGTCCCTGGAAGCGCTGAAGGGGACGGTCGAACTGGAAAGCGTGCCCGGCCGCGGCACGACTTTCCGCCTCTTCGTCCCGCTGACGCTTGCCAGCATCCGCGCGCTGATGTTCCGGGTCCACGGCCGTCTCTACGCCGTGCCGCTCGCATCCGTAGCCGAAATCACGCGCATCACCGAGCAGGGCATCCACCGCATCGACGACCACGAAGTATTTCAGCTGCGCGACCAGGTGCTGACGCTGGTGCGCCTCGATCGTCTGGAACGCAATCCCGCGCGGGAGCGCGGCCATCGCATCTTCGTGATCGTGATCGGCACCGGCGGCCGCAAGTTCGGGCTGGCCGTCGACAGTCTGATGGGGGAGGAAGAGCTCGTCATCAAGGCGCTCGAAGATCAGCTGGTCACTTCGCCGATGATCAGCGGCGCATCGATTCTGGGCGACGGCACGGTCGTGCTGATCCTGAACGTGCCCGCGGTCGTCTCGCATCTTTCGCGCATCCCGGCGGTCGGAGCGATCGCATGAGCAAAGGCGAAAAGATCCGCGTGCTGGTGGTCGATGATTCCGCGCTGATGCGCAAGCTCATCCCGCAAACGCTGCTCCACGACGACTCAATCGAAGTTGTCGGAACGGCCATGGACGGCCTGATCGGCCTCCGCAAAATCCAGGAATTGCATCCGCACGTGGTCACGCTCGATCTGGACATGCCGCGAATGGACGGCATCGAGATGCTGCGCGAGATCACGCGCAAGCACCGCGTGCCGGTGATCGTCGTCAGCGCACACACCGAGGAAGGCGCGTCGCTCACGCTCAAAGCCCTCTCGCTCGGCGCCTTCGATTTCGTCACCAAGCCGCAGGACGCCGCTTCCGGCCGCCTGCAGCAGATCGCTTCGGAGCTGGCGCTGAAGATCAAAGTCGCGGCTTCGTCCGGTCCGCCGAAGATGATCATCACCATGCCGCCGACGAGGGGGAAACCGCGGCGGAATTTCCCCGCGCAGCCGCGCTATCCATCGAAAATCGTCGCCATCGGCATCTCCACCGGCGGCCCGAACGCGCTGCAATATCTGTTTTCACAGATTCCCGAAGATTTCCCGGGCTGCATTCTCGTGGTGCAGCACATGCCCGAAGGATTCACGGAAATGTTCGCGCGGAGGCTGGACGAATCTTCCGCGCTCGAAGTGAAAGAAGCGCAATCGGGCGATCTGCTGCTCGCCGGCCGCGCGCTCATCTGCCCCGGCAAT
>CAZLWY010000031.1:0-23514 GCA_964563425.1 uncultured Acidobacteriaceae bacterium | reverse complement strand
TCCCGTTCATCATCGCCGCCGGCAGCTGATAGCACAGCGACTTGCCGCCGCCCGTCGGCATCACCACGCAGGCGTCGCGCCCGCCCACGAGACTGCGCACGATTCTTTCCTGCATGGGGCGAAACGATTCGTATCCCCAATAACGGCGCAGCGCACCGAACAGCTCCGTCTTCGAGATCATCGGCAAAGTATAGTTCACGGGAATGTCGCCCGCCAGAACGTGGAAATCACGGAGTCCGCTTCGGGAATCCAGGCATGGCCAACTCCCCGCGCTTGCCATTTGCGCCATAACTCCTAGAATTGACCCATGCCCGCTAGCCTGCTTCCGGCGCTTTGGCGTTCGCTCTTGGTGACGCTGAGGGTCTGGTGGCGCGTCATCCGCCAGCTGTTCCACGAATTTACCGGTGCACTGTTTCTGGTCTTCGCCGCCTACGGAGCGTTCGTCGTCTGGCGCGAATGGAAGCATCGCCCCGCGCCCTGGGTCATCGGCTTCGTCGTCATCTACGCGCTGATGATGGCGGCGTTCGGGTTCACTGCTTTTCGCCGCGCGCGGCGCGTCCGATGATCGCTGACAGATGACATCCGACGCAAAAGACCGCCCACCCCTCCCGCAGAAGAAATCGGCGACGCCCGCGGGCCTGCCCATGGAACCGGTCATCGGCCCAGGGGATCTGGAAGGCTGGGACTCTGAGCGCGACCTCGGCTTTCCGGGGCAGTTCCCGTTCACCCGCGGCGTATATCCCACCATGTATCGCGGCCGGCTCTGGACCATGCGGCAATACGCCGGCTTCGGCAGCGCCGTCGAATCCAATCGCCGCTATCGCTACCTGCTCTCGCGGGGGCAGACGGGCCTCTCGGTCGCTTTCGACCTGCCCACGCAGATCGGAATGGATTCCGATCACCCGCTGGCCATCGGCGAAGTCGGCAAAGTCGGCGTGGCGATCGACTCGCTCGAGGACATGCAGACGCTGCTCGACGGCATTCCGCTCGAGCGCATCTCGACCTCCATGACCATCAATTCGACGGCGGCGATACTGCTCGCGCTCTACGTTGCAGTGGCGAAGCGCCAGGGCGTGAACCTCGCGCGGCTCGCAGGAACGGTGCAGAACGACATCCTGAAGGAATACATCGCGCGCGGAACCTACATCTACCCACTGCGCCCGGCGATGCGCGTCGTCACCGACATTTTCGGCTGGTGCCGCCGCGAGCTGCCGAATTGGAACGCGATTTCGATTTCCGGCTATCACATCCGCGAAGCCGGCTCGACCGAAGTGCAGGAAGTGGCGTTCACCCTGGCCAATGCGATCGCCTATGTCGAATCCGCCGTCGCTTCGGGATTGCAGGTGGACGAATTCGCGCCGCAGCTTTCGTTCTTCTTCAATTCGCACAACGAATTCCTGATGCAAATTGCAAAATTCCGCGCTGCTCGCCGTCTGTGGGCGCGCACGATGCGCGACCGCTTCGGCGCCCAAGATCCGCGCTCGCTGATGCTGCGTTTCCACGCGCAGACCGCTGGCTCGTCGCTCACTGCGCAACAGCCGGAAAATAATCTGGTGCGGGTCGCGCTACAAAGCCTCGCGGCCGTTCTCGGCGGCTGCCAGTCGCTGCATTCCAACGGCCTCGACGAAGCGTTGGCGCTGCCGACCGAAGGCGCCGCGCTGCTCGCCCTGCGCACGCAGCAGATCATCGCAGAGGAAACCGGCGTTGCGAACACCCTCGATCCGGTCGGCGGCTCCTACGTGATCGAAAAGCTGACCAACGAAATCGAATTAGGAGCCCGGAACTACATCTCCAGAATCGACGCCCTCGGCGGCATGCTGCGCGCCATCGAAGCCGGCTATCCGCAAATGGAAATTCAGAAGTCAGCGTACGAGTATCAGCAAGAGGTTGAGCGCGGCGAACAGGTTGTGGTCGGCGTCAATCGGTTTCAAGCCGAGGAAGAACAAACGATCCCCACAATGCGCATCGACCCTGAAATCGAGCGCTCGCAGGTCGCGCGCCTCAACGCCCTGCGCGCCCGGCGCGATGCCGCGAAATCCCGCGCCGCACTGGAAGAGGTAGAGGGCCGCGCGCGAGGCGCGGAGAATCTCATGCCCGCGATTCTCACGGCCGTCGAAGCCTACGCCACGGTCGGCGAAATTTCCGACGCCCTGCGCCGCGCCTTCGGTGAATACCGCGAATCCGTGGTCATCTGACCCCCGAGCGACATGACTCGCACGCCCCCCAACGAAATCCGCTGGCCCAAGCGCATCGCCACGCTCGCCGAGGCCCGCCAGTATATCGATACCCTCGGTTTCTGCGTGCTGTTCCCGGTCAAGAATGTCGCGCTTCCGTCGCTCTATTGGCCCGTCAGCCGCCGCGGCCCTGATGACGATTTCGTCTTCGACCAATATTTTGAACAAATCTGGCGCTGGAAAGACGAGCTGCCGCGCCGGCGTTACGCGATCTACGCCAAGTACTTTCGCGCCCGCGGCACGTTCATCTCGCGCGAATATTTGCCGTATTTCCTGGCCATGCGAGAGACCGCCGTCGACCCAACCGATCACGCACGCTTGTATGTCGAAGGCCGCATCCGCGACGACGCGCGGGTTATCTGGGAGGCCTTGGCGGAGCACGGCCCTCTCGCCACGCTTGAACTCCGCCATCTCTGCCACATGGAAACAAAAGCCGGCAACGTCCGCTTCAAACGCGCCATGCTGGATCTTCAGTCCCTGCTCGTCGTCGGCCACTTCGGCAAGGAGCAAGAAACCGGTGCGTGGGAATCGAGTCGATTCGAACTGACGTGTCGCGCGTTCCCGACCGAGACCCTGGCGGCGCGCGCGATCGAGCCCGCGACTGCTCGCGCCGAACTCGCCGCGAAGTATCGGCAGTGGCGACCCGCTGCTCCTCCGGTACAATTGTCGCGACTGTTCGGCTGGTCGAAAAACGAAACGGCCGCCGCAATCGACGCTGCCGAAGGGGCCCAGGAAGGTAGGAAAGGCAAAAAACGGGGATGAAAATTATCCTGGCATCGGCTTCGCCCCGCCGCGCGGAAATCCTGCGCCACGCGGCGATTCCGTTTGAGACGATGGCCGAGGTGATCGACGAATCGCGCCGCCCCGGCGAGCTGCGCGCGGACTATGTTCGTCGCCTCGCGCTCGCAAAGGCCCGGGCCGCCGCCGGCGTCGAGCGCGAACCCGGCAATTGCCTGTTCATCGGCGCCGACACGGTGGTCGTCGCCGGCGACGAAGTTCTCGGCAAGCCTGAATCGCAGGACGACGCGCGCCGGATGCTTCGGCTGCTGAGCGGTGCGACGCATGAAGTTCACACCGGTCTGGCAATGGCCCGCCGCCCGGGCTCGACGGAGGCTGTCATCGACGAAGTGACCCGCGTCACTTTCGCGCCTGTTTCAGACGACGAAATCGACGCCTATATTGCGACCGGCGAGCCGTTTGATAAAGCCGGCGCCTACGGTATTCAGGGCGTCGCCGGGCGCTGGGTTACGCGCATTGAAGGCTGCTATTTCAACGTGATGGGACTGCCGCTGGCGCGGCTTTGGGCGCTGCTGCGTGAATTCGGCTGGAGGGAATCGCCAAAGATGTAACTGGCGCGCAAATGAAAACGGCGGCCCTCGGGCCGCCGTCTAAAATTCAATCCTAGTTTCTAAATGGCGCGCTACTTCTTCTCTTCAACCGGCGCCGATGGCGGTGCGGCTGTCGCCGGAGGGTTCACCGGCTGGCTCGCTTGCGCGGGCGGCTGATCGCCCCGCATGCCTTCCTTGAACTCGCGGACTCCTTGCCCGAGTCCCTTCATCACTTCCGGAATTTTGCGCCCGCCAAAAAGCACCAGGATGACGATCGCGATAATCAACAAATGCATCGGACTGTCCCACATCGGACACCTGCCTTTCACACCCGGGTTGCCACTTGGCCAAATTCCCGGAATCACGCGTAAACCAGCCTCAGTATAACACGCCCACATCGGACCGGCGTGCCGGGGCCGTCCAAACGCCGGCCCGCCCCGTTTCAGGTCTCAAGCGCGGCTTCCAAAGCCCGGTCAGAGGCGTGCAGCGGGAGCCCGAGGCGTGCCGGCGATTTCCTTGGCAATCGCCCTCGCTGCCGCACGTGGGTCCCTCGCGCCCGTGATCGGCCGTCCAACGACCAGATAGTCGGCGCCAGCCTGAATCGCTTGCGACGGCGTGGTTACGCGCGCTTGATCATTCAGTTCCACGCTCGCGGGCCGCACCCCCGGCACCACGATCAGGAATTTCGGTCCGCACTCCCGCCGAATCGCCAGCGCCTCCGTGCCGGAAGCGACGACGCCATCAAGCCCAGCCGATTTCGCCAGTTTCGCAAGCTCAACCGCCCGCCTGGCAGGTGTGCCTGCTATCCCGACGCGCCGCAGCTCCGGCGCATCCATGCTCGTCAAAATCGTCACGGCCAGCAGCGCCGGCCCCTTGCGCCGGCCGCTCACGGCGTCGCGCGCCGCGCGCATCATCTCGAGGCCACCCAGTGCGTGTACATTGATCAGGCGCACTTTAGGCAGTGCCGCGGCGGCCGCGACCGCGCCCGCTACGGTGTTCGGAATATCGTGGAATTTCAGATCGAGGAAGATCTCGAAACCGAGGCCCGCCAGCGTTGTAACCGCCCGCGGACCTTCGGCCGAGAAGAGCTGTAAACCAACTTTAAAGAGGCCGGCGGAACCACGCAGACGCCGCGCCAGGGCCGCAGCCGGCCCCAGGCGGTCGACATCGAGCGCTATGATTAGTCGTGACGTTCCGAGGCCGGGCGTGTGGGCACCTCGAGCAGTTCCAGGCGGACCTTGGCGGTTCCGCGATGGTCAATTCCAAGCTTCTTGGCAACAGCGTAAGAGACGTCGAGCTCGCGGCCTTCGACGTACGGGCCACGATCGTTGATCCGAACCACGTCACTTCGATGGTTCCGGGTGTTCACGACCCGGACAACGGATCCAAGGGGCAGCGTCGGGTGGGCTGCCGTCTCGGCGTACATATCATAGGTCTCGCCGTTTGCCGTCTGCTGGCCGTCGAAATCGTGACCGTACCAGCTTGTGGTGCATTCCCAGGTAGCCAGCGGTTTCTGCTGGGTTTTGGATGTCGTTAGAGATGAGGGTTGGGGGGCCGATGCTGTTGGGGAAGGGCTGCCGGCCTTACCCAGAGCCGTAGGATTGGCCGACGGAGTAAGGATAAGCAAACCCAGTCCTAAAAATACCGACTCGAGAACCACGAATAGCTTTGCTCTCATGTGCAACTAACCTCCCTGAAATCAATAAATTCTAGCATTTCGAGGGTCCCTGAAGCAACTGCGCTAGGCCTTCAGCGATCCCCGCAAGCTATTGATTTCAAGTAAATTTTCGTCCCGGCACCACTCTTCGAGGTCGCCTACAAGCCTTTCTGAAGCCCTCGGATCCGCGAAGTGTGCGGTGCCTACCTCTACCGCCGAGGCGCCCACGATCATATATTCCGCAACATCAGCCGGGCTCTCTATACCGCCAAGCCCTATGATCGGTAACTTTATTACCCTAGCCGCCTCGTAAACCAACCTCACGGTTATAGGTTTTATGCCCGCGCCCGACAACCCACCCGTCGTACTACCAAGTCGGGACTTCCGAGTGTGGGGATCCAGACACAGTGCGGGGTATGTGTTCGCTATCGTGACTGCGTCCGCGCCCTCCTTTTCCGCAACACTTGCCATAAGTCCAATAGATCCAATAACTGGTGATAGCTTGACCCACAGGGGGCGTTTGGACGCCGCCCTGGCTTTACGGATGACCTCGGCGGCCAAAACCGGGTCAGTACCATACTCGACCCCACCTCGTTTCGTATTTGGGCAGGAGATGTTGAGCTCGTACGCCGCGAGTCCATCTGTGTCTTCTAGGACACGAATCACTTCGATGTAGTCCTCGATGCAATACCCGAAGACGTTGGCGACGATGGCAGTGTCGAAGCGCCGTAACTGGGGCAGCTTTTCGGCGACGAACGCCCGTACGCCCACATTTTGTAGCCCGATCGAGTTCAGGATGCCGCTCGGGGTGTCGTACATCCGGGGGCTTGGGTTGCCGGCGATCGGTTGTGCGGAAAGTCCCTTGACGACGATGCCGCCCAAGCGATTCAGATCGACCAGTTCGGCGAATTCGACTCCATAACCAAAGGTGCCGCTGGCGGCAATGATTGGATTTTTGAGATGGATACTGCCGATGCTGACTCGGAGGTCAACCCCCGACGAGGTCCCGGGGATCCTTACCCGCTCTGGCGAGCTCACGAATCGTAAAGTTTAGCACGCCGGTCAAGAATTTGGGTTCACTCCACTCGCTTAGTGGAGCCCAGTGAGGATATGGAGGACCCAAGAATAGCGCAGAACCGAGAGCGCGTAGTATTTCAGGTCCGGGGTGACCACAAAATTGGAAGCATCCGCGCTTTCCGATTTGAATTGCTTCCAGGGCGTGCGCCGCGCGACCAACGCAAGAATATCGGAGCTGCGGCGCCATCGGCGGCTATTCCCGTCAGCGCAGCCTTCGCCAGGCCGAAATCCATCAGCTTCGCCCCGCGTTTGGTCAGCATGATGTTGCCCGGCTTCAAGTCGCGATGAACGATCCGCGCCCGATGCGCGGTATCGAGCGCCTCGCGCACTTCCATGCCGATCCGCACCGTCTCCTTCAGCGAAATCGGACTGCGCCGCAGCCGGTCGGCCAACGATTCGCCCTCGAGATACTCCATCACCAGAAAATCGACGCCGTCCTGGTGCCCCATGTCGTACAGCGTGCCGATACGTGGATGATACAGCGAAGAAATCGCGCCCGCCTCGCGGTCGAATCGCTCTCAGCCGTGGGTTCGAGGAAAGACGTCGCGGCAGGATCTTGATGGCCACTTCGCGGCCCAGCCGCGCGTCCCGGGCGCGATACACTTCGCCCATACCGCCCGCTCCGAGCGGGGCGACAATCTCGTACGGTCCGAGTTTTGTCCCGGAAACAAGTGCCAGGAGCGCGGAATTAGAACGTGGAAGCGCCCTGATCCGCCGCAATTCGACCGTTTTCGCCCGCGCCAATCCATCGCTCGAACTCGCCGGACTCTATGCTAGGATGTGGCCTGCGATGCCGGTCGTAGAAAAAAGACAGCTCCTCTCCGCCGAAGAAATTGGCCGCACCCTCAGCCGTTTGGCCCACGAAATCGTCGAAAATAGCGGCGGAGCGAAAGACCTCGCACTGATCGGCGTGCGCCGGCGTGGCGTGCCGCTTTCCGAGCGCCTGGCGTCCCAGATCCGAGGCTTCGCGAATGTTGAAGTTCCGGTCGGCACGCTCGATATCACGCTCTATCGTGACGATCTCTCAACCGTCGGCTCGCATCCTGTGGTGCAATCCACGCAGATCGACTTTCCGGTGGACAATCGCGACCTGGTGATCGTCGACGACGTGCTCTACACGGGCCGCACGATCCGCGCCGCCATGAACGGCCTATTCGATCTCGGCCGCCCGCGCCGCATTCAGCTGTGCGTGCTGATCGACCGCGGCCATCGCGAACTTCCGGTCGAGGCGTCCTTCATCGGCAAGCAGATTCAAACCAGCGACAGCGAAATCGTCGAAGTTCGCCTGCGGGAGATCGACGGCGAGGAACGCGTTATGCTGGTGGACCGCGTTTCCTGACCTCGCTCGGAAACGGTCCGGAGGCAGTGCCTAAAGGGAAAAAGTGCTTCAGCGCCTGTCACACTTGCTCGGTACGGAAAATCTCACCCGCGAACAAATTGCATTTATTCTAGATCAAGCCAAGCCATTCCAGGAATTCCAGCGCCATCCGCTGAAAAAGTTAGCCACGCTGCGCGGCAAAACCGTCGCCATCGCGTTTTTTGAATCCTCCACGCGCACACGCATCAGCTTCACCACCGCGGCCTCTCGTCTCGGCGCGGACACCATGGCGCTGCAAGCGGAATCCTCCAGCCTCAAAAAGGGCGAATCGCTCATCGACACGGTCCGCACGCTCGAAGCCATGCGCCCCGATGGAATCGTCATCCGCCACGCGTCGTCCGGCGCGCCCGAATTCGTCGCCCAGCGCCTGGAGATTCCCGTGCTCAACGCCGGGGATGGCACGCACGAGCATCCCACGCAGGCCCTGCTCGACGCCCTCACCATCCGCGACCGCAAAGGCAAGCTCGAGGGCTGGAACGTCACCATCCTCGGTGACATTCTCCACAGCCGCGTGGCCCGCTCGAATATTCACGTGCTCAGCAAATTCGGCGTGAAGATCACGCTCTGCGGACCCGCCATGTGGGTCCCGCGCGAGCTTGAAAAGCTCGCCCCCGGCATCCGCGTGGTCCATTGCATCGAGGAAGGCCTGCGCGGCGCCGACGTCGTCATGGTCCTGCGCGTACAAACCGAGCGCATCCATGAGCCCGCGCTCGCACCCGAGGAATACATTTCGCAGTTTCAACTCACTCCCGCGCGCTTGAAGCTCGCGCAGCCGGAAGCGCTCGTGCTCCATCCCGGCCCGATCGTCCGCGGACTCGAAATCGATTCCGCCGTCGCCGACGGTCCGCAGTCCGGCGTGCTCGAGCAAGTCACCAACGGCCTGGCGATCCGCATGGCCCTGCTCTACCATCTCATCGGCGGCGCTCCCGCGGACGCGCCCCATCCCGCCAAGGATCGTACGAATGCTTCTGATTAGAAACGGCCGCGTCCTCGACCCGGCGATGAAAACCGACGCAACGCTCGACATCCTGATCGAGGGCGACCGCATTTCGCGCGTCGGCCCTGAGCTCGACGCGCGCGACAGGGAAATTTTCGACGCCCGGGGGCTCATCGTGGCGCCTGGCTTCATCGACCTGCACGGCCACCTGCGCGAGCCCGGCGGTGAGATGTCGGAAACCATCGAGACCGGTACGAAATCCGCCGCGCGCGGGGGATTCACCGCGGTCTGCTGCATGCCGAACACGCAGCCGGTGAACGACAACGCTTCCGTCACGCGTTCGATCGTCGAGCGCGCCGCGGCTGCCGGTATTGTGCGTGTCTGGCCGATCGGCGCCGCGTCGCTCGGCAGCAAGGGAGAAGCACTCGCCGAAATTTCCGCCATGAAAGCCGCCGGCATCGTGGCCGTCAGCGACGACGGCAAACCCGTCGCCACTGCGCGCCTGATGCGCCAGGTAATGGACTATTGCACGCCGCTCGGCCTGCCCGTCATCGACCATTGCGAGGACCCGTCGCTTTTTGCCGGCGGCGTCATGCGCGAAGGCCCGAACTCGCTCAAGCTCGGCCTGCAGGGAATTCCCGCCGCGTCGGAATCGATTTGCGTCGGCCGCGATATCGAAATGGCGCTTCTCACCGGCGCGCGCCTGCACATCGCCCACATGTCCACCTCCGGCTCTCTGGCCTACGTCCGGGCCGCCAAACGAAACAAGCTGCGCGTCACCTGCGAAGTCACGCCGCACCATTTCACGCTCACCGACGAAGACGTGCGCTACGACACGCACTACAAAATGAATCCGCCGCTCGCCTCGCGCGCCGATCGCGATGCGCTGATCGCCGGCCTTGCCGATGGCAGCATCGACGCCATCGCCACCGACCATGCTCCGCATCACCCGGCGAGCAAAGACGTCGAATTCGATCGCGCTCCGTTCGGCGTGCTCGGCTTCGAAACCGCCCTCGCGCTCGGCCTTACCGAACTGGTCGATTCCGGGAAGCTTTCGCTCACGCGTCTCGTCGAGCTTTTCACCACGGGACCCGCGCGCGTGCTCGGCCTCGAGCGCAAGATCGCCGCGGGCGAGCCGGCCGATCTCACGATTTTCTCGACGGAGCACACTTGGACCTATCGCACCGCCGATTCACCCAGCAAATCGCGCAATTCTCCGTTCGACGGCCGCTCGTTTCGCGGCGCGCCCATGGCCACCGTCGTCGCCGGGCGAATCGTGTATCGTAGGTAGGGCTCGGGAGTTTCGCCCATGTCGACGCCAGCGCAGCCGCCCCGCAGCTTCGGTCCCACCGATTACCTCGCCGCCGAACGCACCTTTCTCGCCTGGATTCGTACGGGTCTCGCACTCATGGGCTTCGGTTTCGTCGTCGCGCGTTTCGGACTTTTCCTGCAGGAAATTCACGTCGTCGCACCCAATGTTCCCGCGCCGCGCCACGGCCTTTCGATCTGGTTCGGCAACGCGCTGATCGCCGCCGGCGTCATCATGGATATTTTCGCGGCGTGGCACCATGTGCGCTTGGTTCATCAGCTCAATCGCGGCGAGACGCAGTTCACGCGCCCCTCGCGCGGCGCAGTCGTCCTGGCCGGGTTTCTCGCGCTCGTCGGCATCGCGATGGTCATCTATCTGATGGTATTTTGAGTGGCGCTCGTTTTGCGCCCCCGGGCCCGGAGCCGTCATTTTGAGCGGAGTGAAGGGTCACGCAGTCGAAGAATCTCTCTTCGACTCGAGCAACGCAGAAGGAGCGTCAGTCGGCTAGAGAATCGGAGGTTGCGATGGCAGCCACATCAGAAAGCGGGATCATACGCATCGCCAGCAAACACACAGTCGATGAAACCGTCGAAAAACTGCGCGGCATCCTGCAGGCCAAGGGCGTCATGCTATTCGCTCTGGTCGATCACAGCGGGGAAGCGGCAAAGGTCGGCCTGCCGATGCCGCCCACCAAGCTACTGATCTTCGGCAATCCGAAAGCCGGCACGCCGCTGATGCTCGCCTCGCCCTCGATCGCTCTCGATCTCCCGCTCAAGATCCTGGTAGCCGAAGACGCCGGCGGCGGCACCTTCGTTTCTTACAACTCGCCGGCCTATCTGGGCGATCGCCACCACCTGCCGCAGGAACTGCTCGAGAACATCGCCGTAGTAGCAGCCCTGGCAACCGCCGCGGCGTCGTAGACTCGGTAGGCCCACAAAAAAAGCCGGGCTTTCGCCCGGCCGAACCCGTCAGAATTTTGTCCGTGTCTCTCGGCAGCCAGTCCTAATGCGCGGCAGGCTCCGCAGCCGGATGCATTCCATGCTGCGGCACTTCGTGGACTCCCCGCGCCGGCGGCTCCTGATGAAACCGGAACAGGTGGTTCAGCGGCCCGGCGCCTTTCCCGGTCTGGTAGGATTTTTCGATCGCCTTCGTCACGTAAGCTTTTGCCAGAATCGCGGCCTCGCGCACTTGCTGCCCGCTCGCCAGCTGCGCCGCGATTGCGGACGAATACGTGCACCCGGTGCCGTGCGTGTTCGGGCTGCGCACGTGCTCTCCGCCGAACGTCTCGATTTCTGTTCCTTCGCACAGCACATCGATCGGCTTGTCCAGATGACCGCCCGTCACGATCACCGCCCGGGCACCCATTTCCAGCAGCTTTTGGCCGGCGGCTTTCATCCCGGCCACGTCTTTCACTTCCATTCCGGTCAAAAATTCCGCCTCGGAGATATTCGGAGTGATGACGCTCGCGCGTTTCACGAGCTCGTCGCGCACGAATTTCAATCCTGCCGCATCCAGCAGCTCCGCATCGCCCGCCGTCGGCCGCGACACGGGATCGAGCACCACGTGCGTGAATTTATATTTGTCCAGAAATTCCGCCACCACGGACGCGTTCGCGCGGTTCGCCAGCATCCCGATCTTCACGCCCGCGATCGTCGCGTCTTCGGCCAGCGCCTCGAGCTGCGCGCGTAGCGTTGCCGCAGGTGTCGCCTGCACGGCGCGCAGACCCTGCGTCGATTGCACCGTCAGCGCCGTCACCGCCGCGATGCCGTAGCAGTTGTGGGCCGCGAAAGTTTTCAGATCGGCGGCCACGCCCGCGCCGCACGTGGGATCGAATCCTGCGATGGTTAGAAGTATCGGAGGTGTGTTGTGGCCGTTGCCCATGTGGTGATGATGGCTGCTCAATTCCGCTTCGCTCTCGCCCGAGACACGTATGCCGGCGACACCCTTCACACTGGGCGTGCCGGCAAAACAAAATGTACGGTGTTGCGCCGCCCCACGCAACAAATATTTTTCCGAGAAGAGCGATCGGATAGAAACGTAGGAGGAACTCTCGAAAGAATTCGATGTGCGGATCCTCTCGCGCGTGATGTCACCGCCAGATCCACCATCGGCCCAGGAACGATTGCCAAAATCCGTCTCCCGCAACGGCGGCCACCCACGCCACGATGATGGTCCCGGCGATTATTCCCGCGACAAAGCTGCCCGGGGATGTGTAATAGCGAACGCCGATCCCGAAACCGCACATCGCGCCCAATATTCCTCCGCAGACGAATCGAATCCAAAACTCCGCCCACGTGTATTTCAGGATCGACTCGACCCTCGGATATTCGCGAACCTCTTGCGCGCGCCCGCTCGCATCATTGGGCGACGCGGGTTCCGGCATCGGCCGCGTAACCGGTCGAACCGTCTGTCTGGCTGCGGCGTCGCTCGGGCGAAACGCATCAACGAAATAACGCAAGGGCGCATTCTCGATCAACGAATACGATTCGTTGATTGCTTTCGTCATCAGCGTCGCTTCGGCGTACTCGTCCGTACCGCTCTCATAGAGATCTGGATGCCAACGCTTCACCAGACGCCGATAGCTCTGCTTGATCGACGCAGACGCAGCCGACAGCGGCACGCCTAATACCTGATAAGCATGCTTCAGCTCAGCGATGTGTTCGTCGGGAATCGACACGTGCCCGCGGGACCCTACCTCAGAATAAAGTCGGAAGGATTGAACAGTAGAAAAACGTTACGGTCGCGTCAACGAATCGTAACGCTTTCTCACAGCGAATTTGTCAGGCGGAAGCGCGGGGTTTTAGACCTGGGAATTCGCTTCGAAGATCAACGGCCGGAAAAATCAGGGGAAAAGGCCGCGGACAAGCGTGGCATCGGCCACGCGCCCGACCGCCAGCACGTACGCGCCCGTCCGCATGTGCGCCCGATGCTTGCGCATCGATTCATGCACGTCCGTGAACGCCTGGCGCATGACGCTCTCGAGCCGCGTGTTCACTTCCGAGACCGGCCAGAAGAAACTCTGCAAATCCTGCACCCACTCGAAATAGCTCACCGTGACGCCGCCCGCGTTCGCCAGGATGTCCGGTATCAGCAAAATCCCCTTGCGCGCCAGCACTTCGTCCGCATGAGGAGTCGTCGGCCCGTTCGCCGCCTCGCAAACGATTTTCGCTTTGATCTGATCCGCGTTATTCAGCGTGATCACGTTTTCGAGTGCTGCCGGAATCAGAATGTCACACTTCATCGTCATCAAATCGTCGTTCGAAATCCGCGAAGTGCCGGGCATGCCCACCACGGTTCCCGAGCGTTCCTTGTACCGCATCGCCTTCAGGGGATCGATCCCGCGCGAATTAAAAACTCCGCCGCGCGAATCGCTGATCGCCACCACGCGCGCCTTTTTCTCCGCAAATAACCGCGCGATCTGTGAACCGGTGTTCCCGAATCCCTGAATCGCCACGCTCGCACCGCGCAGCGACATCTTTTTCACCTTGCACGCCTCCTCAACCACCACCAGGCATCCCCGGGCCGTAGCATCCTTGCGACCTTCGCTGCCGCCAATCGACACCGGCTTGCCCGTGACCACGCCCAGCGCCGAAAATCCCTTGGTCATCGAGTAGGTATCCATCATCCAAGCCATCGTCTGCGAATCCGTGTAGACGTCCGGCGCCGGAATATCCCGCTCCGGCCCGATCAGCGGCAAAATCTCCGACGTGTAGCGCCGTGTCATCCGTTCCAGCTCGGGCTTGCTCATCCTCTTCGGATCGCAGATCACGCCGCCCTTGCCGCCGCCGAACGGAATATTCGCCGTCGCCGTCTTCCACGTCATCCACATCGCCAGCGCCTTCACCTCATCCGGCGTCACGCCCGGATGGTAGCGAAGCCCGCCCTTCGCCGGCCCGCGCGACACGTTGTGCTGCACGCGATATCCGGTAAAAACCTTCACCTGCCCGTTGTCCATCTTCGTGGGGATGGAAACTTCCAACACGCGCTTCGGCGTGCGCAGGATTTGCCGCAGACCCGCATCCAGCTTCAGGTACTCGGCCGCAAGATCGAATTGAATCTGAGCGATGCGAAAAGGGTTGAGATCCTCGCGGGGCGCGATTCGGGGTATGGGTTGGGGAGCCGCCTTGGCAACCGTCGCCATTTTGCCTTCCTCCTGGGGTGGAAAGCGCGATGCTTCGAACCGCGTGCTTAGCCTTCGAGGGGCTGGACGCTCGTAAGTCTCGCGAGAATCGAAGTTTAGCCAACCCATAAAGGATGTCAATGGAAACCGGTACCAAAGGCACGCAATTGAGGCAAAGAAGTAACATTTTGCGCCCTTTCGAACTTCGGTTTGCCCTCTGTAAGTTAAAGTAATAGATAGGCTTAACATACCGTGTCCGCGCGCAGAGCGCTTTGGGTCGCTGAGGTATAGCCGTCCCATAACCATGCGGCACTCTACTGACGCCTGCACTAGCTCCGGCAGAATCGGCACAACCCAACACCGAATTTCTACCATCCCCAGAACAACCACCTTTCAGGCATATACTGTGCGGCGCTGACATCGTAACTAAGTGATTGAAGCCGCGGAATTTCGTCCAATCCACTCAGCGCTGTTACGCGTAATCATAAGAAGGGAGCCGCCACAAGCTGGTGAGTTCAGAATCGGGAACGGAGCTGAGGGCCTCGGACGCGGCGCTCATCGAGAGGATCGTTCAGCGGGACCAGGCCGCGCTCGCCGCGCTCTATGACCGCTATGCAGGCATGCTCTCGTCCGTTCTGAACCGCATTCTGCGCGACCCGCAGGCCGCGGAGGAGATTTTGCAGGATATTTTCTTCCAGCTCTGGCGTAATCCATCGCAATTCGACCCGGCCCGCGGCTCGCTGCCCGGCTGGCTCATGGTCATCGCGCGCAATCGCGCCATCTCGCGCCTGCGCCGCCACAATCCAGCTGCCGGAGACGAACTCTCAGAAGCCGCCGCCGTCTCCACAATCAATATCGAAACCGCCGCGGCGCAGCAGCAGTTGATCGGCCGCGTGAAAGGCGCGCTCGAAAATCTTCCCGCCGAGCAACGCGCGGCCATCGAGCTCGCCTATTTCGAAGGCATGAGCCACAGCGAAATCGCGCAGCGCACCGGCGATCCGCTCGGCACGGTGAAGACCCGGCTGCGCTCCGCCGTCGAGTCACTCAAACGAACTTTGCACGCGCAGGCGGCATCGACCTCATGAACGCTCACCCAACTCGCGAAGAAGATTTCGATCTCTACGCTCTCGGCGCACTCGATGGCGACGAAAAGCTCGCGTTCGAATCCCACCTCGCCGAATGTCAGCAGTGCGCCCGCAAGCTCGCCGAAGCTCGCGGACGCATCGCGATGCTCTCGCTCGCCGCTCCCCGCGTCGAACCTTCGCCCGCGGTCAAGCAGCGCCTCATGGCGCAAGTCCGCACGGAAAGCATTACAAGATCGGTGCGCAACATCGCCGACAACGCAAGACGCAACGCTATAAGTGATGCGCTGCGAAAAGCTAACGGATCTTTCGAAGATGCTGCGGCGATGCTGGGAATCGACCATGGGGCCCTGCTGGATCTGGTGCAGAAGTACGATTTAGATCCCGCCAGCACGGGGCCGCCTAAGAATCCAAGGGCGAATCCCTTCCCTGGATTCCTCCGTCGTTGGCGCGCCGCTATTCTAGTTCCCGCGTTCGCGGCTCTAGCGATTGCCACGGCCATCCTGTGGCAGCAAGATCGCAATCTCGATCGCCAGCTCGCCGCCCTGCGCACTACCGCGGCGCAACAACACCGGCAGCTCGACGATGCGCGCCATTTCGCTGACCTAATCGGCTCGAGCGACACCGTCATCGTCGCTCTCGCGCCACAACCCGGCCAGCCGCTAGGCTCAGCCCACGTCATGTACAACACGAAGATGGGCATGCTCATGTACGACGGCGAAATCGCTCCAGCCCCCTCCGCGAAAAGCTACGAGCTCTGGGTCATTCCCACGGACGGCAAGCCCATCAACGCCGGCGTCTTCAATCCCGTCACCGGCCGCGCCGACCACTGGATGATGAAAATGCCACCGGGCGTCGAACCAAAAATGTTCGCCGTTACGCTCGAGCCCCAGGGCGGCATGCCGCGACCCACAGGCCCCATGGTCCTAATCGGCCACGCATAGCAGCAGTTTCTTGGTAGGGGCGTAGCACGGCTGCGCCCGGTGAAGATGTTTGGCGCCGCTTGAGCCATTCGGTACGTCGTCCCATCAAGAAAAAGCTCGTCATCCTGGGCGGAGCGAGCGGATGCTTCTGCCTTTCATCCCGCTCGTGCGGGATGTCCGGTCGCGGAGTCGAAGGATCTCTTTTCGCTTTCCCGGGTGTCGGGTCCCCGGATTGAAAGGGTGGGCGTCGCGCGTTCTGCATTTCGCTGGCGCAAGCCGGGGCTTTGGAGTATAGGTTAAGCTCCAGTCCGCCCGCGCCGGGTAGCGCAGGGATGAATTCATCGACGCGTAGCATTCAATCTACTGAAGGGTGATCGTGCGAGCCCTCCGCGAAATTTCTCTCGCTCAGCCGGCCCGCTCAATCCGAAAAGGGAGAATCGATATGAGGAAAGCAGTCACCACGTTTGCCGTGCTCGCCATGCTGTTCTGTACCGTCAGCCTGAAAACCGTCGCCGACGACAAAACGATGTCCTGGACCGGCTGGATCAGCGACAGCCATTGCGGCGCCAAGGGCATGAGCGCGGATCACAAAGCCTGCGCCCAGACCTGCGTCAAAACCAAAGGCGCTTCCTACGTCTTCGTCAACGGCGCCGACAAGAAAGTCATCAACATCCACAATCAGGACTCCATCGACGCCGACAAGGACCTCGGCACCGAAGTGAAAGTCACCGGCCACATGATGGACGACGGTTCCGTAGTCGTCGACAAAATCGCGCCGAAATCCTAAGCGCAGCCGAAGCGTTCGATCGAAGTCCTACGAAGTTTGAATTTTCACCGGGGTGCAGGCAAAGGGTGGGGAGCCTGCACCTCATTTTTTTGCGCGGAGTTTTTCGGCCCAGGTTTTTCGGTTTCAGAATTTTTGGGTGCCCCACCGTTGGTCTACAAGGGTGGGGAATTTTCTTCGTGGGTCGCGGGTTCACCCGCTACATAAATCCGTCGGCGCGAAAGCGCCCTCAGGATTTAACCGGAATCTTCTCCGCCCCCATATACGGCCAAAGCGCCTCAGGCAACTTCACCGAGCCATCGGCCTGCTGAAAATTCTCCACAATCGCAATCCAAGTCCGGCCCACGGCCAGCCCGCTTCCATTCAGCGTATGCACGTACTCGCTCTTCCCGCCGCCCTTCGCGCTCTTGAAACGAATCCCCGACCGCCGCGCCTGAAACGCCTCCGTGTTCGAGCATGACGATATCTCCATGAACTCGCCCGACGACGGCAGCCACACCTCGATGTCGTACGTCTTCGCCGACGCGAATCCCATGTCGCCCGTGCACAGTTGCACCACGCGGTAGTGCAGCCCCAGCCGCTCCAGGCATTTCTCCGCGTTGCGCACGAGCGTCTCGAGCTCGTCGTAGCTCTGTTCCGGCCGCGTGAACTTAAATAGCTCCACCTTCTGGAACTGATGCTGCCGCTTGATTCCCCGCGTGTCTTTCCCCGCCGCGCCCGCCTCGCTGCGGAAACACGCCGTCCACGCGCACACCTTGATCGGCAGCGCGTCGCCGTCCAGCGTTTCGTCGCGATGTAGGTTCGTAAGCTCCACTTCCGATGTCGGCGTGAGCCACAAATCCGTACCTTCCAGATGAAACATGTCCGCGGCGAACTTTGGCAGCTGCCCCACGCCGGTCAGCGCCGCCGTATTCACCAGGAATGGCGGCAGGATTTCCGTATAGCCGTTCTCCTTCGTGTGGATGTCGAGAAAGAAATTCGCGATGGCCCGCTCCAGCCGCGCTCCCAATCCCGTATAGACCGCAAACCGCGCGCCCGACATTTTCACCGCCGCCCCAAAATCCAGAATCCCGCAGCGCTCGCCAATCTCCCAATGCGGCCGCGCCGCAAAATCAAATTTCGGCGGAGCCCCCGATGTGCGTATCACAATGTTGTCCGCCGCGCTGTGCCCCACAGGCACGCTCGAATGAGGAATATTCGGAATCGTCAGCAAAAATGCCCGCATCCGCTCATCCAGCTCCGCCACGCGCTCATCATCCGCCTTGATCTGTTCTGAAACCGACTTCATGCGCGCAATAATCTCCGAAGCATCCTTCTTGTCGCGCTTCAGCGCCGCAATCTCGTCGTTCACCTTGTTCCGCTCAGCCTTCAGCCGCTCGGTAGAAGTGATAATCTTCCTCCGCTCGGCATCCAGCTCTTTGAACGGCTCAAGATCAAGCGTGATCCCGCGATCCCGAGCCATCTTCTCAATCAAATCCGTGTGCTCGCGCACAAATCCCAAGTCATGCATAGGTTCAGAAGAATAACCGAATCAGCGGTGCCTTTGTAGGGGCCCTGTGCGATACCGGACAGTTCGCCGGCGGCCGCGCTGTCATAGTTCGGCCCGGGCTCAGCTCGATGGTCAGCGCCAGGGCGAGCACCCGAGGAGACGACGAGATGTCCACGCAAGATTCAGTTGTTGCGGTGTATCGCACGCATGCCGAAGCGGAACAAGCGCTCAGGAACCTTCAGAGCGGCGGAGTCGACATGCGCAAGTTGTCGATCGTTGGAAAGGGCTACCACACCGAAGAGCACGCGGTCGGCTACTACAATGCCGGCGACCGCATGAAGTATTGGGGCAAAGCGGGAGCATTCTGGGGAGGTTTCTGGGCCCTGTTGTTCGGGTCTGCCATTTTCATGATTCCAGGTTTGGGCCCGATCCTAGCCGCAGGACCGGTCGTGGCATGGATTGTGGCGGGGTTGGAAGGCGCGGTGGAAGTGGGAGCGTTGGGCGTTCTGGGAGCCGGCCTTTACAGCATAGGAATTCCCAAGGACAGCATTGTAAAGTACGAAGCTGCACTGAAGACCGATCAGTTCCTGCTGATCGCGCATGGAACGCCCGCCGAAGTCGACAAGGCCAAGCAGATTATCGAATCTACGCATCCCGCCCAGTTCTCGTCGCATTCAGGCGAGACGACGGCGGCGGCATCGGCTTGAAATTGTTGCGCATGACGCGGGCCGGGCCGCTTGCAAGGGCCTTGCCCGCGAACGAGGGGAAAGGTGAAGTGCATGAAGATCCTGCTGGCAGTCGACGATTCCAAGTTTTCCGACGCGGCCGTACGGGCCGTGATCGCGAGAGCCCATTCGAAGGATTCCGAGGTGCGCGTCTTGCACGTCGTCGAACCTCCGTCACTTCTTGTGAACCGCGAAATGAGTGGATTTGATCCCGGCCTTGAAAGCATTTGGAAGGAAGAGACCAAGCAGGCTGAGGCGCTGGTCGAAAAAACCGCGGAAACGTTGCGCGCCCAAGGTCTCAAAGTATCCACAGAGGTCGAGAAGGGTACGCCCAAATCGGTAATCGTCGAGATTTCGAAAGACTGGCACGCCGATTTGATTGT
The DNA here is from genome assembly GCA_964563425.1 of uncultured Acidobacteriaceae bacterium. Taxonomy (GTDB): domain Bacteria; phylum Acidobacteriota; class Terriglobia; order Acidiferrales; family UBA7541; genus Palsa-295. The sequence continues at coordinate 4,088 of CAZLWY010000031.1, read as the reverse complement.
CCTCGGCTCGCATGGCAGGGGCGCCCTGGACCGTTTCCTACTGGGCAGCGTCTCAGAGGCGGTCGTCCGCCATGCGCATTGTTCAGTAGAGGTTGTGCGGATTCCGCTGAAGCCCTGATCGATTTCGACGAGCCCGCGCCGCGTTAGAGGGCGATGTACTTGCGTGAAATTTCCGCGATCGTCCTCGCGCCAGCTAAGCGCATGGTCATTTCGAGTTCGCCGTCGAGATGCTGGAACACCGCTTGCGCGCCCATCCAGCCGCCGAGCGCGAGGCCATACAGCACCGGCCGCCCGATCGCGACGAGATTCGCACCGAGCGCCAGGCATTTGAAAACATCCTGGCCGCGGCGGATCCCACCGTCGATCACAATGACGGCTCGGCCGTGAACGGCGTCGGCGATGCGCGGCAGCACGGTGAACGCACCGGCAACGTCGTCCAGCTGGCGCCCGCCGTGATTCGATACCTGCACGCCGGCGCAGCCGTGCTCGACGGCAGAGACGGCGAACTCCGGCGTGATCACGCCTTTCAGCAGCACAGGCAAGCCGGTTGTCTTGTGGATGAATTCCAGATCATCCCAATCGAGATCACGCTTGACGGCCTCCTGGCCGTAGCCGCCCGGCTGCGCGGGAAAATTTCCGGACGGGAACGGCGAACGGAAATGATTGCGGCGATCCGTTTCGCGATTGCTGGGCACGACGGTGTCGATGGTCAGCACGATCGCGGAATAGCCGGCGGCTTTCGCGCGTCCCAGAACCGCGGCGGCGACGCCGCGATCCGCTGGCAGATAAATCTGAAACCATTTCGGGCCGGGGCAGACCTGCGAGATTTCTTCGAGAGTTTTCGTGGAAAGCGAAGCGGCGCAGTAGAGCGCTTTCGCGGCATTGGTGCCCTGCGCGGAACCGAGTTCGGCTGTTTCGTGCGCCATGGCGTGGGCGGCCATTGCGGAGCACATCAGCGGCGTCGCGAGCTGCGAGCCGAGCACCCTCGTCGAGCGATCGGCGTCTTTATATCCCGTGAGGTAGCGCGGGGCAATCGTGACGCGCTTGAATGCGGCTTCGTTCTCGCGCTTGGTCCATTCGTCACCGGCGGCGCTGGAGATGTAGCCGAAGCCGCCGGCTGGAATTACTTTTTGCGCGGCGGGCTCGAGCTCGCGCAGATTGATGAAGTCGATGGCTTTGATTTCCGAGGGCGCGCCGTAGGCCGCGGCGGCCGAAGCGTTCGGCGCGGGATTTTGTGCCGCTGGCGCAGGCGGCGCGGTTGCCCCGGCGGAGGATTCAGAGGCGTGGGCCAATTTTGCCGGAAGCCCGGCGCTCAGCGTTACGGCGGCAGCGGTGGCGGAGAGAAAATCGCGGCGCTTGCGGTCCATAGGAGTGCATCCTCCGGCGAGATGGTTGGTTGAGACGCGCGGATGATAGCACGAGGGGCAAACGAACATGCCCGGGCGGCTGCCCGGAGTGAATGGTCAGGCAGACACGACGCAAGAATGCCGGGCGTCCGCGCGGCGGTTGCCCTAGGAAGAAACCTCGGACAAGCGACGGCGAAAGAAGCGCCGCTCGACGTCGTTGGTCGCGAGCGCCAGGGCGCGCCGGTAGGCCTCGGCGGCTTCGGGGCGTTTGCCGAGGCGGCGAAGAATATCGGCGCGGGCCGCGGGCAGCAGGTGAAAATCGGCGAGTTCTGCGCGGACGGTGAGTTCATCGAGCAGCGCCAGGCCATCTTCAAGCGAACGCGCGAGCGACACGGCCACAGCGCGGTTCACTTCGATCACGGGCGACGGATATATTTTCAGCAGAGCCGAGTACAGCGCGGCGATTTGCCGCCAGTCGGTTTCGGCGCTAATTTTCGCGTTGGCGTGCAGCGCGGCGATCGATGCCTGCAGCGCGTAAGGGCCGTTGGCGCCAGCGCGCAGAGCGGATTCGAGGACCGCTGTGCCTTCGCGGATTTGTTCGGCGTGCCATCGCGTGCGATCTTGATCTTCGAGCAGGATCAGCTCGCCGTCGGCGCTGACGCGGGCGTCGCGGCGCGAATCGTGCAGCAGCATCAGCGCGAGCAGCGTGCCCGTTTCCGCGTCGCGCGGGAGCAATTGGCACAAAACACGGCCGAGGCGGATCGCCTCGGCGCAGAGCTCGCGACGGATCAGCGAATCGCCGCCGCTGGCGAAATAGCCTTCGTTGAAAATCAGATAGACAATCAGGCGGACGGCGTCGAGGCGGTCGGGCAGCTCTGCGGGCGGCGGTACGTGGTAGGGCACGTTGGCGTCGCGGATTTTTCGCTTGGCGCGGACGAGGCGCTGGGCCATGGTCGGCATCGGCGTTAAGAACGCTTTGGAGATTTCCTCGGTGGTGATGCCGCAGATGGTGTGCAGTGTGAGCGCGACTTGTGATTCGACCGCGAGCGCCGGATGGCAGCAGGTGAAAATCAGGCGGAGCTGGTCGTCGGGGAACATGTCGTCGGTTGAGGCCGCCTCGAAATCGGCAGCCTGTGGCGCGGCGGTGGGCGCGGTCTTTGCGATTTCTTCGCGCTTGCGCTCGAACCGCTGGTTGCGCCGGATGCGGTCGATGGCTTTGTGGCGTGCGGTGCTGATGAGCCATGCGCGCGGGTTCGATGGCTCGCCTTCGGAGGGCCATTTTTCGAGCGCGACGGCGTATGCTTCCTGCAACATCTCCTCGGCGAGATCGAAATCGCCGAGCAGACGGATCAGCGTGGCGAGAACCCGCCCCGATTCTTCGCGGTGAAGCTTTTCGAGATCCATGTCGCAGGAAGCGCGCCGTTGTTGTTGCGACGATGGGAGCGCCCGCCCGAGTTTACCGCCCGGCGGCCTGTTCCATCGTGAAAACGGGACGCACTTCGACCGAGCCGAATCGGGCACTTGGGATTTTAGCGGCTATCGCTATTGCCTCATCGAGGTCTTTGGCTTCAATGAGGTAGTAGCCGCCGAGCTGCTCCTTCGTTTCGGCAAAGGGGCCATCCGTGACGACTCGCTTGCCGTCACGCACACGTACCGTCGTGGCGCTGGCGACATCCTTGAGTCGGTTGCTGCCGAGGTTCTTGCCGCTCAGGGTGAGCTCCTGAGTGAACTTGCCGAACTCCTCCACCAATGCTCCGGTTTGCGCCGGGGGAATGTTCCACCAATCCGATTCCTGACCGTAAATCAACAGCAGATATTGCATGCTTGTTTCCTCCTACCAATTAGTCGAACGAAAAGGCGGAAATCGACACAAGAAGTTCCTGTTCGGCCAGGCGGCGAGGCAGAAGCCGATGTCTACCTTACCTCACAGCTTGAGGCGCGTTCCAGCCCGATAGGTCAGCCCGATCGGGCCAAAATGGGCCGCCGGCGGGCGCTGGGGGCCCGTGGCGGATGGTGGTTGCGCGTGCGGAATTCGCAGATCATATCTCCACACCTGGAAAGACCTGCGGGAGGGTTTATGCGCGAGTTGTTGAAGGATGCGGCGGAGCGGGCGGCGCGCTATTTGTCGAGCGTGAGCGAACGAAGTGTGGCACCGCGTCCAGAGGATGTCGCGCGGTTGAGCGAGCTGGGCGGGCCGATGCCGGAAGGTGGGATGGAACCCGCGCACGTTCTTGCGATGTTGGACGAGATTGGCTCGCCGGCGACGGTTGCGTCGGCGGGACCGCGCTATTTCGGGTTCGTGATTGGCGGCAGCTTGCCGGCGACGCTGGCGGCGAACTGGCTTGCGGGTGCGTGGGATCAGGATGTCGCGCTGGGAGTGATGTCGCCGTTGGCTGCGGCGGTGGAAGAAATCGCGCGCGTTTGGCTGTGCGAATTGCTGGGGCTGCCAGCGTCCTGTGGCGTTGGGTTCGTTACCGGCGCGACGATGGCGAATTTCGCGTGCCTGGCAGCCGCGCGCCACGCGTTGCTGAGCCGCGCCGGATGGAGTGTGGAAGAGGACGGGCTGTTTGGCGCGCCTCCGCTGACCGTCGTCGTGGGCGACGAGGTGCATGTTTCGGTGCTCAAGGCGCTCTCGATGCTCGGGCTAGGTCGATCGCGCGTCGTCCGCGTGCCTGCGGATGGACAGGGTCGTATGCGGGCTGGGGCGCTTCCGGCGCTCGATGAGCGCACCATCGTGTGCAT
>CAZLWY010000030.1:0-8497 GCA_964563425.1 uncultured Acidobacteriaceae bacterium | reverse complement strand
CTACGGCCCGGGAATGGACAACTACGACGTCGCCCTTCTCAAGAGGATTCGCCTGACCGAATCCAAGTCCTTCCAGCTTCGGCTGGAGGCCTTCAACCTCTTCAACCACGCCCAGTTCTTCGGCCCGCAGGCCGTCGACGGAAACATCGACAGCTCCACCTTCGGTGACGTCATCAGCGCCGCTCCACCCCGTCTCGTGCAAGTGGGCGCCAAATTTAATTTCTAGGAACGCCCATGACCGCTCAGCCCCCTCGCTCGTCGGTGGCACTGTCTCGCGCCGGTTTTCCTTTCTTACTGGCTCCTTTCGTGGCCTCAATCTCGCTTCTGCTCATGGCAGGCAGCGCTGCCGCGCAAGAACCTCCGTATTTCGTCGCCTATTCGCACGCCATGGAGGAGCCCGGCAATCTGGAATTCACGATGCGCAACACGGCCGCGTCGCCCGAATTCGGAAACCCGTTTGGGAGCGCGACGATCGAGATGGAGTTCGGGACAACCGCCTGGTGGACGACCGAGTTCTATCTCAGCGGCCAGGCGACCGGCAACGACTCCGCGGTCTTCGATGGGTTTCGGATCGAGAACCGCTTCCGGCCGCTCCTGGACGAGCACTGGATCAATCCGGTGCTCTACGTCGAATACGAGAATGTTAATGAAGCCGACCGCAGCCTTCTGGAAGTGGTCGGCCATGACAGCGTCGAGGACCTGACCGTGCCGAACGCAATCCAGCGCGCCGAAACGGAGCGCTCGCTCGAAACGAAACTCATCCTTTCGAGCAATTTCCGCGGCTGGAATATTTCGGAGAATTTCATCGCGGAGAAGGCTTTGAACGAAGGGGAACCGGCTGAGTTCGGATACGCCATCGGGATCAGCCGCCCCTTCGCGCTGGCGGGGAGCCCGCGGGCGTGCGCATTCTGCCGCGAAAATTTCACGGGCGCCCTTGAAATGTATGGAGGGCTGGGCACTACGGACAGTTTCGGCTGGCGAGGGACGTCCCAATATATCGGTCCGGTGATTGCCTACGCGATCCCGCGCGGTCCCACGATCGCGTTTTCACCCAACGTCGGGCTCAACGATAATAGCCTCGGCGTTCTTTATCGCTTCCGCGTGTCTTACGAAGTGCAACAGATCTTTTCGCACTTCCACGGAGCCAGCCGATGAGACATCCGGGGTATCCTCACGCCGGCGGACGCGCGATGTGCCTGGGGGCCGGAGTTCTCGCCCTGGTGTTGTGCGCCGCGGCCAGTGGCTCGTGGCCTGCGGGCGTGCCGGAATCCGATCGCCGCAGGGTGAACCCCTATGCAGGCCAACCCGAGGCTATCGCGGCGGGCGCACGCTTGTTCGCGGACCACTGCGCGCAGTGCCACCAGCCCGATGCGCTCGGCAAGGGCAAAAGGCCGAGCCTGCGCAGTAATCTGGTGCAACACGCCACGGACGGAGAAATTTTCTGGGTGCTGCGCAACGGTATGTTGGCCCACGGCATGCCTTCCTGGAGCATGGTTCCGGAACCTTCGCGCTGGCAGATCATCGCCTACCTAAAAAGTTTGGGGTCGAGTGATGACGCTGTACCGGCGGCCGCCGATACAAAAGCGACTTCCCGCCATTCACCCGTGCCGGCCCAAGGACGACGACCATGAGACACCCCGCGTTCCGCCTCCTAGGCTCTTTCGCCATCGCGCTCTCTGCTTTGGTTCTCAGCGTGTCCCTCGGCGGCTGCTCCGCCGGACAGGCGCCGCCGCCTGGCCTCGAATCGGAGGGCGCGCCGGCTGACCAGAACATCGGCGAGCGCCTCTTCGTTGAAACGCGCTTCGCCGAATACTTCGCGGCCAACATGACCGATATAAACGCGCCGCTCGCCGTGGGTGATTCCGTCGTGAGCCAGGTTCAGAACGTTTACACCGGCCCGCTGCCGGGTCCCTTCGCCGGACAATCCATCAACTGCCGCTCGTGTCATTTTGTGGTGGAGTTTGAGGGCGTGCCGGGCGCCGGCAACCGAACCTACGCCGATTTCACCACACGCAGCCCGCTTCCGCTGTCGATGAACGGGTTCACCACTACGCCGCGCAATGCCATGCAAATGGTCGGCTCGCTCGAACCGCGCACCGTACCTACGTTTCTCCATTTCGACGGCCAGTTCTCCGATCCCGCCGACCTGGTGAAGGAAACGCTCGTCGGCCGCAATTTCGGCTGGGGGCCGACGCAATATCAGCAGGCCATCGCGCATATCGCCGATGTCATCCGCAAAGACAACGGAGTCAACACGCCCGCTTCCCAGTACGGCTGCAATCTTTCCTATGCGGTGATCTTCCTGGGAACGGATCCAACCATTCCCGCCGTCTGCCATCTGCCCGCGCAGGACCGGCTCGACGTTTCCACGGCCACCGACGATGCGATCGTGAACGGTATTTCCCACCTGATTGCGCAATATATGTATGGATTGCTGTTCAAGCAGGATGAGAACGGCAACTACTATGCGTCGCCCTATGACGTTTTCCTGCGCATCAATCACCTGCCGACGCAGCCGGCCGCCGGCCAGACGCCCCAGCAGTACGATCGGGCGCTTTACCAGGCGGTCGTGGCGCTGGCGAATCCGATCTGGGTCGACGGCACCTACGGCAAATTCAAATATCACGCGCAGCCATTCGCTTTCGGCTCCGCGGAGTTCGCCGGATTGAAAATTTTCCTGAAAGCCGCCAGCGGGGCCGTCGATGGTTCGCAACACGCCGGAAACTGCGCGGCGTGCCACACGCCGCCGAATTTCACCGATTTCGGGTTTCACAATACGGGCGTCTCGCAGGAAGAATACGACGCAGCGAATGCCCCGGGCGCGTTCCTGGCGCTTTCCGTTCCCTCACTCGCCGCGCGCAGCCAGAATTACGACGCCTATCTTCCGGTCACTGAAACCCATCCGAACGCCACGGAGAGTTTGCGGCATCCGGCTGTCGCGGGCAGCCCGCAATTCGCGGATCTCGGGCTCTGGAACGTTTACCTGAATCCCGACTTCCCGAATCCGCAGACCAGCCTGATATCCGTCATTTGCGCCAACACCCAAAACTGCGCCGTCGATCAGGGCCTGGCAACGACAATTGCGCAGTTCAAGACTCCCATGCTGCGCGATCTGGAGGACTCCGCTCCCTATTTTCACAATGGCAGCAAGCTCAGCTTCGGCGACGTCATCCAGTTCTATCTGAATAGCTCACAGCTTGCCCGGCAGGGCCTGCTCCGCAACGCACCGGCTGAGTTTCAAAATATGTCGATCAGCGCGGCCGATCTCAGCTCCCTGGTGGCCTTCCTGGAATCTCTTACCGAAGACTATGACGACACGTAAAGCGATTCCTAAAGGTGGATGGAGATGACGGATGCACACCAATCGAGCACCGTACGCCACCGTATTGTCTCGCGATCAACGGGTCCATATGCTCTGAACGTACGCTGGCGTATGCATTCGTGTTCGCAGGGCAGACCGCCCGCAATCCCCCTGAGGACCCGCTCGTCGTTCGAGTCCAAAGGCCCGGAGTTCGCTAAACGCGATAGCATCACTGGATATCGCACGCGTCGCGCGAAGGGTCGCCGCGAATTTTCCTGCTACAATATTCTGCGGAGATGGCCTGCGAAGCAGGTGACGTTGCGAAAGCCTTTTGAACCAATGCTGGATCCCAGGGAGCTTGAGTCGTCCCGCCCTTGTGCCTTTCGGCCGGTTCGCCGGTGCGAGAAGCCTTAAAGCAGGCGCCGGGCACCCACCTATTCAAGGGGTTCAGGGCCTAGCAACGCACGGCCGAGTGGACCGTTTCCTCACAACCCGGCCAGGATCGGGGCCCTGGAACGAATCGCGTGAAGCGAAGAGCTCGACGGGTTGGCGCGAACGTGAGATGGGTCGCGCCCGCGAACAATTCGATCCGCGGCGGGAGGGTGACGTACAATTCAGGCGATGCGACCGCTCGGCCCTGACACAATCGCTGCCCGAAAGTTCCCGATCTGAAAATCCTATTCATCGGCGACATTGTCGGTTCGCCCGGCCGCAAGATCGTTCACGACCGGCTTGCGGACATCCTCGCCCAGCGCGAAATTGATCTCTGCATCGCCAACGGCGAAAATTCCGCCTCCGGCTTCGGCATCACGCCGCGCATCGCCGAGGAACTGCTCGCGAGCGGCATCGAAGTCCTCTCCGGCGGCAACCACATCTGGGACCGCAAGGAGATCTTGGACTATTTCCCGCACGAGCCGCGCCTGCTGCGTCCTGCGAATTTCCCGGAAGGCTCGCCCGGCAGCGGCCTCTATATCGGCCGCGCCAAAAACGGCACGGGCTACGCGGTCCTGAATCTTCAGGGCCGCACGTACATGACGCCGATCGAGGATCCCTTCCGCACCGCCACGCGCGAGCTTGCGAAAATTCCGCACGATATAAAAGTAATCTTCGTGGACATGCACGCCGAGGCCACGTCCGAAAAACAAGCGATGGGCTGGTATCTCGACGGCAAGGTCTCCGTCGTCGTCGGCACGCACACGCACGTCGCGACCGCCGACAACCACGTGCTCCCGTGCGGCACCGCTTACATCACCGACGTCGGCATGACCGGCCCGCACGATTCCGTAATCGGCATGGACAAAAAGGGCGTGCTCCAGCGATTTCTCGACGCGATGCCCGCACGCTTCGTCGTCGCTGAAGGCGATATCCAGATGAACGCGGTGCTCATCGATGTAGACGAATCCACGGGACGCGCCCGCTCGATCGATCGCCTCAATTTTCGAATCGATTAGCGTCGACCAAACAGGCGGGCCTTCGCGGCGCAAGCCTTACAGCGGGAAATGCCCGTGCTTCTGGTTCACCAATCCGCAGGAGGATTCGTACGCAGCAATGACCACCCAGGCCACTTTCTTGGGGTCCTTCGCGTAGAACGAAAGCCAGTAGGGCTTGCTCACAACCACCATGTAGGAATTCGGCGTATCGCCGCGGCTTCTCCATTCATAGCTCACTCGCCCCTGGGCCTCGTGTGTCCGCTTGAAATGCGTGATCGAGCCCGCGTCAACCTGTAGGAGTGCGGCCAGCGATCCGGCTCCCACTCTGTCTGGATCATCAAACGCAAACGGCGGCTCGCCCGCCTCGGCATGCCGCTGCGCGTCGATCAGTTCCCCCCGCATGTGCTTGAAGAGCAGGTCTCGCACGCCGCAGCCGGCCTTGTTCTCGATCTTGGGCTCGTCCGCTGAAGAGCGGTAATCCAGATCGGTGCGCGTCTCGGGATCGACGGCGACGATTTGCTGAATCGCCAACAGGCTGCAGCAACCCATGTGCCCGTAGCCGCGCTCGGACGCGGCGCCCGCCCCGTCCGGCCGGCCCGAGAAGAACCGGCCGACGAATGTTGCGTGCGCCGTCGCATCCGGAGGGTGCTCAATCCCCTGGTCGAATTGTTGAAACACTTCGTCGTCGACCAGTGGAATCGGGATGTTCTCCACGGCAAGCTCGGTTGGCCTCTTTCGACCGTTCCCCGCTCCGCAGCAATCCATCGCGCCCGAGTCCACCGTGCCGCCATATTCCAGCCAGACAGCCCGAGGGGATGAACAGGTCGGATCGAAGAGCGTAAAATCCTCGAATCCGCGCGACGCAAAGGCCGTGATTTCGACCAGATGATGATTGAAAGCGGCGGGGTCGCCCTCTAACTGGCAGAGCGTGACTTTTTCAGGCTCTTGCGCGTGCGCGCGCGTCGAAAAGCACAACGCAACGGCGCAGCAGACGAACGCAACGTACATTTGTCGGGAGCGGACGGGGCTCATCCAACCTCGCAGATTTTTGCGCGCAAGCGAATTCACCGGCCGCACGGAGCGTCCTGTGAGCGCCCCGCGGGCCGGCGACAAATCCTTTGACACTCGCACGCCCGGAAAGGATGCCAGTGCCTCCTACGCAACGCGACCCCGCACCCCGGCATCGGTTGCTGCCTGTAACCGGTACACTTGCCCAGTCGATGTTTCGCCGTCTGCCCATCGGCATTTCGATCGTCATTTCAGTCGCCCTTGCCGCCGGCTGGAATTATTCCGGCACCGCCCTGTCGGCGCAGGATCCCATTTTCGCCGCCCACGACCTTCTCGCCCGCGGCCGCGTGTTCCCGGAAATCGGCGCCGGCGTCTCCGTCATCAAAAAAGACTCCGCAGGCCGTTACTACATCCTCGCCGCGCCGGCAAAATCGATCGTCATCTACCAAGCCGACGGCAAACGCGTCGGCCAGATCCCCAACCAGAATTCACACGGCGCGACGATCGCCTACGCCCAGGATTTCGACATCGATGCCTCAGGACGCATCCTCGTCGCCGACCGCGGCGCAAACTCCGTAAAAATTTTCGCGCCCGATGGCTCGCTGGAAACGTCGTTCGCGTTCGCGATGCCGCTCTCCATCATCGCGCTGCCCGACAGCTCGTGCGCCATGAAATCGTTGTCATCCAGCGGCTCCTACTTCAGCATCGTCAGTCGGCAGGGCAAAAACCTCCGCACCTTCCGCACTCCGCCGGCCTCGCCCGGCGACGGCCCCATCTTTGGAGACGCCTCGGGCCACATCTATCTCGCCTTCGCGGACACGGACGCGCCCACGGTCCGCAAGTACGACGCCTACGGCGCATCCGACTACGAATTCTCGCTATCGGCCGCGGACTTCGAGCCGCCTGCCGATCGCAAGCACTGGACCAAGATCACCATTGAACAGGGCGCCGCCCCGGCCTCGACAAAGGCCACGATCCAAGCCCTGGCCACGGATCCGGAAAGCGACGAGGTATGGGTCGCGATCTTCGACGAGCTTGTGCACATCGATTCGGACGGCAATCGCCGCGCCGCCTATCGCACGTCCACGCAGGAAGGCAGCCGCATCGAGCCCAGCGCGATCCTCGTCGAGCATGATCGCATCCTGATCGCCGACGAAGAACTCGGCATTTTCGATTTCCCGCTGCCGGAAAGATTGCCTGGCTCCGCCCCGCGCCCATGATTCCAACAGCTCTTGTTGAAATGGCGACTGTGGAAAACCGTGTTGATAAATTGCAGCCGTACTTCGCGAATGGGTCGGGATTTACTGGGCACGGTCGAAATTCTCGGAACTTTTTCACACGATATTCTCTTGTGGAAAAACTGTGCATGATTTGTGGAGCGTACAACTTCATTTCCTGAAGTTTTCTCTTGCTCAACGCGTTCCGTTTTCCTAGAATCCCCGCTCGCCTGAATGACAGGAACGTAATCAAACATCAATCGTTGCGTAATGCGACTGGAACCGGGCGCGGTTCCAACGACTTGGCGCGGAAAAAATTCGAATCGTCGACGCCTCTTCCCGGCCGGAGAGGCTTTCCACAGCATTTCCACCATTGTGGAAATTGCGAGAGGGCTGGATTTCTAGATGAATCTTTGGGACAAAATCCTGCAGCATGCCTCGCGGCGCGTAAATCCACATAGCTACGCCACCTGGTTCAAACCAACCCGGCAGGAGCGCGCCGAAGATAACCTGCTGGTCGTCCGCGTTCCCACGCGCCTGTTCTGCAAGCGCCTTACGGAAACCTACGGCGAGCTTTTGCAGGCCGTGCTGGTCGAAATCGGCCGACCGGGCCTGGTCCTGGAATTCGTCTCGGTCGAAAACGAAGCCGTGTTGACTCCGCCGCCGGTCTCGCCGCAGCAAAAGCTCGATTTCGATTCGTCCGCGAGCCAGTTGAACCCGCGCTACACGTTCGACAAATTCATTGTCGGCTCGTCGAACCAGTTCGCCCACGCCGCGGCCGTCGCCGTCGCCGAGCAGCCATCGAAATCCTACAATCCGCTGTTTTTGTACGGCGGCGTGGGACTCGGCAAGACGCACCTGATGCAGGCCATCGGCCACTCGCTCAAGCGCCGCAATCCCGCGCTGCGCCTCACCTACATCAGCGCCGAAAAATTCACCAATGAAGTGATCGCCTCCATCCGCTTCGAGCGCATGCCGGCTTTCCGCGACCGTTTCCGCAACATGGACGTGCTGATGGTCGACGATATTCAGTTCATCGCTCGCGCCGAACGCACCCAGGAAGAATTCTTCCACACATTCAACGCGCTCTACGACCAGCAGAAGCAGATCGTGATTTCGTCCGATTGCCCGCCGAAGGAGATTTCCGCAATCGAAGAACGCTTGCGCTCCCGCTTCGAATGGGGCTTGATTGCCGATATCCAGATGCCTGATCTGGAAACGAAAATCGCGATTTTGCAGAAGCAGGCGGACAATGAGCGCGTCCACATTCCCGACGACGTGGCCGAATTCATCGCCCGCTCGATCAAGTCGAATATCCGCGAGCTCGAAGGGGCGCTGATTCGCTTGATGGCCTACGCCTCGCTCACCGGCGCAGAACTCAATCTCGCCACGGCGCAGCAGGTGCTCCGCAACATCATCGAGACGCAGGAAAAGAAAGTTACCATCGAGCAGATCCAGAAAGCCGTCGGCGAAGTCTTTGGCCTGCGCGCGCAGGACCTGAAAATTCGCAGCAACTCGAAAGTGATTTCCTACCCGCGCCA
>CAZLWY010000029.1:0-43357 GCA_964563425.1 uncultured Acidobacteriaceae bacterium | reverse complement strand
CTTTACAGCCCCGTGAGAGATCGACTCAGGTTGCATGACCGCCTCCGCGACCCCGCCAAAGAGGGGCGTAGTTTATGCATAAAACCCCCTCAATTTCAAGGCGCGAGCGACGCGGTCAATCGCCATGATGTAGGCGGCAATACGATTGTTGACGCCATGCATCTCGGCATAGCGGACGACTTGATCGAAACTCTGATCCATCACGTCCTGTAACCGTTCGTTAACTTCATTTTCACGCCAGAAAAATCCCTGGCGATCCTGCACCCACTCGAAGTAGCTGACGGTAACGCCGCCTGCGTTACCGAGAATATCAGGAATCACGAAGATTCCCTTTTTTTCAATGATCGCGTCGGCGTGCGAGGTCGTGGGGCCGTTCGCGCCTTCACACAGGATTCTGCAATCCACGCGGTCGGCATTTTTCGTGGTGATCTGATTTTCCGTGGCGGCGGGAACCAAAATGTCGGTCGGACGAAACAAAACTTCCTGCGCGGACATTTTTTCGCCGCCGCCGGGAAATTCCGGGAGCGGTTTTTTCTGGACATAGACCCATTCGTAAAGCTTCGGGATGTCGATCCCTTTCTCGTTGTAAAGGCCGCCGTGAATATCCGCCGCGCCGATAATTTCGTAGCCGGCCGCGTGCATTAGCAGCGCGCCCTGCGAACCGACGTTTCCGAAACCCTGAATGATCACCCGCGTGCCTTCGCGCTTCATCCTGAGTTTCGTGAGGGCCTTGTCACAGCACATCATCACGCCGCGGCCGGTGGCTTCGCGGCGTCCGCGCGAACCGCCGAGTTCGAGCGGTTTGCCGGTGACGACGGCGGTAGTGGCCTGGCGGACGTGCATGGAGTAGGTGTCCATCACCCAGGCCATGGTCTGTTCGTTTGTGCCGATATCGGGCGCGGGGATGTCGCGCTCCGGGCCGAGCCAGTCGGAAAGAGCCGCGGTGTAGCGGCGGGTGACGCGCTCGAGCTCCGCCTTGGAAAGTTTCGACGGGTCGCAGATAACTCCGCCCTTGGCGCCGCCGAAAGGAATGTCCACGACCGCGCATTTCCAGGTCATCCACGCGGCGAGCGCGCGCACTTCATCGATCGAGACATCGGGCGCAAAGCGAATGCCACCTTTGCCGGGCCCGCGGACGGTCGAATGCAGGACCCGGTAGCCGGTAAAAACCTCGAGCTTGCCATTGTCGAGCGCGACCGGAATGTAACAGGTGATTTCGCGTTCGGGACATTTCAAGAAGCGGTACACGCCCTGCTCGAGTCCCAGCTTCTTGGCGGCGATTTCAAAGCGGGCCTCTGCGGACTCGAAAACATTCAATTCTCCGGCGACGGGCTCAGCAGCCATCGATCCCCCCTAAATTTTTACTACCGCGGAAGCGGTTCTTGCATTTCCGCGTCAGCGCCGCCTCACCCATAAGACAGCGCTGTAGCTGACGCCAAGCCCGATCGCCGCGATGAGAAACGGGCGGACGACGGGAAGGGCGCCCCAAACGATGATGAACATGCCGATCGAGAGCACCGCGCCGATCGGATTATCGGTAACGACGAGTGAACCGATTTCCGTTGCCGGATCGCGGCGCTCGGCAGACTCGCGATGCCTGATTGCAAATGCGCTCGAGAGTGACTGTCTCACTGGCCGCTCCCCCGAAGATCGCGGCCGGTCATTTCGCGGGGCTCGTCTAATCCCAGCACGCCGAGCATTGTGGGAGCAATATCCCTCAGCGAGCCGCCGGATTGCAACTGTGGCCGACCGTCTTCGCTGACGAAAATGAACGGAACGGGATTCGTGGTGTGGTACGTGTGCGGGCCGCCGGTGACGGGATCGATCATGGTTTCGGCGTTGCCGTGATCCGCTGTGATGATCCACGCGCCGCCGCGCGGCTTCAGCGCTTGATAGATTCTGCCGAGTTGAGCATCGACGGTTTCAACGGCTTTGATGGTGGCTTCGAGCTTGCCGGAGTGGCCCACCATGTCGGCATTCGCGAAATTCATGATGATGGCGTCGAAGTCGCCTTTTTCGATGGCGTGGATCACGGTGTCGGCAACGCCGGCGGCGGACATTTCCGGCTTGAGGTCGTAGGTCGGCACTTTGGGCGACGGCACCAGCGCGCGCTCCTCGCCTCCGAACGGTTTCTCGATGCCACCGTTGAAGAAATATGTGACGTGCGCGTATTTTTCGGTCTCCGCCACGCGGAGATTCTTGTACTGAAGCTCTGCGAACACGTTCGCGAGGATGTGTTCGAGCTTTTCTGGCGCGATCAGATATTTCAGCCAGGGCCAGGACTTTTCGTACTGCGTCATGCCGACGTAGAGGAGATTTTGGGGACGCTTCGGATCGGAAAATTCCTTGAAGCCGGGTTCGACGAGCGCGCGGGTCATCTGGCGGGCGCGGTCGGCGCGGTAATTGAAGAAAACGACGGCATCGTCGTCGCGAATCAACCCGCGAGGCGCAGCAGATTTGCCGGCAGCGGCCTGCGTGGTAATGACAGCGGGAACTACGAATTCGTCGGTGACTCCCTTCTCGTAGCTCGCGCGGAGGGCGGCAACGGGATCAGAGAATTTCGATTCGGAATCGCCGTGGACGATCGCGCGATAGGCTTTTTCGACGCGCTCCCAGCGATTGTCGCGGTCCATCGCGTAATAACGGCCGCTGACGCTGGCGATCTGGCCGACCCCGAATTCGCGCATCTTTTGCTCGATGGCGCGGAGGAAATCGATGCCGGCCTCAGGCGGCGTGTCGCGGCCGTCCATGAAACCGTGGACGAAAACTTTTTCGACTTTGTGTTCGCGGGCCATGCGGACGAGCGCGTAGAGATGTTCGAGATGGGAGTGCACGCCACCGTCACTGGCCAGGCCCAGGATGTGAAGCTGATGCGTGCGTCCGCGCTCCATGGCCTCAAGCAGGAGGGGCTGGCGGAAAAATTCGCCGCTGGCGATCAGTCGATCGACGCGGGTGATGTCCATCTGCACGATGCGGCCGGCGCCGATGTTGAGGTGGCCGACTTCGCTATTGCCCATCTGGCCGTCGGGCAGGCCGACGAACGGTCCGGAGGTGTGGATCAGCGTGTGGGAGAAATCCTTGAGCAGGCGGTCGTAGTTCGGCTTGCGGGCGAGGGCAATGGCGTTGCCCTTGGTTTCGGCGCGGTGGCCCCAGCCGTCGAGGACGGTAAGGACGATAGGTCGCGGGCGTTTGGTCATGACTCTGGGAGACGAGATCGGCCGAAATTGGCGTCCGATCCCCCCTCGGTTTGTTGTCGATTAGACGTGGCACCGATACTTTGTTTTGAGCGAGTTACGGGGATTTCGATGCCGCAGCATTGTCGCCTAGAAACGCGCCTGAAAGCATCGGAAACAGCAGACTCAAGCCTGACAGGAGAAACAGCGGAAAACACCTGCATCCTGTCGGCGAACAGCGTCCCGTGCGGAGAGGGCGCCGTCTGATTCCTGAACCCGAATTCAGAGCACGGCAGCATCGCGAATTACGGTAGCACGAGAGGGAGGCGATGCAAGGGGTTGTTGGTGTGGACTTTGTGCGCATCAACATAGGGAGGTCGTAGGGCTTACACCGTAGAGACAGGGGCGGAAGAAGGTTGATAGGGTCGTGCTTCGGAGGGACAACCATGCTTGGGAGACGAGTGATCCATGCGGCAAGTTTGGTCCTTGCGCTGCTTTTCGTTTTGCCCGCGCTGGCTCGCGCGCAGGACCAGAACAAGCTGCTCGGTGAAGTGCAGGTTATCGGTAAGACCAAAATCGACAAGACGTCCGGCGTTTGGGTGGATGGGCAGTATCTGGGCTACGTGCAGGAATTGACGGGGGACAAGAAAATTCTGCTGCTTCCGGGGTCGCATGAAATTATCGTGCGGCAGGTCGGTTATATTCCGCAGACGAAGACGATTACTGTGGAGCCGGGGAAGACTGCCACCATCAACGTGAATATGCAGAAGGATCCCGACGCCGTGTTCCCGACGGGGGCGACGGCGGAGGTGAAATTGGACGTGACGCCGGACCGGGCGGCCGTGTTTGTGGACGGCGGTTATGCAGGAACGACGCACGAGTTTGGAGGCGTCGGAAAGGCAATGATTATCGCGCCGGGGAAGCATCACGTGAAGATCGCGTTGGCGGGATTCCAGGAGTTCAACACGGATATTAGTTTGAAGGCCGGGCAGAAGATTACGATTAAGACCGAGTTGGTGTCAGGCAGTATCAATGATGCGGGGCCGGCGATCAAGAGCAATTAAAGCGGGCGTTCAAACGCGATCCATTGGCGCCGAGCGACGACTTCGCTAGGTTCTGGATGCACTCCTTCACGGACTGAACGGGTAGATTCAGCGCCGCCGCCGGGAGCACGTCCCGGCGAGACGGCGCTAGGAATTCTCCACTAAATTGCGCAATCGGCTCAGCCGGGTGTCCCATTGGCGGGAGATTTCCGCCAAAAACTTGTGAGCTGTCTCCAGGCGGCCGGGTTCCAGTTGCCAGAGTTGTTCGCGACCTCGACGGCTGTGGCGGACAAGCCCAGCGGCCGACAGCACATGCAGGTGTTTGGTGATGGCCTGGCGGGTGATGGCGGAGCCGGCCGTCAGGCGCGCGATCGAGTGGGGACCGCCGGCCGAGAGGCGGGCGACAAGAGCGAGACGCGTCTGGTCACCCAGTGCGGCGAAGAGCGGGGCGGCGCCTTTCAGATTGAGCTCGGCGGCGCGATCAGGACGCATGATCGAGGTGCTTTGCAATCAGGCGCAGGACGCCGGTCCACCCACGTTCATTGGCCTGGAACGCGCGGGCGCGGCGGTCAAGCGGGATCTGGTCGAAGCCGGACTCGGTGATGGTGAGCATCGTTTCGGCGCCGCGATCTTCGAGGACGAATTCGATCAGCGTCAGGGGCTCAGCGGAAAAGTCAATACCCTCTTCAACGCCGAATGGGTGCCATTTGAACGAGAACAGGCGTTCGGGCTCGATGCGGTCGATTACAAATTCGAACGGTTTGCCTTCGAATGGCTTTTGAGATTTTGCGACATCGGCATCGACGGCGGTGGGCACCATGATGCCGCTGATGGGCGTGCCGGGTTTAAACGGGCCTTCGAAGCGGACGCCGAACCAGTGGCCGAATTCGGCGGAGTCGGTGAGGGCGCGCCATACGCGGGATCGCGGGGCGCGGAGGAGAATTTTCTTTTCGATGCGGTCGGTGGACATTAGCAACCTCCGGGTTGCATGTTAGCCAAAGCCCTTTCTAAATGCAACCTTTTAGTTGCGGGAATTTGATACAGGTCATCCAGCCGTGTGCGAGGCAGATCGCCGGCATGGTGCCATGCATCCGCGCCGGGCATCCATTTGGTGATTCGGGTCAACTTAGTAGAGGCGGCTTGCCGCAATGAACCGGGGGCGCTATAAAATAAGAGTGACTTCTTCCAAACGGCAGTTCTTCACCGAAAATTCAGTGCGTTTTTTGGCGACTTCAGAAGCGGGATTGCGACAGCTCGCGTTCGCGGGACTGTTTCTGCTGAGCTGCGGCTGGCCTGCCGCGGCGCAGACCGCGCCGGCAACACCGCAGACGATGCCGGCGGCCGGTGAGCAGGCGCCCGATCCCCAAGCGCCCGGAACGATTCGGGGGACCGTGGTCGATAAATCCGGAGCGGCACTGGTGGGAGCGGTCGTCAAGCTGACGCGCGGGGACCAGGCGCTGGCGCCGGACGTGCAAACCGACGACAACGGACAGTATTCGTTCACCAGGATCGCGCCGGGACCGTATCAGGTATCGGTTTCCGCGAACGGATTTACGACGGTGACGTCGTCGGGGACGCTAAACCCGAGTCAGACGATGTTGGTCCCGGCGATCACGCTGGAAATCGCGGGGCCGGTGACGAAGGTGACGGTCGAGCCGCCAAAGGTGGAACTGGCGGAGATACAGATCAACGAAGAAGAACACCAGCGTGTGCTCGGATTCGTCCCGAACTTTTACGTGAGCTATATACCCGACGCGGCGCCGCTTGATACGAAACAAAAGTTCGAACTGGCGTGGAGATCGTCGGTGGATCCGGTGACGTTCGGCATCGCGGCGGCCGTGGCGGGGCTGGAGCAGGCGGTTGCCACCCCAAACGGTTGGGGCCAGGATGCGGCCGGATATCGCCAGCGTTACGGGGCGTTCTACGCGGAGGATGTGACGTCCACTTTCCTGGGCGATTTTCTGCTTCCGTCGGTTTTCCACCAGGATCCCCGATATTTCTACAAGGGAACGGGGAGCACGCGGTCGCGGGTGCTTTATGCGATTGCCAACGCCGTGATCTGCAAAGGTGACAACAAGAAGTGGCAGTTCAACTATTCGTATGTGATTGGCTCGCTGGCCGCTAGCGGGATTGCCAATTCCTACTACCCCCCGAAGGATCGCGGAGTGGGGCTCACGTTTGAAAATTCGGGTATTGGGATCGCCGGCACCGCCGCTGCGAATATCCTGCAGGAATTTGTGGTCCGCAAGCTGACGCCGAACCTGCCGAAGCTGAAATCCGACAAGGACTAGACGCTCGGACCGGAGTGGCACCCAAGCCGGGGGAAATTCGGGGCGATAGCTACTCCGACTCCGACGGCCCCGATCTGCAGGCGACGACGGAGTCTGGATGCGCGCCTGCCGGTTCGCCGGCTTCCAGCCGCAGGCGGAGCCGGACGTTATCAGAGCGGATTCCCACCGGGCCGTTGAGATTCAAAACGTCAGTGCCCAGCGTCCCCTCCCAAACAACCGTACCATCGGCGAAAACGCGCAGAAAATCCGCGTCCAGTTCCGCGCGAAGCGTGTGAGTGTCGGCCGGGTGAAGCAGCGGCACAGGCGAACTGCGGCGCGGCCGGATATTGCGATAGCCGCGGTTGGTGCATTCGGCGCTGGTGTGCTGGCCGGGATTCGATTTAACGGAAACGACGAGCCTGGATTCGGGTTCGACGCGCCAAATGGCATACACCAGATTGCAAGGATCCTGCGCGCGAAGTTTGAGGCCGAACTGGCGGCGGATTTCGCCGGAGCCGAGCGCGGATTCCTTTGTGGTCGGACCGATATAAACGAAACTCAATGCGACGGTTTGCGTGGTGAAGCGGTTCACGTAGGCGCGCATCTTCGGCACGTTCACCGAAACAGGGAGGTCTGCTGAAAGGCCTTGGCCGGGCGATTCTTCGAGCGCGCCTTCCGTGACGCACAAAGCCGAGCGCGGAATCTGGCGGAGGCGGGGCTCCCTGCCGCCGGAGAGGGGGGAAGCGGACAGACTCATGATGAGGGCCGCGGCCGCGAGAAAACGCCGTCCCATCTCCCTGTCGGTCATGCTCGATTCGAAACTGCGTTAACGGGTTCGCGGTTCGCTCGAGGGCGGAACGATACCTTTGAGACGTAGGTAGACGGCCATGGCGCCGTAGCATTCATTGTCGTGGCCTGCGTTGCCGGCAAGCGAAGCTAGGCGCGTGGTGGGGCCGCGGAAACTTTGGACGACGTCGCCGGAGTTTGAATCGGTGAGGCCGGCGTAGGCGGCGTCGCAGATTTGGAAGGAATCTTTGAGCGCGGCAACCAGGTCGGCCTTCGAAGTTTTCGAGGCTGCGGCGGAACCGGTGGGATTGCCCATCACGCGGGAACAGCCGGCGGTCTGCGCGTCGGCGACGTGGGCGACCCAGCCGCCGAAGCTGCGTTGTTCGGGCGTAGGCTTAAAGTCGTAGGCGTCGTCGGGCATTTTGTCGGCGGCTTTGAGCAAGTTGTTTTTGACGACGTTGTAGGACTGGCGGATTGAATCGGCGGTGCTGGGCGCGGCGGCGGGTGACTGCGCCGGCATTCCGGCGCCTGCGGGTGCTTGCGCGAGCAGCGGTGCGGCGGCGAGTACGAACGTCCCCATCAGTACGAATGCCTGGCGTTTCATCGAATTCCCTCCCGTTTTCCGGCGGTGCCGGAATTTCCCGTGTGACGGAGCGGATTATAGAACGGGGATGCAGGCAGCAGAAGATAAGTCTTGGAAGCGCCGTATCAGAAAAGCTTGTCAACGACGGAATGAAGCGCGTCTGCGTCGGTGGTACGCATTTCCCGTCTGCTTCAATTTCTTGCCGTGTTGATGGCGGAGGAAAGAATCGAGGGTGCTACTTCGCGGGAGAAGGTAAGGGAAGTTCGGAATTGTGTAGGACCTCGATGAGCCACGACCCGTCTTTCTGGCGCGCCATTACGCAATTGATCAGAGTCTTGCGGAGGGGGCGGGGCGAGCCGTCAGGCGCTTTCGCGCCGGTCAGTTCGCAATCGACATCCACGGCGGCCAAGGCTGCGGTGAGAAATCGAACGCCGCGGATCGTTGCCACCAGATGGCTGTCCTTGAAAATGGTCGCGAAGAACGGGGCGTGAAACGCTTCGATACCCTCGCGACCGTGAGCACTTTGGCCTACGACGTTTGTGAAGTCGGCATCCTCCGTAAAGGCCATCGCGAATGCGGGGGCGTCGTGCTTGTTCCAGGCGTCGGCCAAGGCTGTCACGCTGCGCTGGATGGCTGTGCGGTCCAGGTCCTGCGTGCCACTCGCAGCTTTTGAAAACGCTACGGCGGGTAGCAGCGAGAAACAAGGCCCGGCGCAGAGCAGCGTCAGGAAGAGGCGGGACATCGAAGACCTCCTTTTCGGATCTAGTGGCGAGCGAGAGCCGAGCGGCCGGGGTAGCGGGCGGCCGTGCCTAACTCCTCTTCTATGCGGAGAAGTTGGTTGTATTTGGCGATGCGGTCGGTGCGGGAGGCGCTGCCGGTTTTGATTTGGCCGGCGCCCATGCCAACGGCGAGATCAGCGATGAAGGCGTCTTCGGTTTCGCCGCTGCGGTGCGAAATGATCGAGGCGTATTTCGCTTTGCGGGCCATTTCGACGGCTTCGATGGTTTCGGTCACGCTGCCGATTTGATTCAGCTTGATCAGGATCGCGTTGGCGACTCCTTCAGAGATGCCGCGCGAGAGAATCTTGGGATTCGTGACGAAGAGATCGTCGCCGACGAGCTGGATTTTCTTGCCCAGCTCTTTCGTGATCATGCTCCAGCCGTCCCAGTCGTTTTCGGCGAGGCCGTCTTCGATGGAGACGATGGGGTACTGGCGAACCCAGTCGGCCCAGAACGCGACCATCTGCTCGGAGGTGCGCGAGGACTTGTCCGATTTCTTGAACACGTATTTCTTGGTGGCGGGGTCGTAGAACTCGCTGGCGGCGGGGTCGAGCGCGATGGAAATTTGCTCGCCGGGCTCATATCCTGCGGCGGTGATGGCTTCGAGAACGCGGTTGACGGCCTCTTCGTTGGATTTCAGGTTGGGCGCGAAACCGCCTTCATCGCCAACGGCGGTGGAGTAGCCGTTTTTCTTCAGCACGGATTTCAGCGCGTGGAAGACTTCCACTCCCCAGCGCAAACCTTCGTGAAAACTGGGTGCCCCCAGGGGCATGACCATGAATTCCTGCGGGTCAACGGAATTATCGGCGTGGGCACCGCCGTTGAGGATGTTCATCATGGGAACCGGGAGGATTGCCGCGGATTTGTCGGTCGAATACTTCGAGAGATATTTGTACAGCGGCTGGCCTGAGGCTGCGGCGGCTGCGCGCGCCGCAGCCATGGAAACAGCGAGGATGGCGTTGGCGCCGAAATTGGATTTGTTCGGCGTGCCATCGGCTTCCAGCATGCGCTGATCGAGCGCGCGCTGATCGCTGGCGTCGAGACCGGTGACGGTTTTGGAGATTTCCGCGTTGATGTGACCGACGGCTTTCAGCACGCCTTTGCCGACGTAGTGCGACTTGTCGCCGTCACGAAGCTCAATGGCTTCGTGTTCGCCGGTCGAGGCGCCGGACGGGACCGCGCCGCGACCGAATGCGCCACCTTGGAGGCGGACGTCGGCTTCAACGGTGGGATTGCCGCGGGAATCGAGAATCTGGCGGCCGTGAACAGCGACAATTTTCGTGGACATGATTTCCGAACCCGGTCCTTTCTCGAAAGCAAAAACCAAGAAGTGGAGTTTACGGGAATCTTTGCTTGCGGCCAAGTACGGCGGTTCGGCGCATTCGGGCGCTGCGAAAACGACCCTGCGAAATGCGAACCCGCCGGCGGCTTGCGCTGCCGGCGGGCTCGGACGTGCTTATGAATATGAGTGTGTATGAAGCGTTGCCAAAGGAATTAGTGCTGACTATGGCGCCAGGTCCAGTACTCCTTCTGGTCGTCGGGTTTGCGTTTGCGGAAGTCTACGTGGTCGCGGTGCGTGTCGTGTTCCCAGCGGTTGTAGTAGACGACCTCGTCGTTGTTCCAGACGTGGTAGTCGTTGTAGTAAGGATCGTAGCTGCGGTAGTAGCCTCCGCCGGAGCAGCCCCCGATGAGGATCGGCGCGGACAAGGCGACGGTGAGCGCGAACATTGAAAGTGTACGAGTGAGTTTGCGCATGTTCGTGTACCTCCAGCCGCGGATTATTCGGCAACTGCGTGGCGGAGAGAATTCGGGAAAACACTGAGGCGAAAAGGGGTAAAAACTGTAGCCGCGAAAGGGCGGAACGTTGGCGCGGCCGGCGTTTTGCTCAGGCCCAGCCGTTACGCTGGCGCAGCGAGGTAATGTGCGCGACGTGATGCTTGCCGTGCCAGGCGTACTGCGCGAGCAGGAAATCCACGGTCTGCGAGCCCCATCCGGAGTGGCGGAATTTGCGGGGGAACTGTTGCGGTGTGAGCGAGCGGAGAAGGATTACCCAACGCGCATGGAGATTGTCGATCAATGCGAGCGAAGGTTCAACCGGCGGGGTTTTGGTGTCCGCGAGCTCGGCCCACAGATTTTCTTCATAGGTCTTGAGGGTGGGCTCGTCTTCGGTGAGTGCGAGCTTGAAGCGCATCAGGGCGTTCATGTGGCTATCGCCGATGTGGTGCACGAGCTGGCGGACAGTCCAGCCGCCCGGGCGGTAGGGCGTGTCGAGTTGCGCGGGCGTGAGGTTTCTGACGGCGGTTCGGAGTCGCGTGGGGACTTCGGCGATGGCTTCGATCGCGGCGCGGCGCTCGTCGGAAGTTAGAGTTGAGACGGTTTCGAATTGGCCGATTGGGTAGCGCAGGTCGGGTTCCAAGGATACCTCCGAGAAACTTCATTGTAGCGCGGAATAGAAGGACTCAATCGGCGTGTCGAGTGGGCGACCGCCATTACCCCGTCATCCCGAGCGAAGTTGAAGGAGCTCTGTTCGTGTGAAAACGTCACCGGGCGTTACGCCGACGAGAGATTCTTCGACCGCCTGGCCCGACATCCCGGATTCGCCGGAATGAAATGCCAAGCCATCTGATCACTCCGCCCCGCATGACGACGCGCAGGCGCATGCTTCAGCGGTCGCCAAACCTTTGAGAGACAGGCGACCGCCCGATGCTGGCCGCCAGGGAACCGCTTTCGCTATGTGTGTTAGGAGAGAGAGCGGGGCCTGGCGGACTCGAACAGCGGGGAGAGTTCGCGAAGGCGTTTTACGGTTTCGATTACGCGATCGGCGACGTAGGCGACTTCTTCTTCGGTGTTGAAGCGGCCGAGGCCAAAGCGGATGGAGCTGTGGGAGAGCTCGTCGGAGACGCCGAGAGCGCGGAGGACGTAGCTGGGCTCGATCATGGCGGAGGTGCAGGCCGAGCCGCTGGAAACGGCCACGTCGTTGATGCCCATCAGGAGCGCGTCGCCTTCGACGCCGGAAAAGCTCAGGTTCAGATTATTCGGCAAGCGGTGGGTCATCGAGCCGTTGACGCCGGTACCGTCGAGGCTCGCCATGATCGCATCCTTGAGCTTATCGCGAAGGCGCGCGAGGCGCGGGCCTTCCTCGGGCATTTCTTTCTGGCAAAGTTCGCAGGCTTTGCCGAGGCCAACGATTCCGGGAACGTTGAGCGTGCCGGAGCGCATGCCGCGTTCGTGGCCGCCGCCGTCGATGGTGGGAGAGATTTCGACTTTCGGATCTTTCCGGCGAACGTAGAGCGCGCCGATGCCTTTCGGGCCGTAGAGCTTGTGCGCGGAAATCGAGAGCAGGTCGATCGAGTCGCGCTGCACGTCGACGGGAATTTTGCCGACGGCCTGCACGGCGTCCACGTGGAAGAGAATCTTGCGTTCTTTGGCGATTTTGCCGATTTCGGCGATGGGCTGGATGACACCGATTTCGTTGTTGGCGTACATGATGGAGATGAGGATGGTTTTTGGCGTGATAGCGCGGCGCAACTCGTCGAGGTCGATCACGCCGTCGTGCGCGACCGGCAGCAGGGTGACTTCATACCCGTATTTTTCCAGGCGCTTGCAAGAATCGAGAACAGCCTTGTGCTCGGTGGCTTGGGTGATGATGTGATTGCCCTTGGCGCGATAGGATTCCGCGACGCCTTTAATGGCGAGATTGTCCGATTCGGTGGCGCCGCTGGTAAAGACGATCTCGCGGGGCGTCGCGCGGATCAGGCGGGCAATTTGCGCGCGGGCGTTTTCGACGGCTTCCTCGGCTTTCCAGCCGAATTCGTGGTTGCGGCTGGCGGCGTTGCCGAACTTCTCGGTGAAATAGGGCAGCATGGTTTCAAGGACGCGCGGATCAAGCGCCGTGGTCGCCTGATTGTCCATGTAGATGGGAAGCTTGGGCGCCATGCCAGCATCTTAGTCGGTTGGGGCGGGGCGCGTCCAGCAGACGGGGGCAGTGGCGCAATCTGACGCGAGTCGGAGAGGCGGCTCCCCGACTGGGTCCGCTCGGAAGCGGAGCGAGAGCGCAGAGGATGGGTTTTCGACCGCCCCGAATTGTGGCAGAGTGCAAACGTCAGCGTGAGTATTCGCTGACGCTCGGTGGTCTAGGACAAGGCTGCGAAATGCCTGTGCGGAAGAGGCTTATCGTGTTCGCCGTTTGCGCGGCCGGCGCGATCATGTGCGGTCCGCGGGGCGCGGGCGCACAGGGCGGTCCCCCGTATCTGACCAACGACCCCGGGACGCCCGGGAACGCTAATTGGGAGATCAATATTGCGTCCATGCAGACGGTCGTGCGCGGCGAGGCGGAATATCAGGTACCCCAGTTAGACATCAATTTCGGCTTGGGTGATCGTATTCAGCTGACGTACGAGATTCCTTATGCAGTGGATACGAGCGCGCGTGTCCCGCGGCAGAGCGGCTGGAGCAATGGGTTGCCGGGAGTGAAGTGGCGATTTTTCGATCAAGGCGAGGGCGGATGGCAGATTTCGACATTCCCGCAGATCGAAACCGGGGCGTCGACGGTGGCGCGACTAAAAGGAATTGCGGGAAACGGACCAAGATTTCTGCTGCCGATGGAAGTGGCCAAGCGCGAGGGACCGCTCGATTTGAATTTTGAGGTGGGCTACTACTTCCCGTGGAACGGGCCCGAGGAGCGAATTATCGGTTTCGTAGCCGGCCACACATTCAACAAGCGCTTCGAGCTGGATGGCGAGGTTTACAACGATCGGGCGATGCACTCCCTGCCGCACAATACGACATTCGATTTCGGCGGGCGGTACAAACTGCACGACGGATTCATTTTGCTGATGATGGCCGGGCGCAGCTTCAGCGGGAATACGAGCGGGCAGCCGGAGTATATGGGGTACTTCGGCATCCAGGTGCTGCTGAGCAAGTACGGGCGGACGCTGACGCATGACGACTGAAACGGGCGCGCGTGCGCCGCTGCGCGCGATTCGGTATGATGGCCGCACACGGGAGGGGCCCATGAGCGTTCCGCGATATTCTCTTCGCTTTCTGGCTTTCGTTTTGTGCGCGGGTGCGTGCGCGCTGACCGCGTTGTGCGGCCAGCGGGTGGTCGATCTGACGGCGCCGGACGGGACCAATCTCAAGGCGACGTATTTCGACGCGGGCAAACCAGGACCGGGAGTCTTGCTGCTGCACCAGTGCAATCGCGACCGCAAAGTCTGGGACGGGCTGGCGACGCAGCTTTCGGGCGCGGGGATGAACGTCCTGACGGTGGATAACCGCGGGTTCGGCGAGAGCGGCGGAGCGCCGCACGACACGCTCGCCCAGCCGCAGGAAGCGGCGGTCGAGAAGGAAAAATGGCCGGGCGATTTCGACACGGCGATCAAGTATCTGGAATCGCAGCCGGGCGTGACACGCGATGCGATTGGCCTGGGCGGCGCGAGCTGCGGTGTGGACAATTCCATTCAGACCGCGCGGCGGCATCCGGAGGTGCGGTCGCTGGTACTGCTTTCCGGTTCGACGGACCTGGCTGGCCGCAGTTATTTGCGCAGCGCGGCGAAGACGCCGGTATTTTTCTCGGTGGCGGACGATGACGAGTTTCCCGGTTCGGTTGAGGCCATCGAATGGCTTTACAGCCTCACGTCGAATCCTGGGAAAAAATTCGCGCACTACGCCACAGGCAAGCATGGCGCGGAGATGTTTCCCGAGCATCCGGAGCTGATGAGCGCGATTGTGGATTGGTACGTGACGACGCTGATCAAGACTCCGGGCCAGGCCCCCGCCGAGAAAGAGGCTCTGGTGCCGCAGCAGGTACGCCATCTGGATTTGATCGATGAACCCGGCGGCCCCGCCAAGGTCGCGGCGAGCCTGGCGGACTGGCCAAAAAACAATCCGAAAGTCGAACCTTTTCCCGAAGCCGTCGTAAACACGATGGGATACGAGCATTTGCAGGCGGGCGAAACCAAGCAAGCGATCGAGATTTTCAAACTGAACGTAGCAGCGTTCCCGGAATCGCCCAACACGTATGACAGCCTTTCTGACGGCTACATTGCGGCGGGGCAAAAGGATCTGGCGCTTCTGAACGTGAAGAAAGCGCTCGGGCTCTTGCCGGGCGACACGAAGGACAATCTGCAATTCAGGGAAGGGCTGCGAGCCACCGACGAGAAGAAGCTGCAGGATCTGGGCGACGCTGGGAAATAATCTTGCGCGCCGATCACGAAAGCCGGCCGGCTCTGAAATCCTAGGCTCCGCAGCATCGCAGGACAAAAGCCCCGGGACACGATCGAACGTGTTCCGGGGCTTTTTCTGTTCAGCTTGCAGCGATTGCTTTCGTGGGCGTCGGCGGCGCGGCTCAGCAGGAAAGTATCGGGGAAAAATCCGGAGAATCGGCCGAATGGATCGTCATCGTTACTTGCAGAGGCGGTGCCTGCCAACCTGGCCGCGCCGAGCACGAAGGCCACGGCAATCAACCGCGCACATCGCATCACAAATTTCTTCGCTGAAAATCCTTTCACGGTGTTGCCCTCCCAGGCGGCTGAAACATTCCCCGGCAGGCGAGGGCCGTGTTTTACGCGATGGTTCAAATCGGGTGAAGGCTCACACGGACATAAGAAGAACGAGTCCAGCGGGCCCACTTTTCAGGAATGAAGCGGCGCGAGCCAGACGTCCTGATCGACGTAAGCCGTGAGCGGCGTTCCAGCCGGAATCACAATGTTCTTGCCGTGTTTGATGAGGCCGATGGGACCGAAGATGACGGTGAGCGCGACGGCGGCCCCGGTCTTGCTGTCTCCCTCGCGGCCTTGCGTGCCGCGAATGCGCACGTGGTTGCTGCCGACGAGCAGGTATTGTATTTGAACGCTGAGCTCGCCAGGCCTGCCCATCATCCCGGACTTTTTCGCGTCGTTGACCGTGGCCAGGGCGTGAGCGCCCTTCGGGGCGACGATCGCATCGCCGACGGTAAGGTCGTCGTCAAGCTGAAACTCCACCGTGTCTCCGATGTGCGCCGTTTTCGAGCTTAAAGCGTTGACGAATTTAAGCTCGACCTGCGTGCCTTCCCGAAGCAGGCATCCGTTCTCGCCACAAGGCGGTTTGGTCAAATCGAAGGGAGCGCCACCGGCGGATGTCGGAGTGCTGCGAACCGCTTCGATGGCGGCCGAGGGTTTGCTGGCCTGCACGGTCAGCATCGCATCCATCACGGATTTATCGACACCTGCATTTTTCAAATCGATGGCGCTTGCGGCGAAGTATCGAAGTCCGTGCCGCTGGACTGGATGTCCTTAACGATCAGGGTTGGATCGATGGACTGTTTGGTCATGCTGACGATGTCCGCGTTCGTGATGGGCTTCTGCGTTTGCGCGATGGACGCGGTGACCGCGCAGGTCGTGAGCGCCAGCAGAATCAACACGCTTCGGCGAATCATGTTTGCGCCTCCGGGGACATCGCAGTACTGAAAAGGCAGCTTCCTCTGATTGGACGGACAGCGGAGGAATTAGTTTCAATGTGAATTACCAGTTGTATCGATCAGCGAACGCCAGCATAAAACTTCAGCAGCCAAAGCCGCGACCTACAAACAACTCGCAGCGGAGGTCGATCAGGCGCGAGGCGGCGCCCATTTTTTCAGGAAGGCGGCTACGTCGGCGGGCGCAAGCTTGACGCTGTCGTCGAATTCGCCGTTTTTCTGGGCGTACACGACTTTGCCATCGGGATCGAGGACGGCGAGGCTGGGGATGCGGACGTGGCCTTTCAGCGGCACGCCGAATTTTTCGGCGAGATCGAGATTCTGATCGCCTTCATCGCCAACGTTGATATGCACAACGTGATAATTCGCGGCTACCGTGGCGGCAAATTGTTTCGAGCGGAACGTGGTGTCGAGAACGTGGCAGTCGTAGCACCAGTTCGCGCCGAATACCAGGATCACACGCTTGCGGTCTTTTGAGGCAGCAACCAGCGCGGTGTCGATTTCCCGTTGCGCCTCTTCTGGCGGCGGATAGAGCGCCGTATTCGGCTTGGCGGGCTCGGGCAGGCGGAACGTGGGGCTGGCGTCGAGGGCGCTGCGCTGGGTCACGGCGATGCGCCAGGCGCTGCCTTCCTGAATCCAGACCTGAGCGCCTTCGACGGTGAACGGCTGCGCGCCGGAAGATGATTTCAGCGTGAACTCAATTCGCAGGACGAGCGCGACTTCACCGGGCTGAGGGTGCGTGATGGACAGAATCTTGGGATCAAAATCGCTGAGGCCTTTGGAGGCGAGCGCGGACCAGAACATCGGCTCTTCGCTGGGATCAACGGTCTTGCCCGCGGGCGTTTGATTTTGTGCGGGAGGATTGTTCGAGTAGAGCGCTGCGAGCGATGCCTGATTGCCGGAGACGACGGCGGCCGACCAACGATCGAACGGCTCGAACGACGACGCGGCCTGGCCAAATGAATGCGGCACACAGAGCAAGAACAGTGCGGAAACTAAAACAGGTCGAATGAGTTTCACGGTTCCCCCGGGGCACGCGAATCGTGATTTTACCCTAGCCGAGTTAGAACCAACAGCCCCCACCACAGAGTTCACAGAGAACGCGCAAGGCTGCCGTGGGGGAGAGCGCGGATGCACCTACAACTGCCGAACCCTGCTACAATGCTGCGACATGGCAGATTGGCGTCAGATTCAGGCGCGCATTCGCAAGGCTAAGAACAGCCCCGACGCGCCGGCAAAACTTAACGAGCTTTTCCAGCGCACGCGCGACGGCATGGTGGCCTGGGAGATCGGCACAATCGAAGAGAAAGCCGATCACCGCGAAGAGGCCGGGCGATGGTACACCATCGCGGCGCAGCGTTTCCGGCGCGCCGACTGGCGCAAGAAGGCGGAAGAAGCGCTGACACGGCTGGGGATGGAAATTCCCGCTCCGATCGTTTCGAGCGCACCCACCGCGGACGCCGCCGCGAAATCGCCCGCGGACTCACACGATAAAGAGCCACCCGAAAGCGGCGATGAAGCCGGCGAGGTCGACGGCAACCGAATGCCCCTAGCTCTGGGCGAAATTCCCGAACCGGACCTAGAACAAGACGCGGTACTAGAAGATTCCGGCGCGCCGGTTGCGGCCGGCGACAGCTCCGCCGCGGGCAAGCGCAAACGCCGCCGTGGCCGACGCGGCGGCAGAGGCCGGCGGCGCAAAGGTGTTGCGCCAGCGGCCGGACTGCCTGCACAAGCTTTCGCACAGTCCGGCGAGGCGCAGACGGCTCGGCCGGCTGTCCCGCACGTGGTGGCTCCCGCATTCGAGCGCCCTGTGCCGGAGCGAGTTGCTGCGGCCGAGGCAGCGCCCGTTGCCTATGAGCGTCCCGCTCGAGTGGAATCGCCGCTTCCCCAGCTGCCGTCTGAACGCGCGGCGCATGGGCGTGGCGATCCAGCCCTGGCTTCACGGATGGCGCACCTTGAGTCATTGTTGCGGCGGCTGGTACAGAGTCCTTTACACCGGCTCGACGAGTGCGACGATGCTCCCGCAGGTCCCGGCGTGTTTTTGCTTTCCGATTCTGATCAGATCACGTCGTACTACGTGGAGGCGTGCCAGACGCTGCGCATCGGCGCGGGCAATCTGGTGCGCGGAGGGCGGTCGGCCAAACAGAGTCGCAGCAGCCGCGGCGGATATTCGACCGAGTCTGGATTGAAAGGGCGGCTCGCGGAGTATCTCGGCATCAACGAGGCGAAGGTTTCTCAGTACATGAAAGACCACTGCGTGCTGCGGTGGATTCAGCTCGATGACGAGGCACCGCTTCTGGCGCATTTCGCGATCGGGGTGCTCCGGACCCCCTTGAATCTGGAATAGCCTCGCGACCCACCACAAGTCCCCCCTGGCGCCGGCCGAGGGCCACCGGAGCCCCGAACCTAGACAGTCCCCTGTTGAAATCCCGTTCGTTGGGTTCTAGGGTCGGCGCCCCCCTCGGGGCGGTATTTTGCCGTTTAACCCCCTATTTGTACATTTGGGCGCATGGGGCTGGACCGGGGGTGGGATTAGGCGCAAACTCTGGTACCGTAACCGCTTACGGATGATGGGCGCATCCGTAGGGGTCCCAGCTTCCAGGCGGTTCGGGCGAAATCCAGGCCAAGTACATTCTTAGGCGATTCGGGAATTCTAACTGAGGGGTGCATCCATATGCCGAAGACAGTAGGCAATCAAATCTGGAAGACTTTTGACTGGGCGCTCTGCAAGACGGCAGGGCTGACCTTCGACACGATTCAATACTTCAACAAGCACAATCCTAATCCGTCGTTTACGCCGAAATGGTCGGACAAACCGCTGCTGAAGTCGTGGGAAAAATCCAAGCCCACGCTCGGCTGGCCGCGGACGACCGACTCGCTGTGCCCGGACTGCGTGAAGGAAGCGCGCGAGGCGATCATCGATGGCAAGAAGGATTGGACCGACCTGATTCACGAGAAGGTTGGCGAGATCAAGGCACAGATCATCGAGCGCGACGGACAGGTCTGGATGGTGAAGGAATGCGCCATTCACGGCAAGTATGAAGACCTGATGGCGATCGATTCGAAGTTCCTGGAATGGATCGAGGGTAATTTCCCGGGACGCGACATTCCGGCGCACAACGACGAGACCTTGCACAACCACGGCTCGAGCACGGTCCGCCATGGGCGCGGGTCGGTGCTGACCGTCGACCTGACCAACCGCTGCAACATGATGTGTGATCCCTGCTTCATGGACGCAAACCAGGTTGGATATGTCCACGAGCTGAGCTGGGAAGAGATTCAGGAAATTCTCGACAACGCGACGAAGATCAAGCCGCGCCGGCAAATGTCGGTTCAGTTCTCGGGCGGTGAGCCCACCATGTCGCCCTACTTCTTCGACGCGGTCCGCTACGCGCGCAAGGTGGGTTACAACAGCGTGCAGGCGGCGACGAACGGCATCGAGTTCGCGAAGAGCAAGGAATTCGCGAAGAAGGCATTCGAGGCGGGTCTGCGCTACGCGTACCTGCAATTCGACGGCATCGGCAACGATGCGAACAGCCACCGGCAGGTCGGCAACCTGTTTGACGTGAAACTGCGCGCGATCGAGAACTTGCACGAAGCGGGAGTCGAAATCGTGCTGGTGACGACGATCGTCAACAACGTGAACAACGATCAGGTCGGCCCCATCGTCAAGTTCGCGATGGATAACCCCAAGAAGATTTCATTCGTATCATTCCAGCCGGTTTCGTTCACCGGGCGCGACGAGGACATTACGCCGGAGCGCCGCATTCGCCAGCGCTACACGCTTTCGCATCTGGCGCAAGACGTGAGCAACCAGGTCGGCAAGGTCGAACCGACACGCGACTGGTTCCCGATTTCCTACATCGCGACGTTTGCTGGTTTCTCGGACCTGTCGCACGGCCCGGATTCGCAGTGGGGTTCGCTCTCCTGCGGCTGCCACCCGAACTGCGGCGTAGGCACGGCGCTGATGATCAACAAGGAAACGAAGGAATGGGCTCCCGTCCCGCGCTTCCTCGATGCACCGTCGCTGACAAAAGACGTGACGGCCATCACGGACGCGGCGCGCGGCAAGAAGTTTTCGAACTTCATGATGGCCATGGCGCTGCTGAAGAATTACAAGCCGTTCCAGGCGCCGCCCAGCTTGAGGTTGAAGGACCTGTGGATGAAGTTCGACAAGACCTGGGCCCTTTCCAAGGACTCGGACAAGAAGTACGGGAAGACGAATCCGACGCGCACCATCGAAGACGCCATGAAGCGGCGCCGGGAAGACCCCTGGAATTTCCTGTTCATTGCGGGAATGTGGTTCCAGGATCTTTTCAACTACGATTTCCGCCGTACGGAAATGTGCATCATCCCCTACGCCACGCAGAAGGGCGAAATTTCGTTCTGCGCCTACAACACGGGCGTGGGCTGGCGGCAGATTATCGAGAACATGCACAAGAACGCGACCGTCGCCGAATGGTACAAAAAGCACGGCAAGCATGAGATCTATGCGAAAAACAAAGTGGTTGCGCTGAGTGACTACGAGCATTCGCTGAAGATCAATGCTGACGATGCCTCGCGCGTGCGCCACCTGGAGCACGATATTCCTCTGACCGCAGCCGAAGAAGACCGCATTCGCCGCAAGAAAGCGTTCGAGGAAGCGGCCAAGGTGCGAAAGATTTACGAGGAGCTTGTGCTGAAGAAGAAGTCCGAGCCTCTGATGCAGATCGGGACGATGGACGAGATTCTGTCCGCGGTTCCGGGCACAACCGTAAAGCGGGCTGACCCTGCAAACGGCAATGGCGCTACAGCTTCGCAGTCGGAAGCGGCGACGGTGGCTGGCGACTAGTTCTTCTCCCGATCAACTGAATTGACGAAAAGCCCCGGCTTCGCCGGGGCTTTTTTCTTGTGCGGACACAAAATGCGGCGGGCGGTGTCTGTTTCTTTAGCAGGAGGACACATGAAAAGCCGCGTCGGGCTGGGACTTTCGAATATCGGTGCGAGCGAATTTCGGCCGAGTCGGTGGGAGCGGGTGGGCAAGATCGCGCTGATTGTGGTCGTTTGCGCTCTGCTGGCAGGCTTCTTCGCGTACCTGACAGGGCAAGTCCAGATCGGCACGGCGCGGGCGACAAACCCGGATGCCTCGTGGAAGCCCGAATCCCCATAGCGACACGACTTCGCTCTCAGCGCGGCTGCCGCGAGTTGTAGAATTGGCTCATGGCCGACAAACGCGCGCGCGCACGCGACCTTGCCGCCGAATTCACGCGAAAAGGCGATCCGCTGGGGTGGTTCGAAGCGCTTTACGCCGAAGCTGGCGGCGACAATTCCGCGATTCCGTGGGCGGACATGGAGCCGAATCCGCGGCTCGTGGAATTCTGGCGAAAGCATGCGCTCGAGACGGCGCGTAAACGTGCGCTCGTGATCGGCAGCGGTCTGGGCGACGACTCCGAGCAGCTGGCGGCTTGGGGATTTTCGACGACCGCGTTCGATATTTCGCCGACCGCAATTGCCGCGACGAAGAAGCGCTATCCCGATTCCAAAGTCGACTACCGGGTCGCGGACCTGTTCCATCCCCCTTCGGATTGGCTGCGTGCGTTCGATTTTGTGCTGGAGGTTTACACCGTGCAGGCATTCACCGGCAACCTGCGTGCGCGCGCGATTGCCATGATTGCGGAGTTCGTGGCACCGGGCGGGAGGCTGCTGGTGATCGCGCGAGGCCGGGCAGAGGATGAACCCGAAGGACAAGGACCGCCGTGGCCGCTGACGCGCACGGAGATCGACGGCTTCCTGCGCGCGGGGCTTGCGGAAGATTCGTTTGAGGACTACGCCGAACCCGAGCCGCCGTGGGTCAGGAGATTTCGCGCGCTCTACGGGCGGGCATGACTAGATCGCGTCGAGCACAATCGATGCGACCGACGATTTGGTAGTATCGAATCATGTCGGTGCTGAACAATTCGCTGCTGTTAGCCGGCTTTTTCCTCCCAGCGGCGATTTGCCTCTTCTTCGCATGGAGCACATGGATCGGCAATCAGCTGCCGGAAATCGCGCGCTGGCGCCGCGTGGCGTTCCAGTGCGGCCTGGTGGCAGCGGTGTTTGCGACCATGGTGTTTGTCACTAGCTGTTGGTACATGCTGCAAACGGTGGAGGCGACGCGCGGGATCGTGCTGATCGCCAACTGGGTGAGCGTGGGGCTGTGGATATTGGGCACACTTCTGGCGCTCGCCGGCAAGGGTTGGCCGCGTCTCACGCTAGCGGGCTGGGGCTTGCTGATGATTCTTGGATTGGCGGGGATCGTTTCCGCTAGAATCACGTTCTAGATTGCGGAGGAAGCGTCGATGCCGATTTATGAATACGTTTGCGACGATTGCGGCGCGGAATACGAGCGCATCGTGCTGAACGGAAGCACGAAAGTGACGTGCCCGAAATGCGCCAGCTCGAAGAGCACCATGCAGCTTTCGGTGTTCGCTGCGCACGGGAATGGCACAAAGGCGTCCGGCGGGTCTTCTTCCTCCTCAGGATCGTCGGGCGACGGATGCTGCGGCGGCGCCTGCGGCTGCCGCTAGCCCCGATCCTTCCCGTTTTGACGAAAACGAATCACTACCCCACCGTCTCTCACCTCTGCTAGGATTCGGCCTGAGATTCTCAGGAAGCGCGCACGAGTCGGGGGATTCGAGTGATGCGAGCAAGGCTTGGGGCACTGTCTTTCGTTGCCGCTGCCGCCGTTCTTCTCTCCTACGCATTGGCGCCGAATGCAACAGTCCGCGCGGACGAATCCGCGCAAATGGGAGCCATCCCGCCGGCCTGCAATCGCGCGTGCCTGTACGGATTTGTCGATCAATACTTGGCTGCGTTGTTGGCCAGAGATCCGACGCGGCTGCCCTGGGCGGCGCACGTGAAATTCACCGAAAACAACGTCGAATTGCGGGTCGGCTGGGGGCTGTGGGGCACGGTCAGCGCCCTCGGAGCGGAGGACTTGCGCGCGGCCGATCCCGAAACGGGCCAGGCGGCGTATTACGGCGTGATCGACGAGAGGGGCCTCAAGTCCTTTTTCGCGATGCGCCTGAAGATCGACGACGGGAACATCTCCGAGGTCGAAACGATCGTCGACCGCAAGGGCTACGGCCCGGGTCCGTTCGGCAATCCGGATACGCTCGAGCCTGTGCCGGTGATTTCCGAAGATGTACCGGCCGATCGCCGGCGCCCGCGCGCACGGTTGATCGCGCTGGCCGACGGCTATTTCAACACCTTGGAGCTGAATGACGGTCAGATTTTTACGCAGTTCGCCGACGACTGCAGTCGGCGCGAGAACGGCGTCTGGACCGCGAACGATCCCCATCCCGGCTCGGTGCAAGACCCGAACTTGAATCTTTCGGCCTACGGAAAAATTTCCTGCGAGCAGGGATTCAAGCTCGGCAATTACCGCTGGGACGACGAGCTGCGCGCACGCCGCTTTCCGCTGGTGGACGAAGAAAAAGGACTCGTGCTGGCCGGCGGTTTCATCGACCACGCCGGCAAGCTCGACCATTACACCACGACCGACGGCGTGGTCCACGATCCGCCGCTCAAATCGCCCCATTCATTTTGTTTTCTCGAGATGTTCAAAATGCGGGACGGCAGGATCCGGCACGCGGAGGCCGTGTTCATTACCGTGCCGTATCACATGCCTTCGCCGTGGTACCAGCGTGGCTATTAGCGATTGCAAGGGAGACGAGTCATGGTCGATTTTTCAAACCAGCCGACGATGAAGGGATTTTTCGCGCCGACGCGCTTCGAGGCGGACGTCTACGACTGCGAGGTGATCGGCAAGGTGCCGTCCGATTTGAACGGCGCGTTCGTGCGCCTGGGCGGCGACTGGCTCTACCCGCCGAAATTCGACGACGATTCGCCGTTCAGTATGGACGGCTACATCAATCTGTTCCGCTTCAAGAACGGCGTAGTCGATTACAAGGGCCGCTGGGTGAAAACGCCGCGCTTCAAGGCCGATCGCGCCGCGAGAAAACAGCTGTTCGGCAAGTATCGAAATCCCTTCACCGACGATCCCAGTGTTGCCGGGCTCGATCGCACGGTGCAGAACACCACGCCGCTGGCGTTTGCCGGGAAGCTTTTCACGTTGAAAGAAGACAGCCTGCCGTACGAGATCGACTGCAACACGCTCGAAACGATCGGCCCCTACAATTTTCACGGCAAATACAAGAGCCTGACTTTCACGGCGCATCCGAAAGTCGATCCTGCAACCGGCGAGATGATCTGCTACGGCTACGAAGCCGAAGGCCTCGAAACGAACGACGTGTTTCTCTACACCATCAACAAAAAAGGCGAGGTCACGCGCGAGCTGCGTTTCAAGGTGCCGTACGTTGCCATGGTGCACGACATCAGCATCACGCAAAAATATGTGATCATTCCGATTTTCGGGTTCGTCTCGAACATGGAAATGCTGAAAGCGGGCAAAGTCCACTGGGGTTGGGACGATACGAAGCCCGCGATGGTCGCGATCGTGCCCCGCGACGGCGAGGCCAAGGACATTCGCTGGTTCAAGGGGCCGTCGCGCGCCACTGTGCACACGCTCAACGCGCGCGAGGAAGGCCACAAAGTGATTTTCGAAGCGCCCATCTACGATTCAAATCCGTTTCCGTTTTTCCCGCCGATCGACGGCTCGCCGTGGGACCCCACGAAAGCACGCGCGTATATTCGCCGCCAAACCTTCGATCTGAACTCGAAAGACGACGGATTCACGGAGGACAAGCTTTTCGAGATGAACGTCAGCGATCTGGGCCGCGTCGATGACCGCTACCTGACGCAGCGCTACCGTTACGCATTTACCGCGTATGCGGACAAGGCGCGACCGTTCGAGGAATGGAAAGCCGGGAACCTTGGCGGGCGGGTGAACAACTGCTACGGCCGGTTCGATCTCGCCACAGGCAAGATGAATTCGTATTTCGCCGGCCCGACGCACAGCTTGTCGGAGGTCTGTTTCGTGCCGCGCAAGAACGGCGCCGAAGGCGAAGGCTACATCCTGGGTGTCGCAAGTAATTACGCGGAAATGCGTTCCGAGTTGATCATCGCCGACGCGCAGCGGCTCGAAGAAGGGGACGTGGCCCGCGTAATTTTGCCGTTCCGCGCCACCGCACAGGTGCACGGCCGGTGGGTCGAAGAATCCGAGTTGCCCTTCGCGTGAGGCGCAAGAGGACATGCTGACACGGCGCGAATTCGTGGCGAAGCTGGCGGCCGGCGCGGCGCTGGCGGCCATGCCGGCGAAGATGTGCGCCGCGATACCCCGCGGGCGGACGGCCGTTGTTTCCATCCACATGGACCAGCCCTATCTCGACACAACCGGCCGCGCGCTGCCCTATGATCCGCCCGTGGGTCTGCGCGCCGCGGCGCCCGTGGCGCATTTGAGCGAAACCGAATTCCGCAGCCGCTTCGTCTATCTCTAGCCTACCGTGAAGGGAATCCTGAAAATTGTGGTTTGGACGGGCCTCGCGCTGGCTGGTGCCGGCGCGCTGGCGGCGATTGCTTTTGAACGCCGCGAGCCGCTCAATGCCGTCTGGTTCGTGGTCGCCGCGCTGTGTACGTATCTGGTCGCCTACCGGTTTTATTCCGCGTTCATCGCCGCGAGGATTTTTGCGCTGGACGACACGCGCGCCACTCCCGCCGAGCGCCTCGAAGACGGACGTGATTTTGTCCCCACGAACAAATGGGTGGTGCTGGGTCATCATTTCGCGGCCATCGCCGGCCCGGGACCGCTCGTCGGGCCCACGCTCGCGGCCCAGTTCGGCTACCTGCCGGGGACGCTCTGGCTGATCGTCGGCGCGGCGCTGGGCGGCTGCGTGCAAGATTTCACGATACTGTTCTGCTCGATGCGGCGCGACGGGAAATCCCTGGGGCAGATCGCGCGCGAGGAAGTGTCCAAACGGGGCGGCACGATCGCCGGTCTCGCCGTGCTGGCAATCATGGTGATTTTGCTGGCGGTGATCGCGCTGGTGGTCGTAAAGGCGCTGAGGGATTCGCCCTGGGGCACGTTCACGCTGGCCATGACGATCCCCATCGCCCTGCTGATGGGAATCTACCTGCGATTCCTGCGGCCGGGACGCGTGCTGGAGGCGTCGTTTGGGGGCATCGCGCTGGTCGGCCTCGCGGTGGTAGCCGGCCAATGGGTGAACGCGTCGCCAACTTGGTCGCACGCGTTCACGTTTTCGGGCCCGGCGCTCGCGATCGCCATCATCGTCTACGGATTCGCGGCTTCCACGCTCCCCGTCTGGCTGCTGCTGGCTCCGCGCGACTACTTGAGCGCCTTCATAAAGGTCGCGGCGATATTCGCGCTCGCCGCCGGAGTGCTGGTGGTGCGGCCCACGCTCCAAATGCCCGCGCTGACGCGATTCACAGACGGCACCGGGCCGGTCTTCGCCGGGAAGATTTTCCCGTTCTGCTTCATCACCATCGCATGCGGCGCGGTGAGCGGATTTCATGCCCTCATCGCGTCCGGCACCACTCCCAAGATGATCCTGCGCGAAAGCCACGCGCGCATCGTCGGCTACGGCTCCATGCTGATGGAATCGTTCGTGGGGGTGATGGCCATGATCGCGGCCTGCGCGCTCGAACCGGGTGTCTATTTCGCGATCAACAGTCCGGCGGGAATCGTGGGCAGGACGGCCGACGCAGCGGCCAAAACCATCAGCTCGTGGGGCTACGCACTCGATCCCCAGACGATGGCGAGGCTGGCGCAGCGCGTGGGCGAGCGCACGCTGCTTGACCGCACCGGCGGCGCGCCGTCGCTCGCTGTCGGCATGGCGCAGATTTTCAGCAAAACGATCGGCGGCGACCGCCTGCTGAGCATCTGGTATCACTTCGCGATTATGTTCGAGGCGCTTTTTATCCTCACCACACTCGATGCAGGCACACGCGTCGGGCGCTTCATGGTGCAGGATCTCGCCGGGCACCTGTGGAAACCGCTGGCGCGGTCGAGCTCGACGATCGCGAGCGTGCTCGCTAGCGCGGCAATGGTAGCAGCGTGGGGATACTTTCTGTGGCAGGGCGTCGAGGACCCGCTCGGCGGGATCAATTCGCTCTGGCCGCTTTTCGGGATCGCGAATCAGCTCCTGGCCGCGGTCGCGCTCGTCGTCGCCACGACGATTCTGCTGAAAATGGGGCGCGCGCGATGGATCTGCATAACGCTCGTCCCCATGGCCTGGCTCGTGAGCGTCACCATGACGGCGAGCTACCAGAAGATTTTCAGCCCTAGCCCGGCGCTCGGATTTCTCGCGCAGGCCGGCGCACTTACGGCGCAGATTTCGGCCGGCACAATCCCCGCCGCGCGACTCGCCGACACGCACCGTCTGATTTTCAATGCCCGGCTCGACGCAGCGGTCACCGCCCTGCTTGCTGCCATGGTGCTCATATTGCTGTTTGAAGCCGTCGCCGAATGGATCGGCGTCCTGCGCGGTACCCGGCCCGCCACCCTGCACGAATCGAATTATGTGGCGACGGGATGGGCCGAAGGGGATTAGAATGAACCGGCGCGCCCCCTCCCGGTACCCTGGCACAACTTCCGGACGCGAGTAAGCGTCCGTTGCGGCAAGGAGAATCACCATGTTCGTTCGACGCGGAATCCAGGCACTGCTTCTATTGAGCATTTGCGCCGGCGGCACGATGGCCCAAGATCTGACGGCGCCGGCCCCGGCGCCCGCGGCCGCTGACACTCCCGCTGCGCTCGATCCTTCGCTCGCGTGGCGCCCAGAGCAGGTCAATCTTGCGCGTCCGTTTGTATCTCTCGCGGTGCCGAAGGGCACCGCACTCGTAGTGGCGATTGACCACGACGTTCGCCTAGAGCATGTGGGCCAACCGATTCACGCCCGTCTTCTCGAGCCGATCTACGCGTTCGACAAGCTGGTAATTCCGGTTGGCGCAACCGTCACCGGACGCGTTACGCAGATCGACGACCCTTCAGCGGCCAAGCGCACGGCCGCCGCGCTGGACGCAGACTTCAGCCCCGAGCGGCATGTCGAGGTTGAATTCGACCACATCGTGCTTTCCGGCGACCAGCGCATTCCCATGCGCACGCGGGTCACCCCCGGGTCGGGGCAGCCGATCGAGTTCGTCGCTGCGGCGGGCGACAAGGGCGGCTCGCACGACGCAGTCGCTGAAAAAGTGAAGCAAGCCAAGCAAGAGGCCAAGCAGGAATGGAACGACGCGCTGAAGCAGGCCGACCAGCCGGGCAAGATGCGCCGGGCCGAACGCTATGCGGAATCGCAGCTCCCGGTTCACCCGCAATACATTCAGGCCGGCACGGTTTATTTCGCCGAACTCGACCACCCTCTGGATTTCGGCAGCGAACCGCTGACCGAGGGCGTGGCATCCTCGATCGGCGCACCGCCTGCGAACGGCAGCGTGATCCAGGCGCGCCTCCTGACCCCGCTCAGTTCGGCCACATCGCATCCGGGCGATCCTGTCGACGCGGTGCTCACGCGGCCACTGTTCGACGGCAGCCGGCTTGTGCTGCCGCAGGGCAGCCGGATCGAAGGCACGGTACTGCAGGCGCAGCCGGCGCACCACCCCGGACGCAACGGGCAATTGCGAATCGTGTTCCGCGAGCTGAGTCTGCCCGACGGCGTCCAGGAAAAAATCGCGGCGAGCCTCGAAGGAGTCGAGTCCGAGAAGCGCGACAACGTGAAGCTCGATTCCGAGGGCGGTGCGCGCGCCACCGCGCCTCCCACGCGTTATCTGACGACCGCTATGGCGGTGGGCCTGGGAGGCGCTTCATTTCTGGGCGATAGCTTCGGCGAAACGGGTCCGCGCACCGCCGGCGCCGCGGGGGGATACAAATTGATCGGCATCGCGCTGGGTCTCGCCATTCACTCGCAGCCTTTCGGTATGGCCATGGGCGCCTTCGGAGCGAGCCGCTCGGTCTACGGCAATTTCATCGCGCGCGGCCACGATGTCAATTTTCCGAAAAACACGGCCATGGCCATCGCGCTCTGGCAGCCGCATGACAATGGGAGTGTGCCGAAATCGGAGCCCTCGCAGGAATGACCATGACGGCGAGGACGGGCAATGCGGGCCTGCTGAAACGCGCTTGGTCTTGGCTGCGCCAGGTCACCGGAGACGCCGCGTACGACAACTACCTGCGCCACGCCGTACGGAAGACGGAAGGTAAGCAATCGCTCACCCGCGCCGAGTTCTACCGGGAATCGCTGCGCCGCCGCTATTCGACCATCTCGCGCTGCTGTTAACCTCTCCCGGGATCACCCATATCCCTCGAGGCGGCTTTTCGGCATTCAGGTGGCCTGGGGACCATCGGCGATTTCGCCTTCAGCCCGCAGGACTTGCGGAATTTCCGGCTCTCCGGTAAAATCATCGGGTAATCCTCGCAGGACGCCCACACGAGTTTCCGCTCGTCTCGTTGGCGAAAACTGCCACGGGTCGGTAGACTCACCGTCTGCAAAACTGGGTTGGGAGGCAGCATGTACGCCGTAATTCGCAGTGGGGGAAAGCAGTACCGCGTCGCGCCGGGCGAGACGATCGAAGTCGAGCGCCTGGAGGGAAAAGTCGGCGGCAAAGTGACGTTTGACGACGTGGTGGCCGTTCGCACGGACGACAAGAAGATTCTGGGCGCCGCGGCCTCAAAGGCCAAGGTCACCGGCAAAATCGTGAAGCACACGCGCGGTCCCAAGCTCAAGGTGCTGAAGTACAAGACCGGCGGGCAGTACAAGATCCAGACCGGCCACCGGCAGGGACTCACGTCGGTCGAAGTCGACATTCAGCTTTCCTAGTGCAAATTTTCCGGGGCGGCCCGCAGCGGGCGCTTCTTCGAGGTTCTCATGGCACATAAAAAGGGCGGCGGTTCATCTACAAACGGACGCGATTCCCACGGCCAGCGGCTCGGCGTGAAGCGTTTCGGCGGCCAAGCCGTCAGCG
The DNA here is from genome assembly GCA_964563425.1 of uncultured Acidobacteriaceae bacterium. GTDB lineage: Bacteria > Acidobacteriota > Terriglobia > Acidiferrales > UBA7541 > Palsa-295. Next base: position 13,377 of record CAZLWY010000029.1, on the reverse strand, counting down.
GCGGCAGCATCCTGATCCGCCAGCGCGGCACGCGCTACAAACCCGGTAAGAACGTCGCGCGCGCCAAGGACGATTCGCTTTTCGCGCTGATCGACGGCGTCGTGCTGTTTGAGGACAAGGGCGGCAAGGGCCGCTTCATCAGCGTCCTCACGGCGGAAGACGCCGCCTCGCGCGCCGCCAAGACGTCGGCCGAGGCGGCTGCAAACTAACGGTCTCGTTCGCATCGCACGCCGGTATGCGTGACCTGTTTGCGCGAACCGTTGGCCTGAGTCGCCACCCGATTTCTGGCGCGATCCGTCTTTGCTCCACTCCCGCATCGCAGCGTAAGCTCGATTCGTGTACCCTCTCGGATTGGGTGTCCCATGTTTGTTGACGAAGCCAAGATTTCGGTGAAGGGCGGTGACGGAGGCAATGGCTGCGTCGCGTTCCGCAGGGAGAAGTACGTCCCGCGCGGCGGCCCTTCGGGCGGAGATGGCGGCAACGGCGGAGACGTCTACCTCGAAGCGAATCCCAACGACAACACGCTGCTGCGCTATCGCTACAATCGCGAATTTCGCGCCGACCGCGGCCGCCACGGTGAAGGGTCCGACTGCCACGGAAAGTCCGGCGCGGACACCATCCTGAAGGTTCCGGTCGGCACCGTAGTTTTCGACCTCGACTCGGGCGCGCAGCTTTTCGATCTGGCATCGCCGGGCCAGCGCGTGCTGGCCGCGCGCGGAGGCCGAGGTGGTCGCGGGAACGGGCATCCGTCGTTCGTGAAGCCCTGGCATCAGGCGCCGCGCGAACATGACGACGGTCAAGCCGGCCAGGAACGCCATCTGCGGCTTGAGCTGAAATTGCTGGCCGATGTCGGCCTCGTGGGGTTTCCCAACGCCGGGAAATCCACGTTTATTTCACGGATCTCCGCGGCGCGTCCGAAGATCGCCGCGTATCCTTTCACTACGCTCGAGCCTCACCTGGGCGTGGTAAATGCCGATCCCGACGCCGCGCCCGGTCAGGAGCGAACATTTGTTGTTGCCGATCTGCCGGGTTTGATCGAGGGCGCGCACGAAGGCGTCGGCCTCGGCATTCGTTTCCTGAAACACGTGGAACGCACGCGGCTGATCGCCCATCTAGTGGATACCAGTGATGCGAACGACCGCGACCCGGTGGAGGATTTCGAAATTATCATGCGCGAGTTGGCCGCGTTCAGTCCCGCGCTGGCCGAGGAGCCGATGATCGTGGTGGCCACGAAGCTTGACGCCACCACCGATCGCACGCGTCTTGACGAATTGCGCGCCTTCTGCGAGACACGGGCGTTGGAATTCCACGCGATTTCATCCGCCAGCGGCGAAGGAATCGTCGAAGTCGTCCGCGCCATGGCCGATGCGCTCGACCGTATTCCGAAACGCGAGCCCCCTCAGGCTCCCGCCGCTTCCGAGGCGCCCTATGCATCGCCGCCCGAGGCCCAGGACCACATCGACGAGCACGCCGACGAAAATGATGGCGCCGCGCCCTACCGGGAGGAGCGTTGACATCCCAGGCCGCGTACCGGCCGTCCGGCGGGGCTCATCGGCGTTCGGTTGCGCTATTCGGCGGCACGTTCGATCCCATTCACGCCGGCCACATCACTGTCGCGCAGGCAGCACAGCGGCGGTTTCATCTCGACGCGATCTATTTCATTCCCTCGTCGCGTCCGCCCCATAAATCGCAGCGGGAGCTGAAGCCTTTCGTTCACCGCTACGCCATGGTGGCGCTCGCTTGCGCCGATCATGCGTCGTTCGTCCCATCGCTCGCCGAAGCACCCGCGCCCGGCTTCGGATCGCACATTTTTTACACCATCGACACCGTGCGCAGATTTCACCGCGAGCATCCCGACGATCATCTCTATTTCATGCTCGGCGCCGACCAGTTCCTAGAGATCCCGACTTGGAGGAATTACGAGTCGCTGCTCGACTCCTGTGATTTCATCATCGCCAGCCGCCCGGGTTTCCGCCTCGACGCGCTGCGGCTCGTCATCCCGCCGGAAAAATTCGGCCGCTCGGCCCCCACGCCCGACGGCAACAAGATCGTCCTGCGTAAATCAGAGGTTCACTTGCTGACCACGGTCGCAAGCCACGTCTCCTCCACCGAAATTCGCCAGCGTCTCGAGCGCAAGCAAACCATCCACGGGCTTGTGCCCGCACGCGTGGAAGAATACATTCTCGGTCAGGCCCTCTACCGGTGACCAAAGACACTCTTCGCCCCGAAATCCTCTGGGCCGTCGAAGCGGCTCAGGAAAAGCAGGCCGTGGATATTACGGTCTTGAAGCTGACCGGCGCATTCGCGGAATATTTCATGCTCTGCTCCGGCCAGAGCACGCCCCAGCTGCGCGCCATCAGCGACGCGGTCGAAGAGCGCCTCGACAAGGAACACGTGCGCCTCGCACATCGCGAAGGCAAGGTCGGTGCGGAGTGGGTCCTGCTCGATTACGGCAGTTTCGTCGTCCACATTTTCAGCGACCGCGCGCGGCAGTATTACGATCTCGAGCGATTGTGGCGCACCTCCGAGCGCGTCGATTTCCCCGCGTCCGAGCGGCCCGCGCGATCGGACGGCGAATCCGAAGACGGCACGACCCAAGCATGAGCGCGGCGACGATCGCGTGGGTAGCGGCCGACCCGGCCTCCCTGCGGGTGCTGGAAATTGCAGCAAAGCTCGCCGAAACCGCGACCACGCTGCTGATCACCGGCGAAAGCGGCACGGGTAAAGATCAGCTCGCGCGCTGGATTCATCACCAGGGCCCGCGTCGTGACGCCCCGTTCCTGAAAATCGATTGCGCCAGTCTTCCGTCGGAGCTTGTCGAGTCCGAGCTTTTCGGCCACGAGCGCGGCGCGTTCACCGGCGCCGTGGCGCGCAAGCCCGGGCGCCTGGAAATGGCGCAGGGCGGCACCATCGTTCTCGACGAAGTGGCCGCGCTCGCGCCTGGAATGCAGGCGAAGCTTCTGCGCGTGCTTGAGGAGCGAACCTTCGAGCGCCTTGGCAGCACGGAAACCCTGCGCATGGAGGCGCGGCTCATGGCGCTTACCAACACCGATTTGCCGCGCGCCGTTTCCGCCGGCCGTTTCCGGGAGGATCTTTTTTTCCGGCTCAACGTGCTGGCGATTCCCGTGCCGCCGCTGCGCGACCGTCCTGCGGACATTGCGCCGCTCGCCGCGCATTTTCTCGAACGCCTCGGCCCCGTCCACGGAAAGTCCGGCACCACGCTCGATCCTGCCGCGCAACGCACGCTCGAACTTTACGTGTGGCCCGGGAACGTTCGCGAACTCAAGAACGCCATTGAACACGGATTGGTTTTCGGCCAGGAACTCCTGCTGACCAGCACCGATTTCCCGGAGCTGGTGCGAACCGCCGGCGGCGCGGGCAGTTCCGCGGCCGCACTCCGCTCCCTCGACGACATCGAACGCGACGCGATCCGCGCTACGCTCGAAGCTACGCACTACAAAATCGGCCGCGCCGCCGAAATCCTCGGCATCAGCCGCAAGACCCTGCTCGAAAAACGTAAGAAATACGAGCTGTTGTGAACAGCGCCCCCAGCCAAGGCGGTACTCCTGTATGAAAATACGCCTGGTGATGCTGGGCAAAACGCGCCGCGAAGAGGTTCGCGTGCTGTTTGACGATTACGTCAAGCGCATCGGCCGCTACGCCGAAATCGCGGTCACCGAAATCCGCGAGGCCTCGCCCGCCGCACTGCGCAAGCTGAAGATGGAACCAGGCGCCACGCTCGTCCTCGTCGACGCCGGCGGCAATCAATTCACCTCGCAGCAATTCGCCCGCTGGCTCGGCGGCCTGCGCGACCACGCCGCCCGCGAAATCGTCTTCCTGTGCGGCGACGCCGAAGGCTTCCCCATCCAACTTCGCTCGCTCGCAACACAGCGCATCTCGCTCTCAAGTTTCACCATGCCTCACGAATTCGCTCGCGTCGTGCTCGCCGAGCAAATCTACCGCGCCTTCGCCATTCTAGCCGGCCATCCGTATCCGAAGTAAACGGCCGCACTCCCTTGACGTTTCAAGCCGCTGCGGCCACTATGAGAAACGGTCGTCGCGGGGCAAAGGCGAATGCCGGAAGGCAAAGGGCTGCTGATCGTTTACACCGGACCCGGCAAAGGCAAAACGACCTGCGCTCTCGGCACCTCGTTTCGCGCCGTGGGCCAAGGCCTCCGGGTCCTGATGGTGCAGTTCATCAAAGGCTCATGGCACTATGGCGAGCTCGACGCAGCGAAAATGCTCGGTGACGATAAGTTCGTGATTCGCCCGATGGGCCGCGGATTCGTGAAGGTCGGCGGAGCGGAAACCGATCCCGAAGACCTCCGTATGTGCGAGGAAGCCTGGGAATTCGGCCGCGAGCAGATTTATGGCGAACACTATGATCTCGTCGTGCTCGACGAAATCAATTACGTGATCAGCTACCGGATGCTCGACCCGGAAAAGGTAGTCGAAGCGCTGGCGAAGCGCCCGGAGCGCGTGCACGTAATCTGCACGGGCCGCAACGCGCACCCGAAGCTGGTTGAAGCCGCCGACTTGGTGACGGAGATGAAAGAAGTAAAGCATCCCTACGTGAAGGGAATTCTCGCGCAGCGTGGAATTGACTATTAAGAGCCGCGGCCTTTGCTTTGAACTTTTGACTCTGATTTCTCGAATCTAAACTGACTCCGCCATGTCCTGGTTCAAACGAGAAAAAAGAAAAATTGAGAATCCCACGCCGGTCGACGAACGCCGCGTCCGCACCGAAGGCCTGTGGACGAAATGCAATTCCTGCCGCGCGATCATCTGGAAAAAAGACATCGAATCGAACTGGGAAGTTTGCCCCAAGTGCGAGCATCATTTTCGCCTGGGCGCTCGCCGCAGGATCGATCTGCTGCTCGATGAGGAGCCCTGGACCGAATTCGACGCGGACCTGACCTCCACCGACCCTCTGCATTTCACCGACCTCAAGCCCTACGCCCAGCGCCTCCAGGAAGCCGAACAGAAGCTCGGCATGAAGGACGCCATCATCACCGCGGAAGGAAAGCTCGGCGGCCGCACGATCACCTGTTGCTCGATGGAATTTGGATTCATCGGCGGCTCAATGGGCGCGGTGGTCGGCGAAAAAGTGGCGCGCGCGATCGAACGCTCGCTCGCCCAGCGCCAGCCCCTGATCATCGTTTCCTGCTCGGCCGGCGCGCGTATGATGGAAGGCGCCGTCAGCCTGATGCAGCTCGCAAAGGTTTCCGCCGCGCTTGCGAGACTCGACGAAGCCCGCGTCCCATTCATCTCCGTGCTCACCGATCCCACCACCGGCGGCGTCACGGCCAGCTACGCGATGCTGGGTGATCTAAATATCGCAGAGCCGGGCGCAATGATCGGTTTTGCCGGCCCGCGCGTGATCGAGCAGACCATTCGTCAGAAGCTGCCCGAAGGATTTCAGCGCGCCGAATTCCTGCTCGAGCACGGCTTCCTTGACGCCATCGTTGCGCGCAAGGAATTGAAGCCCTACATCGCGCAGGCCCTCGGCTTTTTCCTCGATTCATGAACTACAGAGAATCCGTGCACGCGCTGATGACGCTCGGGCGCGAGCTGGCCTCGCCCCAGCAGGCTCGCGTGCAGAAGTTCGGCCTCTCCAATATTGCCGCCCTTGCGGAGGCTCTCGGAAATCCCCATCTCACAATTCCATGCGTGCACATCGCCGGGACCAACGGCAAGGGCTCGACCGCGGCGATGCTCGAATCGATCCTCCGCACCGCCGGCCTGCTCACCGGGCTCTATACATCACCGCACCTTGAGCGCATCAATGAGCGCGTTCGCATTGATGGCCAGGACATCTCGGATGAAAAGTTCGCCGCGGCCTGGACCCGCGTTCATTCCACGATCGAACGCCTGCTCGCCGACGGCAAACTCGAGGCGCATCCGACCTATTTCGAGTGCGTCACCGCGCTCGCCTTCGTGGCCTTCGCTGAAGCGCGTGTCGAGTTCGCCATCTACGAAGTCGGCCTCGGCGGCCGGCTCGATTCGACCAACATCGTCCAGCCCGAGGTCGCCGTCATCACCTCGATCGATTTCGATCACGAAAATTTCCTCGGCCATTCCATTGCGGAAATCGCCGGCGAAAAAGCGGGAATCATCAAGCCCGGCGTGCCGGTCGTAACGTCAGCGGAGCGGCCCGAGGCACGCACCGTGATCGCACAGCGTGCGAGCCAGATGAACGCGCCCCTCGTCGAGATCGATAGGGCGTGGACGGTCGAAATCAAAGGGGCGTCAAATGGCTGCTACCGCGCCATCGCCTCTTCCACCGGCTCGTCCACAAAACTCGCCATCGAGCCGCCTCTCGCCGGACGCTTTCAGATCCGCAACGCACTCGCCGCCGCCACGGCCGCCGAGCTCGTGAACGAGCGGAGTTTCGCAATCTCGACGGAAGCAATCGAGCGCGGCATTCGCGCCGCTCGCTGGCCCGGACGCCTCGAGCGGCTTGCCGAACGTCCTGGCGTTTATCTTGACGGCACGCACAATCCCTCCGGCGCAAAAGAGCTGCTGCAATTCTGGAAGGACAATTTCGCGGGCCGCCGCATATTCCTGGTCTATGGCGCCATGCGCGATAAAGCTGTGGATGAGATCGCAGGCGTGCTCTTCCCTGCCGTCGATTCAGTGATTCTCACCGAGCCGCTGCAGCCCCGCGCCATTTCCGCGGCGCTGCTGGCGGAGATGACTGCGCACCTGGCCCGCAAGTCATCGGTTGTTCGCAACCCCAGCGAGGCGCTCGAGCGGGCCATCGCCATGGCCGGGCCGGAAGACGCAGTTTTTGCCACCGGTTCGCTCTACCTGGTAGGCGATCTGCGCTCCTATTGGCACACGCGCCGCACGTCCGGAGCGCCCACCACCGCTCATTCGTCCACGGATCGCTCGATCTAAACGTCTTACAGCTCTTCGGCGAAACGTACGCAGCCCATCCGAAAATTCGGAGACTCCCTGCGGAAACGCCTTCTACCCCTTCTGGCCAAATTGGCTGTTGGTAAAGCATCTGCAGGTACCTAGAATCACCAAGCTGCCGCATCAAAGTCCCTGAGCGCGCAAACGTCTGATTGGGATGTGGAATATTCGAGCGCTTTCCTACGTTTATTTGTTTACGCGGCGAAGCGAAATCACGGATCGCACGTCTAACCTCGACATTGGGGTGGGGGCTCGCATGACACGCGATGATCGCCGAAAAATGCTTGAGTCCTTCGGACGCGCTCCCGCTTTGCTTTCCGCCAGTTTGCGCCAGCTCCCCAAAAAAATGTGGCTCTATAAGCCTGCACCCGAACGCTGGAGTATTCACGAAATTATTCTTCACCTGGCCGACAGCGAAGCGAGCTCCTACGTGCGTTGCAGGCACCTCATCGCGGAGCCGGGCCTCGAAGTGGCCGAATTTGATCCCGCTCGCTGGGCCGGAAACTTGGGCTATTTTCACCAGAGCACGCGTGAAGCCCTCGAAATCATCCGACGCCTGCGCAAGATGACCTATCAGCTTCTTGCCTCCGTCCCGGAACCGGTCTGGTCGAACACGGTCGAGTACCCCAAAGAAGGCCGCATCAGCCTGGAACTGTGGATCGAGCGGCAGGAGCGCCACATCCCGCACCACATGGATCAGATGCGCCAGAACTACATCGAATGGATCGGCACGCACCCGCCGCGCAAACCGGCCACCCGGCCCAATGGTTCAGGCACTCCGATCTCGCTATCCGCTGGCTACTGCTGATCCCCGTTCTTGGTCCCTCAGGGGGATCTCGAGCGGTGCAGCATCCCGTGGCGGCCCAGATTGCGTGGCTCGCCCACAATCTTTCGCTCGGGCTTGGTCCCGCGTGAGGGCGCCGGTTGCCGTCGCAGGCCTGCGATGATAGGATTGCCGTTCCATGGTCGCCCCTCCCAACCAAGTCCCGCGCATCGGTGTCCCGTATCGCACTAAGAATGAGCAGGTTACGACCAAGACCGACAAGATTGAAAAGTATCTAGCCGCCATCCGCCAGGCTGGCGCCGAGCCCGTTCCCGTATCGCTTGCGCTATCGGCCTCCGAGCTCGGTCAGCTGGCCGAATCGCTCGACGGATTCGTTCTTTCCGGCAGCCCCGCAGACGTCGATCCCGCGCATTTTGGCGTCCCCAGGCAGCCGGAATGCGCCGCGGCGGACCTGGACCGCGAGCGCACCGATTTTGCGCTCCTGAAGCACGCCTTCGCCGAACACAAGCCCGTTCTGGCGATCTGTTACGGGATCCAGAGCCTCAACGTCCACTTGGGCGGTACACTTCTTCAGGACATCCCCAGGGCTCTCGGAACTGACATCGATCACGATTGGGACGACGAGCAGGCAGCCCCGGACACTCTGCATGATGCCCAGCTCGAGACCGGCTCGCAGCTGGCCGAGCTGAACGGTTCGACCCAGGCGGTGATCAACAGCTCTCATCACCAGTCCATCCAGGAACCTGGCCGCGGCCTGCGGATCACGGCTCGTGCCGCTGACGGTGTGATCGAAGCGGTCGAATGGACCGGCGACTCGAACTGGGTGGTGGGCGTGCAGTGGCATCCGGAGCGATTGGCAGACAAGGACGCTCTATCGCAATCGCTTTTCCGCGGTCTTGTTGCCGCCGCAGCTGCGCGAAAGGCGGTCGCCCGCACCTAGTCGCTCGTTCTGAGCGCTGGCAGCAGGGCGGCTCGCAAAGATTTCTCGGTTCTCGGCGCTTCACTCGCATCTGTTCATGTTCTTCTTGGGGGACACATGATCTCGCTGGCAGGCAAGGCGGCACTGGTGACGGGCGGATCGCGCGGAATCGGCGCCGCCACGGTCAAAATGTTCGCGCAGGCCGGCGCGGACGTCGTCTTCAGCTACCATCGCAATCGTGAGGCCGCCACGCACGTCGAGCAGGAAGCTCGAAAGCATGGTACGCGCATCGAATCCTGTAAGGCCGACCTCGGCAAGATGCCGGACGCGAAAAAGCTGGTCGATTTCGCGCAGCAGCGCCTGGGGCGTCTGGACATCCTGGTCGCCAATGCAGGCATCTGGAACGAGATAGACCGAACGATCGAGCAATTGAGGGAGCGCGAGTGGGACGAGATGATTCGCGTCAATCTGAAAAGCATGTATGCGACCGTGCATCACGCCGTGCCGCATATGATCTCGCAAGGCGGCGGCCGCATCGTCGCCGTCAGCTCGGTAGCGGGGCAGCGCGGCACGGCCTTGCATTCGCACTATTCCGCCACGAAAGGCGCCATGATCAGCTTCGCCAAGGCATTGGCCCAGGGGCTGGCCGGCCACAACATTCTGGTAAACTGCGTGGCACCCGGTTTCGTCAACACGGACATCTGGAAATCGGCTCTCGCGAAAAAAGGCGCTGACTTCAAGAAATGGCTGGCGGCATATCCGCTGAAACGCGTGGCCACGCCGGAGGAAGTCGCCGGCCCAATTCTTTTCGCCGCTTCCGATCTCGCGACCTATATCACCGGCGAAGTGATCAACGTAAACGGAGGCTCTTTCCAGTGCGGATGAGGCGCGGCGCAATACTTTCAGGATTGATTCTGGCAGGGCTGTTTCCGGTCGGCGCGGCGACGATTGCCTCGGCGCAGGACGATCAATACATGATGCCGGAGCAGAGCGAGGCAAAAGCGCGCGAGTTGATCAAGCAGGCCGTCGAAGCACTCGGCGGCAGCGCGTACTTAAACGTCAAGGACGTCACCTGCACGGGCCGCATCAGCACGTTCGATCATTCCGGCGAAACGACTGGATTCGGAAAATTCATCGACTACGCCCAACCTCCCGACAAAGAGCGCCAGGAGAACCTTCCGAAGCACAATATTATTTCCGTCTTCAACGGCGACAAAGGCTGGGACCTGGATCGCGGGGGCGTCAGCGACGCGCCTCAATCGGATCTCGCCGACTACCAGGAAGACATCAAGAAAGACATCGACAACATTCTCCGCCACCGCGTTCACGAAAAAGACATCGTCCTTCGTTACGGCGGCACCGATGTGGTGGATCTGATGCAGGCACAATGGGTCGAGCTGGTCGACAGCGACGACCGCACGATCCGAATTGCGTTTGCGGACAACACCCACCTGCCCATCCGCAAGATCGTCGAAACGCGGAACCCGCGCACCCGCTTCAAGACTACTGAAATCGAATACTACTCGAATTTCCATCCTATCGACGGCATCCAGACGCCATTTCAAATCACCCGCGAACGCAACGGCAGCAAGGTCTATCAGGTCTTCTTCGACGTATGTCACTACAACACCAGCCTCGCCGACGCCCTCTTCACAAAACAATCGCTCGATGACCGCTGGGCCCAGATCCCCAACAAAGACAAAGTCCGCGACAAAAAAGAAACCGACCGCCTGAAGCAAAAAGAACAGGACGACCAGGATTCCGGCAACAGCTCCTCCACCAGCAAGAATTAGCGACGCCGTTTTCCCTGAACACCCCCTCGGATCTCTCGTTTGACAACGATACTCAGCAAGCACTACATTCAAGCCGCTCCGACACCCTTGCTGATTTCTTCGGCGGGAGGCGCGATGAAGCTCGGGACAACGATGTGTTCAGTCATGGTCCTGTTCGCTGGCGCTTGCCTTGGCGCTCGATCGCAAGCGACCGATACGAAAGAAAAGCTGACCGTTGCATTTCCGGGCAAGACTTGGGAGGTCAAGATCGACTCGCCTGGATTTACCGTTCAGACGGACGAACAGAAGTCCGATGGCCGCCAGTATTTAATGGCGAACAACCCGGCCTCCGGTCTGGTGGTGTCGGTGACTCTGGAAGCAACCAACGGCCCCGCGGACGCGAAGACCTGTCCGGATTTCCTGAACAAGCGCGCGGCCAGCCTCTCCCCTCTTGGTCTCAAAGATGTGAAGTCGTCCGAAGTCAATTCGATGGCGGTGATCGAGTATCTAATTCCGAACGCGGGCGGGGTTCCCGTTCAGCAGAAGAATTTCGTTGTGTGCGCCGCCAGGGAGAACGTGTTTATCGACGTTCATCTTTCCAAGGTCCAGTTCCATCCATCGGATGAGTCTCTTTTTCTGGACCTTCTCGACCGCCTTCATATCGAAGAACGGGGCGCGCCAGCCGCGTCCTCACCGCAAAGCGCCGCCGAGACAAAAACGAGCATGGAATACTTCGCCCAGGGCAGCCGCTACTACGTCGCGAGCGACTTCAGTAACGCCATTGGTCCGTTCGAAAATGCTCTTGCTCTCGAAAAACATCAGCGCCAGATGAGCCAAAATTACTGGCGCGTGCTGGTCGACGATCTCGGCATGGCCTACGGCATCACAGGCGATTTGCAGCACGCCGAAGTGACGCTGAACTACGGAGTCAGCCAGGATCCCGGCTACCCCATGTTCTACTACAATCTCGCCTGCGTCGCCGCAGAGCGCCAAGATATGAACAAGGCCATGGACTTCCTCGGTAAAGCGTTTGCCCGGAAAGCGAACTCGATCCCCGGCGAGGGTATGCCGGATCCCCGGCAGGACGATTCGTTCAAGCGCTTCCTGTCCAATGATCAGTTCCGCAACTTCGCTGATTCTTTAGAATCACCTGCCAACTAGTGTACTGTAACAACTGAAACGGTAGTACAATGGCGTTCATGGAAACCACCATCGTACTGACCGATCCGGAACGAATGGAACTTAACCAGCGAGCGGCGAGTCGCAGCGGACGGGCCGATGATGCGCGCCGGGCAAGGCTGCTGTTGCTGCTCGAGGCAGGCCATACTTGGGCCGCCATTCGCGACAAGCTGGACTGCAATGATGCGTTTATCGACCGCTGGAGCAAGCGGTTTCGGCATGAACGGCTGGCTGGGTTGTTCAGCAGGCATGCGGGGCAAGAGGCCAGCACGCTGACTCCTGCGCTGGAGGCACGCATTTTGGAATGGACGCTCAAACGTACTCCGCCCGACGGGACCACGCAGTGGAGTACTCGCCGGCTGGGAGGGCAGCTCAAGGTCAGTCACATGATGGTGGCGCGGGTGTGGGCCAAGCACGGTCTGAAGCCCCAGCGGCTGGATCGCTACATGGCCACCAATGATCCGGACTTTGAGCAGAAGGCCGCCGATGTCATTGGGTTGTATCTGAACCCTCCGGCGCATGCGGCGGTGTTCTCTGTCGATGAGAAGACGACGATCCAGGCACTGGACAGGAAAGACCCGGTGTTGCCTCTCTCGCCGGGGCGCGCCGAGCGGCACGGCTTTGAGTATTTCCGGCACGGCACGCTGTCCCTGTACGCGGCCTTCAACACCAAGACCGGCGAGGTGCTAGGCAAAACGGCCGCGCGACACACGTCGGCGGAGTTTGTCGCCTTCTTGGCGGACATCGTCGTCAACCAGTCGCGTGGCAAGGAAATCCACGTGATTGCCGACAACCTCTCGACCCATAAGACCGGGCAAGTCGACGACTTTCTGAAGCGACATCCGAACGTTCATCTGCATTTCACTCCGACCTACTCCTCATGGCTCAACCAGATCGAACTCTGGTTCGCCAAGATCGAGCGCGACGTGATTGCCCGCGGCGTGTTTACGTCGCTGGCCGACTTGCGAAGAAAGCTCATGAAGTACATTCGGCATTACAACAAGGCGCCCAAGACCGTAAAGTGGCGCTACTTTGACCCGGCGCATCGCATCACTCTCAGTTCAGCTGTTACAGGCCACTAGCGTCTTGGCCTGACTCTTCGCCGCTCGATTGGCTGATTCAGGTGCGAGCGCGGTATAATCGCCGGATGCCATCTTCGCAGAAAAGCCAGCAGATACACGGCACGACCGTCTTGTGCGTGCGCAAGGACAACAAAGTCGTGCTCGCCGCCGACGGACAGGTCACCCTGGGCGAAGGTGTGATCAAGCACAGCGCCAAAAAAACCCGCCGCCTCTACAACGACAAAATCGTCGCAGGTTTTGCGGGCAGCACCGCCGATGCACTCTCGCTTTTCGGACGCTTCGAGAATAAGCTGCAGGAATTCCACGGCAATCTCGCCCGCAGCGCCGTGGAGCTCGCCAAGGAATGGCGCACCGACCGCTCGCTCCGCCATCTTGACGCGCTGCTGATTGTCGCCGACGCCAAAGGCACGTTCTTGCTCTCTGGCAACGGTGACGTGATCGAGCCCGACGACGGCATCTGCGCCATCGGCTCCGGTGGTCCCTATGCCATCGCCTCCGCTCGCGCCCTGGCCAAGCACACGAAAATGAGCGCCAAGGACATCGCCCAGGAAGCCATGCGCATCGCCAGCGAAATTTGCATCTTCACCAACGCCAATTTCAGCATCGAGGAACTATGACCCGCACTCGGAGAATGACATGGTGATCTATCTGTCCGGAGACCAGCAGACGGCCGAGCCCGAGCCCCTGCCGTCGTTCGACGAGCTGACTCCTCGCGAGATCGTA
>CAZLWY010000028.1:0-17261 GCA_964563425.1 uncultured Acidobacteriaceae bacterium | reverse complement strand
AATCAGTTGCAGCACGGGCATGTGCGAATTCGCCCATTCGATCTTGCGCTTGCCCTGGTCGGCGAGGGAAAGGTCCTTCACATCGCCTTTTACTTTGACGGCTGTTTCCACGTGGTGCTCCCTTTTTTGATCGTTCTATTTGAGGAGGACTGCCTCGTCATGCGTCCCGCGCTGAAGGCCGCGACGCCACAGTTAAATCTGTAAACCTAGCGCGTTACCGCCACCGCGCCGCGCGATGCCGCTTCCTTGCGGATGGCGTCGGCCTTGTCAGTTTTCTCCCAGGTGAAGCCCGGACCGGTGCGGCCGAAGTGGCCGTAGGCGGCGGTGGGACGATAGATCGGGCGCCGCAGATCGAGCGTTTCGATGATGCCCTTGGGCGTCAGCTTGAAGAAGGCGCGAACGAGCTCGGTGATCTGTTGATTCGGGATCGTCCCGGTGCCGAACGTATCCGCCATAACGGACACCGGCTCGGCCACGCCGATCGCGTAGGCCAGCTGGACTTCCACTTTGCGGGCGAGTCCGGCGGCGACAATGTTCTTTGCGACGTAACGCGCCATGTAGCACGCGGAGCGATCGACCTTCGACGGATCCTTGCCGGAAAATGCGCCGCCGCCGTGACGGCCGTAGCCGCCGTAAGTGTCGACGATGATCTTGCGGCCCGTGAGGCCGGCGTCGCCCATCGGCCCGCCGGTGACGAACCGGCCGGTTGGGTTGACGTGGATTTTCGTGGTTTTGTCGAACATGTTCGCTGGAAGAACGGGCTTGATGACCTTCTCGATCACCGCTTCGCGCAGATCGCTGCTCGAAACCGAGTCGCTGTGCTGCGTCGAGATGACCACCGTATCGACGCGGACAGGGCGGCCATTGACGTATTCGATCGAGACTTGCGATTTCGCGTCCGGACGGAAGAAATCGACTTCCTTCCTTTTTCGAACCTCCGCGTGCTTCATCATCAGCTGATGCGCCAGTTGGATCGGCATGGGCATCAGTTCAGGCGTTTCATCGCAGGCGTAGCCGAACATCATGCCCTGATCGCCGGCGCCGCCCGTGTCCACGCCCATGGCGATATCGGGCGACTGGCCCTTGACGGCGGACATGATCGCGCAGGTTTCGGAGTCAAAGCCGTATTTGCCGCGGTTGTAGCCGATGTCGTTGATTACGCCCCGGGCGATCGAATCGTAATCCAGGCAGCCGCGGTGCTCTTTCTTGATGGTGATCTCTCCGGCGACGATGCACAGGCCCGTGGTGAGCAGGGTCTCGCAGCCGACGCGACCCATCGGGTCGTGGGTAAGCACCGTGTCGAGCACAGCGTCGGAAATCTGGTCGGCAATCTTGTCGGGATGCCCTTCGGATACGGATTCAGAGGTGAACAGGAATTTCTCTTCGGAATTAGCCAAAACAGTGTCCTCCACCAGAATTAGAACGGGACTCGGAGTAAGCGTTCGTCGATTCCAGCCAACAGAAACGCTTAAGGCTAGCATTGGGTGCAAGGGGTGTCAATGAAGTGCATGGAAAGGCTTTAAACCGATGTTAAACGGCATCGTGAGCGCTTAAAAGACATTCCTTAATTGCCTCCTGAAAAACGCACGAGCCGGCCAGGGAGGGTGGGGTGATGGGTCCCTCGCCGGCTCGGTAGAACAAGACAGAATTGCGATCCCGAATCCAAGCACAACAACCCTCCGGCAGCACCTGGGGAGCTGCCGCCGGCAAAGTTGAGAGAAAGGAGCGACGAGGCCTAGAACATAAACCTCAGCGCGAATTGAATTTCGCGTTGGCCGCCGTTGGTTCCCGGCATGGTCGCGGCGAACGCGGTCGAGGGCGTATAACAGGGGCCGACGACCGGAGCGCCGAGTTTCTGCGATGGGTTGCAGAACACGCCGCCGGGGCTCGCGGCGGTCTCGGGCAAATAGGCCGCCGGATTGGAAAGTTGCGCATAGTTCGTCCCCGCACTCGAAGGTGAAACGGTACCGGCGGTGCCCATCAGATAGACCTGGTTACCGATGACGAAGTTGGGGTGATTCAGGATATCGAAAAACTCCGCCCGCAACTGCATGGTGACCTTTTCCGTCAGCCGGGTATCCTTGAAGATCGCGAAATCGAAGTTGACGAAATTGGGGTTGTTGAGCGAGTCGCGGATCGAATCGCCGAGGCTGCCAAATGGCGCAAACACGTAACACTCGGGATTCCACCACTCACTATGCTCCCTCACCATGGGGTTGCAGCCAGGAACGACCTCCGGGCGCTCGCCTTCGGTGGCGCCACCCGTTTGGGATTGGTAAAGGCCCCCGAACATGGTCTGGACGTTGAAGGGCAAGCCGGAATACGCGCTGACGATCGGACTGATTTGCCAGCCGTCCTTCAACCGATTGCCCTGAAACGGCAACCGATAAATCGCATTGGCGGTAAACACCTGGTTGGAGCTGAAGCTGCAAGGACCTCTATCGAGGCTCGGGTTGTAAGCATCCACGACAGCCCACTCGCCCTGCTCCGTGCTGATGGTGGCCGAGGCATCATCGAGACACTTCGAATACGTGTAGCCCGCATTGCCGACCAAGGACCTGGCGAACTGCCGGCTCAAAGTGACCTGCACGGCGTTGTAACTGGAGTGCGCCCGGGGTTGAACCGCTTCGACCGCTTGGAAGTTGGGATTGACGTGCACGCTGCCAGTTGCCGGGTTGACCGTAAACGGGTTGGTCGGCGTGCCGGGGGCTCCCACACCGGTCGCACTGGGGTAGTTTCCTGTTGCCAGTGCCGCCGTCTGCTCCGAGGGCGTCAGCATGGAGTAGGAAAGCGGAGGGTTCGCGTCAGCCCAAAAGAACAGATGGTTGCCCGAGGAACCGTTGTAACCCACCGTGAGCACCGTGCCGTGCCCCAGCTCGCGCTGCACGTTTAGGTTGTACTGCATCACGTACGGCGCCGTGTCCACATTCTGGAGGATCGCGTAATACCACGCAATCGAGCTCGATGCCGGGGCTCCACCGATCATCTGGTTTGGGCTGGAGGGCAGCGCGGGGAATCCCGTGTCGAAGAAAAGGAAGAACAGCGGTGCATTCGGGAGAAACGACGTGTTGTCGAGAGCATAGGTCCGCGCAGTGACGGGCTCGTGGAACATGCCGAAGCCGGCGCGGACGGAGGTCTTGTGATCGCCGAACAGATCCCAAGCCAGACCGATGCGCGGATCGAAGTTCCATTTATTGGGATTGCTGGTAAAGGGATGCTTCGCGGTGACGAAGCTGTTCTCGGTCGTCGTCGGCGAAGTGAGGTTGTTGATCACGAACACCGGTTCACCAGCCGTCGTGGGATTGCTGGCCCAGTCGTAGCGCAGACCAATGTTTAGGGTGAGTCGCTTCGTGATTTTCCAATCGTCCTGGATGTAGGGATCCAGCCAAGTCTGACGCCAGTAGCGGTACGGGTTGAAGGGATAGGTTTGCCCACTCGCGGTCGTATAACTGTAGCTCGGGGCGGCCCCGCACACGCACAGCAGTGGGTCGCCGTACAGCGAGCCTCCGAGCGGCGTTCCGGGTACTGTGTTGCCGCTCAGGTCCGCGAAAATCCAGGCGCCGCCGGGATACTGGTCCCAATATTGGTTCAACTCGACGCGGGTTACGGTTGCCCCGAACCGGAGGCTATGCGCGCCCAGGGACAGAACGACATCGTCGCCAGCGCTAAACCGGTTGGTGACCGGCCGGCTGGGACTTGTCGGCGAGGGCCCCAGAGAAGACAAATTCTGGCCCGGCGAGAAGTCCATATCCTGCAGGCCGGGCGCCGATTGTAGAGGGCCTCCGCTGCCGCCGCCATTGGCCGTCTCTGCGTACAGCCGCACGTACCCGAAACGGGCTTCGTTCAGCAGCCTCGGCGAGAACGTATGCCGCTCTTCGACGGTCAGGTACTGGTTATGCTCGTTGTCCACTTCCGGGTATCCCGGGACCGGCGTGTAGACGTAGGGGAGAATCTGGTAGGCCCTCTCGATGTGGTATTGGGCGAACAAGCTGTCCTGGGCGCCCAAGGTGTAGTCCACCCGCCCCAGCACATAGTCCTCGTTGCCGATCTGAAGATCATGTGAGCAGAACAGACCTGTGGCCGGCAGAAACTGGATATCGGTTACGTTCGGGCATTGGGCCGCCGTTTGGGCCAGTGGGTACAAGCCGAATATGCTTTCTGTCAGGGGACTGATGGGCCCGTACGGACCGACCCACGTGGTGCCGTTATAGGTCATGCCGCCGGCCTCGAACAGGTCCGGCAACGACGTGGGCACAATCGCGCGCGAGGTTTCGCCCGTGCCGGAACGCAAACCCTCGTAATTGACAAAGAAGAATGCCTTGTCCGTCTTGATGGGCCCTCCCAGCGAGCCACCGAATTGATTTCTCTTAAACGTCGGTTTCTGCCCGGGGGCGTCGAAGTAGTTCTTGGCGTCCAGAACGCTGTTGCGGATGTATTCGTACGCGGAGCCGTGGAAATCGTTGGTGCCCGACTTGGTGACCGCGTTGACGGCCGCGCCGGTGCCGCCGAACTCCGCGCTGTAGGTGTTGGTCAAGACCGAGAATTCCTGGATGGCCTCCATGCCGAGGGAAGTCCCCTCCACGCTGACGCCCGCTCCATGGTCCAGCGCGTCGGTTATATCGGTGTTATCCAGCAGGTAGGCCAAACCAACCGGGCGCGAACCGGAAACGGAGTAGTTGGTTTGTTCACCGTAAACGGTGGGCGACTGGCCGCCGCCACCACCGCTTGATGGCACCGTTGCCACGCCCGGCGCCAAGCTGAGCAGGTCGGTGAAATTGCGGCCGTTGGAGGGCAGGTTTTCCATTTGATTGGGAGCAATCAGAGTGCCGACCGTAGCGGTGTCGGTATCGACTCTGGAAGCTTCGCCCTCGACCTGCACAACTTGCTCGGATCGGCCCACGGGCAGTTTGAAATCCAGAATCGGCCGCGCACCGACACTCAGCACGATGCCGGTCTGCAACACTTTCTCGAAGCCGGTCTCCTGGGCCGAAACGTCGTAGCTGCCAACCTGCATTTCCGGGAGAGTGTAGCGCCCCTGCGCGTCGGTAACGCCGGAGTAGGTGACGCCGGTGCTGACGTCCTTCGCTTCGATCTTGGCGCCGACGATGACCCCGCCGCTCGGATCTGTGACGGTGCCGGAAAGCGTGGCTTTTTCCACCTGCCCGTAGCAGCGGCCAGCCATCAGGACGCACAAGAAACATACGGCCAGCGCTGCGGAAAAAAATCCGCGCACAAAGGCCGGAAATTGCCGGCCCATCGAGCCGCCTGCTTCAATATTCTTAGGAACGGGGGCCGAATTACGGGATACCCGGGCACACCTCCGCGGACACAGGTCGATCGGCATTCGTAGGCTCCTTCGCACCGGTGAAAGTGATCACAGGTGACACACTCCCCTTGTGCGCGGCATTTAGCACCGGGAGAATGTTTGTGTCAAGCGCAATATGCATACATAAACCCAGACATCCTCGCACTGGCGCTGGCGCGTCAATCGATAGTCCTCACATTCAAAAGGACAATTTGTCGATTTCTGCGAATACTATGCGGCTTCCACCAGACGCAAGGCGAAACGATTGTATTCACTTGAGTACCGCAGCATACAAATCATCGGCGGCGGGATTCCCGGCCGCCGGACGCCGAGGTCCTAGCTGGTTAGGTCGCGGCGGTAGAGCAGATAGGCGCGAATGAAGGGTTGGAGGTCGCCGTCGAGGACTCTTTGGACGTCGCCGCGCTCGACCTTGGTGCGGTGATCCTTGATCATCTGGTAGGGCTGCATCACGTAGGAGCGGATCTGGCTGCCGAAGCTGATGTCGGATTTGGTGGCGTCGAGTTTGCGCTGGTCGCCGCGGCGCTTTTCAAGCTCCAGCTCGTAAAGCCGCGAGCGCAGCACCTTCATGGCGGACTCGCGGTTCTTGTGCTGGCTGCGTTCGTTCTGGCACTGGACGACGATGCCGGTGGGCAGGTGCGTGAAGCGCACCGCGGATTCGACCTTGTTGACGTTCTGGCCTCCATGGCCGCCGGCGCGGAAGGTGTCAATGCGCAGATCCTCGGGCTTCACCACGATTTCGATTCGGTCGTCGATTTCCGGGATCACGAAGACAGACGCGAACGACGTGTGGCGGCGCGCCTGCTGGTCGAAAGGCGAGATGCGCACCAGGCGGTGAACGCCGCTTTCACCGGAAAGCATGCCGAAAGCGTTTTCTCCTTCGACCTGAATGGTGGCGGATTTGATCCCCGCTTCTTCGCCGGGAGTTGAATCCAGAATCGTGGCTTTGAAACCCTTCTGCTCCGCCCATCGCAAATACATGCGCAGCAGCATTTCGGCCCAGTCCTGCGATTCGGTACCGCCGGCTCCGGGCTTGATGGTCACGATGGCGTTCAGGCGATCGCTTTCGCCGGCGAGCAAGGTTTTCGTTTCCAGATCGGACACGAACGTGTCGGCGGAGTCGATTTCCCGCGCAATATCGTCGAGAAGCGAGTCGCGCTGGCCATGATCGGATTCTTCCTCGGCCAGATGGAAATACGTGTCGATGTCGCTGATTTTACCGGTGAGCGATTTGCCCGCGTTGGCGCGCTCTTCGAGCTGCTTGCGCTCCTGCATGGTGGCTTGGGCCTTCTCCGGGTCCTGCCAGAAGTCGGGTAAGTTGATTTTCTGTTCGAGCGCGGCTAACTGTGGTTCGATTGCGGAGGCGTCAAAGATAGCTCCGCACGAGCTCGATGCGTTTCTGGAGCTCGGCGTAGCGCTGTTGCAGGTCTTCAATGTGCGCGGGCATATCTAAATCCTACACAGGAACGCGCGAAATGGAAAATTGAAACTTGCCAAACGTTTTTCCCGGCCGAATTGCGAGATGGCGCATTGTAGGATTGCTTGAGCAAAATCAAGCAAAGCCCGGCTGATCGGCGCCGCAAGCGAGGAGTCTAGGATGACGGTGTCTGTCTTTGTCGGAACCAGTGTCGACGGGTTCCTGGCGCGACCGAATGGCGATCTCGACTTCCTGCCCGCCCAGGGCGGTGAGCCCCACGGCTACGACGAATTTATCGCCACGGTTGACGCGCTGGTGATCGGACGCAAGACATTTGAGACCGTGCGGGCCTTTCCCGAGTGGCCGTATGGTGACAAACGCGTGGTAGTTCTCAGCAGCCGGCCGCTCGATTTTTCCGGCGTACGCGGCGGAGTTGTCGAGCAGATGGCCGGGTCTCCGGCCGAAATCGTTTCCAAACTGGCCGCCAGCGGAGCCCATCAGCTCTATGTGGACGGAGGAATCACGATCCAGGGATTTCTGCGCGCCGGGCTGGTAGAGCGGCTGGTAATCACCCGGGTGCCTGTGCTCATCGGAGCCGGGATTCCTTTGTTCGGGGCGCTACCACACGATCTGCGACTGCGTCACGTAGCGACCCAGCACTACGCGAGCGGACTGGTGAAGACCGAATACCGGGTCGGCTGAACCGAGCAGTCACTCGAGCGTCTAGTGGCAGGAGGCGTTGTCAGTATACGTGCCGCTGACGATCATCCCATTCAGGAACCGGCTGCAGTTCGTGATGGCGGCCAGGGACGGATCGTTCTTGAGCGCGTTGGGATCAATCGCTTTGGCGCCATTGAGCGCTTGCCGCGCCGCCAATGTTTCGTCGGCCCATCCGGTCAGCTTGTCGAATTCATTCCGAAGCAGGGAAAGCGCGTTTCGGTCCGAGTCGGTGGTCGCCGCGACAGCTGCCTGCGAGAGATCGGCCTCGACGCGGTCGTGATAGTCCGTCGACCACGACGCGCTGACGACCAGCCCGTAGGTGATCATCATGGAGATTGCGCCGCGCCATTCCCTCATGTCCGCCAGGGACGAAACTGCCGAGCTCGCGAAATCCCTCGACAGGCCCTCCGGGGGAGGAGGGGCGGCCGTGGGAGCGGCGGCGTTGCTCGCGGCAGGAATTGTCAGGACGATGCGATTCGGCTCCACGGTGACCACGCCATTCGTGATCTGCGCGAGCGCTTCCACATCCACATAGGACCGGCCGTTAATTTCTTTTACCTCCGTGCCCACCGTTTTTCCGTTCACGACGAGCGTCTTGGTCGCCAAAGACGCGGTTCCCTGCGCCCAGACATTTCCCGCGGAAAATAGAATCAACCCAAAGAACCCGATTCGTCGAATCTCGATAAGTCTGTGCACGATATGCTCCGATCAGCAGGGCTGGGTCAGCCTATAAGCGGCGTTACCTTCCGCAAGATTGTTCCTAACAAGATCATCATGGCACCAAAAGCGGTTCGCCGACAGATGATTACTCCCGATGCCAGCTTCGGCGGTTATGGGGGCGGAGAAGGCCGGAAGAGGGCCATCCCCAGCAGCGCAACAGAAGCGATCACGCACAGCCAGGCGAACCAGTCGCCGAAGCGGGTGTAGAGCGTGATGTCGTCGCGGAAGTCGTAAGGAGCGTCGAGCTGGGCGCGGATATCGGTCGGTAACTGAGCGACGATGCGACCGTAGGGATCGACCGACACCGTGTAGCCGTTGTTGGTGTCGCGCAACAGCCAGCGTCGGTTTTCGACGGCCCTCACGCGGGCCATCATCAGGTGCTGCGCGGGGGCGGATGAACGGCCGAACCATCCGTCGTTGGAGATATTGATGAGCAGCTCGGCGCCGTTGGCGGTGAAGCGACGGACGGCGTCGGGAAAGACAGCCTCAAAACAGATGAACGTGCTGAAGCGTCCGCCGGGCAGATGGCCCACCGCATAGTCATCACCGGGCGTGAAATCGCCGAGGTCCGCGGTCAGTTTGCCCGTAAACGTGAGGTATTTGCGAAGCGGGACATATTCGCCGAACGGCACGAGATGGATTTTGTCGTAGGAATACACGCGTTCGCCCGACGGGTTCAGCAGGATGGCGCTGTTGGTCGCCAGCCACTTTCCTGCCGTGTCGTGTTTCCAGTCCTCGGCGCCCACCAGAAAATCGGAGCCTGATTCCTGCGCAATTTTGTGCGCGATAGCGGCGAAATTCCTGTCCTGCAGGGTGAATGGCGCGGGTGCTTCGGGCCAGACGACCACGCCGGGATTTTTTCGAGCGGCGCCAATGCTGATCTCGACGAGCTCGTCGAGATCGCCGGCGTGCTTCGGCATCCAGTCCGCCTGATATTCGTAGGATTGCGCGAAATTGGTCTGCACGAGATGCGCGACGTAGCGCGGGTCTTGGGGTGGCACGAAATAACGGCCCGCAAACCCGATGAAAATCAGCGCGGCGGCCGAGGCCAAAACGATTTTCCAGTTCCGCTGGCGGCCGGAAACGATCGCGTAGGCGACCAGAGAACCGTAGGCGGCGACGATATAGCTGAGCCCGTAAATTCCGGTGACGGAGGTGACCTGCAGCAGCGCCAGATGGCCGCTGGCGGCGTACCCGATGAGATTCCACGGGAACGCGAAGATCGGCAAGTGGGCGCGAGCGTATTCCAGGGCTACCCAGAGGTCCGGCGCGAGCGCCCAGGTGACGAGCGCGTTTCGGCGCGAGGCGAAGGCGATTCCCCAGGTGAAGACCGCTACGATTGCGCCGCCCGCGACGCTGACAAGCAGCAGCAGGACCGCGGCGATGAGTGGCGGCACGTTTCCGTATTGCTGTACCACCTCGGCCATCCACGGCACGCTCATCGGATAGAAGACCATGGCGTGCAGGAATCCATACAGAGGCGCGACGGCGGGTCGCGCGCCCAAGGAAGCCAGGACGAGCAAGCCAACGGAAATCCAGGCAAGCAGCGACCAGTTGTAGTTCGGAAATGAGAGCGCCAGGGCCGCGCCGCTCGCCAGAGCGAGGAGTGAGCGTTTCTGCCAGGAAAGGTTCACAGACTTGAAGGCGGCTCCGCTGCCATGTTTTCAAAGTTCGCGAAGACTGTAGTGGATTTACCGGCGCGATGCTAGCGCTTGATGATGGCGATGAAGCCGGCGTGATCGAGGGCTTGCTTGGCCGCGTCGGCGGCCTGCACGTCCGCATAGGGTCCGACCTGGACGCGATAGAAATTGTCGTTCGTGGGCGTGACGACGAACGATGGAAAGTGCTTTTGCTGCAGAACGTCCGCCATGGCCATGGCGTCGCTTTCGTGCGTGACGGCCGCGACCTGGAGAACAAGGGCGCCCTTGTTGAGCTTGGGCGCTTGGAAGCGGGCTGCCCCGGGCACCGATTTCGCGGCGGCGTTCGGAGCTACGGCGGGAGAAGCCGGATTCAGGGGCCGCGCGGCGACAGAAGCCGATGGCGACGCAGCGGACCTGGACATGGAATTGACCGTGTCGTCCGCGTTCTTCTTGGAATAGAAATCCCACTCGTTATTCGCGGGCGCCGGTGCAGCGGCAGGCGCCTGCTCCGCCTTCGGCTTCGGCGTCGGCCGGCTCACCGGCTGATCGGCATCGGCCGACTCGGAGGCGTGGACCGGGCCGCCGTACTGGTTGTGGCCCATCACATAGCCGAGCGTAAAAAACACGCCGCAAAGCAGGACCACGCCCAGGAACAGACTGACGAGGTGTCTGCTTTCCAGGACCCGATCTCCGCCGCGCTTTGAGCTACCCGTCATGTTCCCCTATTTCTTGTCCGCGAACGCCCTGACCCACTGTGAAATGATATCGACCGGCAGCGGGAAAACAATCGTCGTATTCTTCTCGACGCCGATCTCGGTCAATGTCTGCAAATAACGAAGCTGAATCGCGGCCGGCTCCTTTTCGAGCACTCCGGCGGCTTCCGCGAGCTTCGAAGAGGCTTCCAACTCGCCCGCGGCATGAATCACTTTCGCGCGACGTTCGCGCTCGGCTTCCGCCTGCCGGGCGATGGCGCGCTGCATCGATTCCGGTATATCAACTTGCTTGACCTCTACCTTCGTTACCTTTATGCCCCAAGGCTCCGTATCCTGGTCAAGGATTTGTTGGAGCTTGGCGTTAACCTTTTCGCGCTCAGAGAGGATCGCATCGAGCTCAAACTGGCCGACAAGGCTCCGCAGTGTGGTCTGCGCCAGCTGGGAGGTAGCATAAAGATAATTCTGAACCTGCGAAAGCGCAAGATTTGCGTCCACCACGCGGAAATAACAGACCGCGTTGACCTTCACGGAGACGTTGTCGCGCGTGATGACGTCCTGCGGCGGCACGTCGAGAGTCTCGATGCGCAGCGAGATGCGGGTGAGCTTGTCGATGGGATAGAGAACCAGCTGCAGGCCCGCGCCTTTGGCTTCCGGGAGCATCCGGCCGAGACGCAGCACCACACCGCGCTCCCATTCCTTGATCACGTAGATCGAGTTGAAGAACCAGAACAGGAATATGACGACCCCGGCGATCCCGAGCACCGTTACGAAATTGAAATCCATCGTTGCTTCCTCCGCTCGAACCCGTTCGTCTAGCTCGGCCGAGGGCCGACCGGCTCGACTTCGAGTGTCAACCCGTCCACTTTTCTCACGCGCACGCGCGCGCCCTTCGGAATCGTCTCACCTGCCGACGTTGCCGCGCGCCACAGCTCGCCGTGGATGCGCACCATTCCGGCGATGGCGCCTTCGGCCGAAGCCACACCGACCGGTTCCACGACCTCGCCTTCTTCGGCGAGCAATTCTTCCTTGCCGGTAGCCATTTTCCAGTTGCGCGAACGAAGGACCACGCGCATGAGACCGATCGCGAGAATCCCGAACGGCAACGCCACGCCGAGCGCGACGGCAAAGCGCACTCCCATTCCGGTCCATGGCGTGCGGATCAGAAACAGCGCGCCGAGCACCATGGAGATCACGCCGCCGACGCCGAGAACGCCGTGCGTGGGATATTTCGCTTCAATGACGAACAGGCCGAGAGCCAGGACCATCAGCAGAAGTCCGGCGATGTTCACCGGCAGCATCTGCATGGATATAATCGCGAGCACCGCCGCGATGCCGCCGAAAACGCCGGGTGCAAAAAGACCCGGATGCGTGAATTCCGTATAGATACCGAGTGCCGCGCCGATCAGCAGGATGAAGAAAACATCGGGCTGCACGATGAACGCCAGGAACTTCTGGCGCGCGGTCATGCCCAGGTCGGTCGACCGAGGATGCGCGAGAGCGAGCGTGACGCTGGAGCCGTCGAAGCGCGTGATGGTGCGGCCGTCGAGCTTCGCCAGCAGGTCCTCAGGCGAATTCGCGATGAAGTCGACCAGCTTTCCGTCGAGAGCCTCCTTCGCGCTGAAGGCTTTGGCGTCGGTGACCGCGGTGGCTGCGAGGTCGGGATTGCGGTTGCGCTTTTCAACGTAGCTGCGCAGGTAGGCGGTCGCCTCGTTGGTGATTTTCTTGTGCATGGTGTCGTCAATCTTGGCTTCCTGGCCGAAGGCGAACGCCACGGGCGAGGCCGCGCCGGTGTCCGTGCCGGGTGACATGGCGGCAACGTCAGCCGAGAGCAGGATGAAGAATCCGGCGGAGGCGGCGCGCGATCCGGTGGGGCTCACGTAGGTCACGACGGGAACCTGGGAATTCAGGATCGCCTGGATAATCGCGCGCATCGAGGTGTCCAGGCCACCGGGTGTGTTGATCGTGATCAGGATCAGCGACGCGTGCTCCTGATTGGCTTGGGCGATGCCGCTGACGATGTATTCGGCGAGGATGGGCTCGATATCGCCGTCGATTTGCAAGTGCACTACGGACGCCGATGGTTCCGGAGCGGCCGCCGTGGATCCGGGCGCCGCCACGCGAGCCGCCACAGCCATTAACGCCACCGCGACGGCGCACACGACGAACAGATATCGCCGCGATCGAAGGAAGCCCTTCACGAACCGGTAGTATAGCAAGGGAATGGATGGGCGGCGTTAAAGATCGGGCGCAGGCCCAAGGTTTAACACCCAGGACGCCCCCGGTGGGCACCGAGATCGGGGAGGGAGAAAACCAGACGGCGTGCGGTTAGTCGAGCGATTCGGGTTCGAGGCCGATGTTATTTTCGCCGGCGGCTTTCTTTTCGTTGTACTTTTTCACCCAGGCGGCGAAGCTTTTTCCGGCGGCGGTGTCGCGGCCCGTGAAGGCGAGCGCGGCGACGTCGCTGAACGGGATGGAAAGTTTTTCCCCGGTGTCTTTCGGCATCATGCGGACGAAGCATTCGGCGAGCGACGGTCCCTTGATCTTGCGATCGAAAACGTATCCTTCGATCTTCTGTCCAGATTTCAGCGTGATCGTGAGATCGCCGCGATAGTCGAACGCTTTTTCGAGGGCGTCGCGGATCTCGCCCTCCGACGATACGGACGGAATCCAGCCTTCCAGATTTTCGTGGACGAATCCGAGCCGCTCTTCGTCTTCGGCAGCGGATGTTCTGTGAATTTCAGACATAGGGGATCGAACGGCTAGGCCTTGGGCGATACGGAGATCTGCACCAGCTGGCCGGAATCGGTGCCGGCGTGGCCGGAAACTCCGCCCATGGCGTCCGGGTCCTTATATTTGCTGAACAGCGTGGCGCGCACGGTGGCCAGAAACCCGCCGACGGAGCCGAACGTGTCGTTCACGGCGCTCGCTTCATAGCCGCTGTGAACCATGCAATTGGCGCACTTGGGATTTCCGCTCTCGGTTCCGTAGTTGTCCCAGTTCGTTTCGCCCAGCAGCTCATCAAAGGTGTCCGCGTAGCCATCCTGCAGCAGGTAGCAGGGCTTCTGCCACCCGAAAATATTGTAGGTAGGCATGCCCCAGGGCGTGCACTTGTAATCGCGCTTGCCCATCAGGAATTCCAGAAACAACGGGCTCAGATTGAAGCTCCACTTTTCCGAGCGGTTGCTGAGAATCTGGCGGAAAAGATGGCGCGTTTTCTTGCGGCTCAGGAAGTGTTGCTGATCGGGCGCTTTGTCGTAGGTGTAGCCGGGGGAAAGCATCATGCCCTCGACGCCGAGGTCCATCATGTCGTCAAAAAACTGGCGCACGGATTGCGGATCGGCGCCGTCGAACAGAGTCGTGTTCGTGGTGACGCGGAATCCGCGACCGAGCGCCATGCGGATTCCTTCGACGGCCTTGTCATACGTACCTTCGCGACATACCGAGAAATCGTGGTGCTCGCGCTGGCCGTCCATGTGAACGGAAAACGATAGATACTTGCTGGGCCTGAATTCGTCGAGCCGCTCAGCGAGCAGCAGCGCGTTGGTGCAGAGATAAACGTATTTCTTGCGCGCCACCAGCCCGTTCACGATTTCGACGATCTGCGGGTGCATCAGCGGCTCGCCGCCCGGGATGCTGACGACCGGCGCGCCACATTCGTCAACCGCGCGGAAACACTCCTCGGGAGTGAGCTGTTTTTTCAGGACGTGCGCCGGATACTGGATCTTGCCGCAGCCGGCGCAGGCCAGATTGCAGCGCAGCAGCGGCTCGAGCATCAGGACAAGGGGGTATTGTTTCCGCCCTTTGAGCTTCTGGCGGATGACGTAGGACGACACGGCCCACATCTGCGATACCGGTCCTGGTACACCCATCGAGTAAGCCTCGCTTGGAACTGCACGTGCCTGCACAGATCAACGGCTGCTCTTATGATGCCATGTTCGACGCGCTGTGTGAACCGCAGAAGTGGGGCCGCGTAGCGAAAATCAAGACGGCCAAGCGTCAATTCGTGGCGGCCTTCACGGGTTGTATGGCGTAGGCGGGTTCGACGGTCAGCACTTCCCGGACTCGCGGGTCTTTGATGACCTTGGCGAAGTCGGGGTCTTTTTCGGCTTCCTTGAAGTCCTTGTAGCCTTCGTCGCGAGCCATTTTCAGGTACCGGGCGGCGCGCCCGGCGTCGCCGATCTTCGCGTAGGACTTCGCCAGCATGAAATGGAGCGGAGCGGGATCTTCCGCCGAGCGCTGCTGCAAGACGTTGCCGGCGGTGCTCTTGTGGTCGAAAACTTCCGGGTCGATCGCCAGCGCCTGGCCAAACGCCACCATTGCTTTTGGATACTCCCGGATGGCGCAGTAGGCGTAGCCGAGATTCGTGTAAATGGTCGCGAGCGGATCGCCCTTGGCGAGGGCCTGCTTGTAATACTTGATCGCTTTGCCGTAGCGTTTCTCGGCAAATTCGACGGTGCCGAGATTGTTCAGCGGGTTGGAGTCCTTCTTGTCGGCCCGAGCGGCGAGCTTGTAATAGTGCTCGGCTTTCACGCCGTCGCCGACCTGCTGAAAGGCGATGCCGGCGGAGTTGAGAATTTTCGAATTGCGCGGGTCGTCGATCAGGATGGTCTGGTAAGCCTTGGCCGCCTCGTCAAATTCCTTGCGCGCCATCAGGATTTCGGCGTTCATTTCGGCGCGCTCCCGCGCGGTCATTGTTGGCTGAGCGGGGCTCCCGGGGGAGTCGGCGGGAGTCGCACCCACGGGGCCGTTCGGTACCTGTTGAGCCTGCACAATTCCGGGGATGAATCCTGCGACGAAAACGAGCGGAACTGCAAAGAGGCCGAATCGCGTCATGGCCCTGCCCCTTGTTGCGCCAGCTCAACTACGGCTGCGGCTTGGAATTCGAGTTGTCCGAGGGCTGTTTGCTTCCGCCAAAGATACCAAAGATCCGGTCGAGCAAGCCTTTTTTCTTCTCGGGCTCCTGTGCCGTTTGCGAATCCGCGTCCGCCGGCCTTAGCCCGGATTTCGCCCCCTGGGGGGTCTTCGGGCGCTGGCTCTGTGCGGAACCCAGTGGCTGGCCGGTCGTATTGACCGCCGGTTGGGGCGGCGCGGGCTGATCCTTACCGAAAAGATGAGCGAGCCAACCGCCGCCTCCCCCTGACTGCGCGTTTTGTCCGCCGCCGTGGAGATCGCAGTATTCGGTCGGCTCGCTGCCCTGAATGAAATATTCCTGCGCGACCTCGGGACACGATGGCGTGGCCAGCTGGCCGCTTTGCGGGTCAACCGATTCCTGGACGAGTCCGGCGGGCGGATCGAAATCCTGCGTTTTGCGATAAAGCGGCAGCGCCACCGCCCGCTTCATGAACTCGGCCCAGATCGGCGCCGCCGCCGCGCCACCGGCGAGGCCTAGATCGCGGTTGTCGTCAAATCCCACCCAGACGACGCAGAGCAGATTCGAGGTATAGCCGGCGAACCATCCATCCCGCGAGGTGCCTGTCTTTCCGGCCGCGGGATTTTGGAAACCGAGCTGGCGCACAGGGAAGCCGGTGCCGTGGTTGATCACGTCCTCCATCAGGCTGGTGGTCAGAAAGGCGACACGCGGGTCGAGCACCAAACGCGTGGTCGGTTCGTTCGTTTCCTCGACTTTGCCGTCGCCCGAGACGACGCTGCGGATAAACAGCGGCTCGGCGCGAATGCCGCCGTCCGCAAAGGCGGTGTAGCCCGCGGCGACGTCGATCGGCGTCATTTCATAGGCGCCCAGCGCCACGGCCGGAGTGGGCTGGATATTGGAACCGAGGCCCATCTGCCGCGCGAGATCGACGACGCGCTGATAGCCGATCATTTCGGCGACTTTCACGGTGGCCACGTTGAGCGAATGAATCAGAGCGTCGCGCACGGTGACGGTACCGTAGAATTCCTGGCCGTAGTTGTCCGGGGTGTATTCCTTGTTGTCGAATTCAAACGTCGTGGGAGTGTCATCGACGGTGGTCACCGGCGTGACGACCGGCGAAAGGCCCTGGGCGGCATTGTTAAACGCCGCCGCGTAAACGAACGGCTTGAACACGGAGCCGGGCTGGCGGTGGGCGAGGGCGTGATTCAGCTGGCTTTCGCCGTAGTTGCGTCCGCCGATCAGCGCGCGAATTTCTCCGCTGCGCGGATCAAGCACGACCATGGCGACTTGCACCGGGGGAACGACCTGGCCCTGTTTTTTCCAGACGGCATATTTGTGCGCGAGAAGCTTGTCCACGTTCTCGACGCCGATCTCGACGGCTTCGTTGGCGGCGCGCTCAAGATTCGGGTCCAGGGTCGTGTAAATGCGGTAGCTTTCGTTTTCCAGGTCGCTTTCCGAGTATTTCTCGAGCAGGTGGTCCTTCACCATGTCGACGAAATACGGCGCCGAACTGCTCGCCAGTCCGCCGTTCACGAAATGCAGCTTGGCGTGCTTGGCGGCGGCTTCTTCCTCCGCCGTCAGGTAGCCATCCTCCACCATCTGCGCGAGCACGCGGTCGCGAGCCTCTTCGGCGCGGTCCGTATGGCGCTCGGCGCCGGAATAGCGATTCGGCGCGCGAATAATTCCGGTCAGGAAGGCGGCTTCACCGGGCGTGATCTCGCGAACGTCCTTGCCGAAATAGGCTTCGGAGGCTTCGCCGAACCCGCGGATCGAAAAGCTGCCGCGATTGCCCATATAGATGTCGTTGGCGTAGAGCTCGAGGATCTGCTGTTTCGAAAAACGTTCGGCGAGCTCCGCG
>CAZLWY010000027.1:0-4946 GCA_964563425.1 uncultured Acidobacteriaceae bacterium | reverse complement strand
ATGTCCGCCGCGTCCGATGGCTCCAGGATCTCCCGCGAGACCTGCGCTTCGGCCTGCGCGTGCTGCGCAAATCGCCAGCCTTCACCGCCATCGCGATCGCCACGCTGGCGATCGGCATTGGTGCGAACAGCGCCATCTTCGCCGTAATCGAGAACGTGCTTCTGAAGCCGCTTCCGTTTCCTGATTCTGCACAACTGGTTGACTTGGGTCATGACGTGCCCGGTATCGGTCTCCATGGCCGCTCCGCTCCATTCCTTTACTTCATCTACAGCGACCAGTCGCGCTCGTTCCAATCCGTGGGGCTGTGGAGAGAGAATTCCAATAACCTCACCGGCCTCGCCGAACCGGAACACGTGGGCAGCCTCGAGCTGACCTCCGAAGTCCTGCCCATGGTTGGCGTGCAGCCCTTGCTCGGTCGGATCTTTTCCGCCGAGGACGCCGCTCCCGGCGCCCCGCTCACCGCCATGCTGGCCTACAGTTTCTGGCGCGACAAGTTCGGCGCCGACGCCTCCATGATCGGTCGCAACATCATCATCGATGGCAGCCCGCGCCAGGTCATCGGCGTGCTGCCTCGGAATTTTTGGTTCATGGACTCTAAGGCTGCCGTTATTGCCGTTGCAGTTAGACCGCAACAAAACCTTCCTCGGGCATTTTCAGTATTCCGGAATCGCGCGGCTCAAACCTGCCGTGCCGATTGCGCAAGCCAGCGCCGATTGCGCGCGGCTGATTCCCGTCGCCCTCCGCAGCTTTCCACCATTTCCGGGAACGTCTCTCGCTAGTTTTGAACAATCCGGTCTCACGCCCGCAATCACATCGCTCAAGGCGAGCCTGCTGGGAGACATCGGCGGCGTGCTCTGGGTGCTCATGGGCACCATCGGCATGGTCCTGCTGATTGCCTGCGCCAACGTTGCCAACTTGATGCTCGTACGCACGCAAGGCCGGCAGCAGGAGCTCGCCATTCGTTCCGCACTCGGCGCCGGCTGGTGGCAAATTGCGCGCGAATTGCTGCTCGAAAGCCTGGTGCTCGGTGTCGCCGGCGGCGCGGTTGGCGCAGGATTGGCGCTCGCCGCTCTGCGCCTGCTCCAATTCCTGCATCCCGAAAATCTCCCGCGCCTCGAGCAGATTTCCATGGATCCGATGTCCGTTCTTTTCACGTTCGCCATTTCCGTTTTTGCGGGCTTGCTGTTCGGGTTGATTCCCGCCATTCGTTATGCCGGCGGCGGTGTGGCGGCGGCGTTGCGTACCGCAGGCCGCGCCGCCAGCGGAAGCCGCCAGCTCCATCGCGCGCGCAATACTCTGGTTGTCGTGCAAGTCGCGCTTGCTTTGGTTCTGCTCACCAGCGCCGGCCTGATGATTCGCACCTTCCAGGCGCTGCGCCAGGTAAATCCCGGCTTCGTACGCCCGCAGGAACTGCAGACCTTCGACATTTCCATTCCGCAAAGCGTCTCCGCCGATCCAGTTGCTGTCACCCTCATGGAGCAGAGCATCGCCGACAAAATCGCTGCCGTTCCCGGCGTCTCCAGCGTGAGCCTCACCAACGACGTTCCGATGGGCTCTGGCCACTGGTACGACCCTGTGCAGATCGAAGGCCGTGAAGCGGAAAACCTCCCCGGTCGTGTCTACAAATTCGTGTCGCCGGGGCTGCTCGCCACCATGGGAAATTCCTTGGTAGCCGGTCGCGACTTCACCTGGGAAGATTTATACAATCAGCATCGCGTCGCCATGCTTTCGGAGAATCTTGCACGCGAGCTATGGGGCACGCCACAAGCGGCGTTGGGCAAGCACGTCCGGCACCTGAGCATTTCCCCCTGGGTTGAGGTCATTGGTGTCGTCGGCGATGAACGTGCGGATGGCGTGGATAAACCCGCCCCTGAAGCTATCTATTGGCCGCTGCTGATGGATCATTTCGGTCCCGAGCCACTCTACGGAACTCCGGACGTTTCGTATGTGTTGCGCACGCCGCGCGCCGGCTCCAGCGCCCTCATGCAGGAAGTCAGCCAGGCAGTCTGGTCCGTAAGCAAGGAATTGCCGCTCGCCAATCCGCAAACCTTGGAGGCTCTTTACAAAAATTCGCTGGCGCGGACTTCTTTCGCTTTAGTTATGTTGGGAATTGCGGGCGCCATGGCCTTCGCACTGGGCGTCGCCGGACTGTATGGCGTGATTTCTTACTCCGTTGCGCAACGCACCCGCGAAATTGGCATCCGCGTAGCTCTGGGCGCGCAGAGTTCCGAAGTCCGCCGCATGTTCGTGCGCGAAGGCGCCCTGCTCGCCGCGCTCGGGATCGCTTTCGGTTCGATTGCAGCACTGGGACTGACGCGGCTGATGGCCTCGCTGCTGTTCGGCGTCAAGCCGATCGACCCATTGACGTATGCTGCTGTAGCGGCCGCTTTAGCCGCCGCTGCGGCGATGGCCAGCTACATTCCCGCACGTAGGGCGATGCGCATCGACCCTATCGTCGCGCTGAGATATGAATAGAACAATCTCGCGCCCCAGAGATTGTCGGATGTTCCTGGCAAATCTACCTGGCGGATGTTCCCGAGTGGCGGGCCATTCTATTCCACAGGCTTCCAGGTGTCGTCAGGATTGAATTCCGTGATGGCTTTCGCAAGATCGGCGCTCTGCGCGCCGAGATCTTTCTGGTAGACGATTCCGTCCTGATTGATCATCAATGTCATCACGCCGGAATTTCGATAGTCGGCTGGATAGGCGAGTATCGCGTACCCTCCCGTCATATTCCCGTTGACGATATAGTTTTTCGCTCCACCCGCTGCGTGGCTGCCTTGTTTCGTAATCATCCGATAGAAATATCCGTGAAACGGCTGGGGCGCCGGTTGCGAGCCGCCTCCGTAACCGTCCGCGCTCGCCTCCGCCGCCAAAGGTCCGAGTGGACTCTCTTGCTGGTCGTCCGCGGCCTTCCAGTACAGACCATTGTGTTTGCCATCATCGCTGACGAATTTTTGTGCAAATTGGTAAACGGAACTACCGTCATGTGTTTGGCTGAAATATTCGATTTGAGCGTCGGACATCGCATTGAGAACGTCAACCGTTGCCAACTCGTTGCCGCCGATCCGTCTCGCGAGGATCTCTTCTTTCGCCGAGCGACTGTCAAAATACCATTGCCCCGAGGAGTTCTTCATCAACGAGAACGGAAAAGGATAGTTCTCTGCGCCCACCGTGAGCACTTTGCCGCCATTCGTCAATTTTCCCCAGCGGTGCATTTCGTCATACTGCGCAGCGAATTTGTCACGCCCCTCTTTGTCCTGCACGGGATCGCCGGAGACGATCAGATCTGTCGCGTCGGGGCCGAAGATCGCAATCAATGCCTGGCCGTCCCCTGATTTTGCCGCGGTGTAAACAGCAGACGATGCTTCGTCGGGCGAAGCGAAAGTTTTCGGTCCGCTCACCGCGGTCGCTTGCTCCGATTTCTTGCATCCTGCCACCGTGAATACTGTCACTACGGCGAGCCCAAGGAACAGCAAGTGAAGAGAATGCGTCTTCGGTACGGTGAACCTGAAGCGAGGCATGCCAAACTCCTCCGTCGCGCTAACGAATTTCTTTCCGAAGTTTGATTTTGTTTTCATGGGAGTTTGCGTCGTCGCCACCTACCGGCGACCGCCTCCTCCTCGATTGCCGCCGCCGCCCATGCTCTGGTTTCCGCGCGCGCTTTGTGCGCGGCCTCCGGCAGAGCCTGAAATAGCGTTCGGACGTGCGGGCTGAGCCGCGGGCACGTTGGAAGTTGGCGCGCGATAGCCGCGCGATTCTTGCGTACTCGGGCGCGTCACCGGTTGTGTCGACGGCCTTCCGCCGCCACCGTCTCCAGGATTTGCTGGCCGCGTCACCGGTTGAGTAGACGGCGCTCCTCCGCCGGGCCTTGTCCCAGGATTCGTCGGACGTGTGCTCGGAGTTCCGGGGCTAGGTCTGGTCGTCGGCGGATTCGTTCCCGGACGATTCGGATTCCCGGTTCCCGGAGCAGGAAGAGTTGTCGCCGGAGGTCTACCATACCCGGGATATCCCGGACGATTTCCATTCGAGGGCGGACGATAGCCCGGCGGCGGTGGGCGATAACCCGGATACCCCGGTCGGTAACCGGGCGGCGGAGGACGGTATCCCGGATATCCGGGGCGATAGCCCCCGTAGTAGCCGCCACGCCAGTAGCTGTTGCCGACATAAATGTTGCGGTTGTAAATAATCGTGTGGCTATGCCAACTCGTGCCCCAATAGCCCCATCCCCATCCGCAGCAACCTCCATAAACTGCTGCCCCAACTGCGATCCCGACGCCGAACGAAAGTAGCGCCACTGCGGCGACGTCGGCAGAACTGTATCCCGGCACCACGACTGGGGCGCCATAGACAACAGTCGGATTGTATGTGGGCACATACACGATTTGAGGATTCGCCGGCTGAATAACGATCGTCTGCGGAGCCTCTTGGACGACCTTGATTTGTGAACCCGATTTCAAGGTGCCCGCCGCCTGGGCCTTTGCGCGCATCCGCTGAATCGCAGCCATCACGTCGGCTTGCTGCGTCGCAGAAGCCTCGCCAAGTGACGAGGTCCATGCAAGATTTTTCGCGAGATTGTCGAGCACGCTCGGAAATTGCGTCAGCGCTTTTACCGCTGGGTCCCAGGATTGCTGATCGACTGCCTTCGCGAGGGCTTCGCCGCTGAGGCTGGAATTATCTTTCATCCAGAAAGCCGCGTCGACGACCTCATACGGGAAAGTGGCCGCACCGAGAACCTGCGCGACGAGAGCATCGGGATAAAGAGCAATCGGAGCCACCAGCGCATCAAGCTCGTCGGCTGTCAGCGGAGCGTATTCCTCGGATGCCGCCTGGGTGGACGAGTTCTGCGCGGCGTCTTGCGCCGGGGCCTGTGAAGATGGCTGTGAAGTGGTCTGCGCGTTTACCCCGGCAGGAATCGTCATCAGCGCGACAAGAAAACTCATGAA
>CAZLWY010000026.1:0-5328 GCA_964563425.1 uncultured Acidobacteriaceae bacterium | reverse complement strand
CGGCACGGCTGTGCTGGTCTTGCGTTATACGCAGCCCCAGGCCCGCGAATTCAAAGTCCCGCTGAATTTTCGCATCGGCAGCACGGAGTTGCCCGTCGGAGTGGCGCTGATCACGCTGGTGCTGTTGTCGATCGCGGTCGTGAACCTGTTCACGAAGCCGGCTGCGACCGTGTCCGGCGTGGCCTTCTCGGCGGTGCTTTTCGCGGTGTTCGAGATTTCCGAGAAGCGTATTCAGGCCCAGAAACGTACGCGCGGCGAGCGGCACGTGGAGCTCGATCAATTCAACCTGACGCAGGCCGGCGATCTGTCACTGCAAAACATCGGCGTGGCGCCCAAAAACATTCTCGTGCCCGTCAGCACGCAGTACGCGCTCTATCCGCTGGAGGCCGCGCTCCGGCGTGCCAAGCGGCGCGAAGCGGAAATCGTGGTCCTGCACGTGCGGATTTTGCGGCGCGCCGCGACCGGTGAGTACGATTTATCACCCGACCAGCTTTTCAGTACCATCGAGCAGCTGCTTTTTACGAAAGTCCTGGCGCTCGCGGAAAAAGAAGGCAAGCCGGTGCGGCTGGCGGTCGTCGCCGCAAATGATCTGTGGGAAGGCGTGCTGCGCACCGCGGACAACCTGCAATCGAGCACCGTGGTGGCCGGGAGCTCATCGAAGATGGACCTGCAGGAGCAGGCACGGGAAATCGGTTTTGCCTGGGAACGCATGGGCGAGCCGCGCCCTCGCGTGACGCTGGAGATTCTCACGCCCCAGGGACAGGAGCAGATTTTTTACCTGGGCCCCCATGCGCCGCGGCTTACACCCAAGGAAATCGATCTGCTGCATCGCGTCTGGCTGGAACTGAGCGATCCGCTGCCGGGAGAAGAGGTCCATCACCACGACATCGTGCATTTCGCACTCGCCGAGGTCGAACGGGAAATGTCGGAAGGACACACGCCCGCGGTTCTCCAACGCCTGCGCGAACACCTCAACGAGATCAAGAGCCGCCGCATCAATCCGTCAGGGACGTAAGCGCCCCCGCTCGCGCGTCGGCTCCTATGCCGGACGGATTTCCGAAGTGCACGCCGGGCAGCGCGTAGCCTTCAACGGAATCTGCGTCAGACAATACGGGCATTCCTTCGTCGTCGGCGCGGCGGCAGGAGCAGGCTTGCCCCAGTGGTTGACCTGTCGCACCAGCAAGAAAATCACGAACGCCACGATCATAAAATCGATCACCGTGTTCAGGAATACGCCGTAGTTGATCGTAGCCGCGTTCGCCGCCTTCGCCGCCGCCAGCGTGGGATATGACGTCCCCGAAATATTCAGGAACAGGCTCGAGAAATCGACCTTGCCGATGACCACCCCGAGCGGCGGCATAATGATGTCGCTGACAAACGACGTGATGATCCTGCCGAATGCCGCGCCAATGATGATGCCCACGGCCATATCCAGCACGTTGCCGCGCATCGCAAACGCCTTGAATTCTTTGAACATGATTGCCCCCTGAATTTCGCGATTGGGTCGGTTGACTTGAGTCGACGATCTCGGCCGGGAGAAATCGCCTGGGAGAATTCGCGCGGATTTCGACAAGTCCGCAGCGCATGAGAGTAGCGGGAACGTTCCCGGCTGGCAAGCTAAACGACACTAAACGATGCCAAAGCCCCGCTATGATTTGGCGCGCGCCAATAAAACCGCGACGGTGATTCCTCGCAGGATCAGCACGCCTCCGGCCAGCGCTACCGACAGCGCCGTATAACGCAGCGGCAGAAGCCGGATTCCCAATACTAAAAATCCCACGAGCATCAGCGATCCGGCTTGAATTCGCGTAGGCCAGTGATCCGCAGGCTGCCGCGGACGCAGCAATACGCGGGCGCCCCAGTAGATCAGCACCACGCCGAGAATCAACAACGCCGCCGGATACACCGGCAGCCCGAGTGTCCGCGTCAGCGCAATCAGGATCAACATTAGGCCGAGCAGCAGAAGGATGAATTCGTTCAAAAGCCGGAAAAGTGTGGCGGTCGTGGGCATCGCTGTGACTATGCGGGCGGGATTATCGCGCTTGCACTTCGCTCGTGCAAGCCGTTGGTCGGCAGCCTTGCGATTGCTATACTATTGCGGTTTGGAATCCGCTTCTGAATCCAACTACACACTCTGGTTATCTAATGGGCCCGGGGGAGAAAAGTGCATAAAGTCATCATCATCGGCAGTGGCTGCGCCGGACTGACCGCCGCTATTTACACCGCGCGCGCGGACCTAAAGCCGCTTGTTCTGGACGGATACGAGCCGGGCGGCCAGCTTGCGCTGACCACGGAAGTGGAGAATTTTCCGGGCTTCCCCGAGGGAATTCTGGGCCCAGAATTGATCGAACGTACGCGCAAGCAGGCGCAGCGTTTCGGCGCGGAGTTTCGTTCCGGTGCCGTGGCTTCGGTCGATCTCAGCAAGCGCCCGTTCAAGGTTGCGGTCGGTAAAGAAACGTTTGAGGCGGAGACGTTGATCGTCGCAGCGGGCGCTTCGGCGCGCATGTTGGGGATCGAATCGGAGCGCAATCTTCTCGGATATGGCGTTTCCACCTGCGCGACATGCGACGGCGCATTCTTTCGCAATCGCGACATCATTGTGGTCGGCGGC
The DNA here is from genome assembly GCA_964563425.1 of uncultured Acidobacteriaceae bacterium. Lineage (GTDB taxonomy): Bacteria > Acidobacteriota > Terriglobia > Acidiferrales > UBA7541 > Palsa-295. The sequence goes on along the minus strand of CAZLWY010000026.1, from coordinate 2,717 downwards.
GGCGATACGGCCATGGAAGAGGCGACTTTCCTGACGAAATTTGCGAAGAAAGTTTACCTCGTGCACCGGCGCGATGAATTCCGCGCCTCGAGGATCATGCTCGATCGCGCGCATGCCAACGAAAAAATCGAATTCGTCACGCCCTACGAGATACAGGAGGTCCACGACGTCAGCAAAAAGTCCGTGGAACTGGTGACGCTGCGCAACACACAGGACGGAACTACGAAGACAGTCGCCGTCGAAGGCGTTTTCGTCGCCATCGGCCACGACCCGAATACAAAGGTCTTCAAAGGCCAACTCGATATGGACGAAAACGGTTACCTGATCACCTCGCACGGCCCGAAGACCAACGTGGAAGGCGTTTTCGCCGCCGGCGACGTCCAGGATCATCACTATCGCCAGGCGATCACGGCCGCCGGTTCCGGCTGCATGGCAGCCATCGAAGCCGAGCGTTATCTCTCGGCCAAGAGCGCCTGAGCAGCTTCGATCAGCTGCGGTCCTGCGGGAAGACCCTCTATCGCGCTGGAAGATTACCGGCCGCTGCCGGTATTACGGGCCGATGCAGTAAGAAAGGCCGCTCAGTTTCCGGCGGGTGTTGCAGGCGTCGAAAGGCTTCCCGACTCGCCGGTAAGCAGAATCAGCCGGATCGCTTGCACGAACGCATCCTTCGACTTCTGACCCACGAAATAGCGCGCCAGGTGGCCATCGCGGCCATAGAAATCCGTTTGCGGCATCGTGCCGCGCCAATCCGGATTCACTCCCTGATAGAACGAATCGGCATCGATTCCCGGTTTCTGGCGATAGTTGGGAAATCCAGGCTGGCTCTTGTCGAGGAACTGCCGAACCAGGCCGATGTCGGCATCTTCGTCCAGGCTCACGCCAACCACGGCGAGTCCCTGCGGTCCGTACTCTTTGGAAAGCGCGATGATCATCGGGTATTCTTCGCGGCAAGGCTGGCACCAGGTGGCCCAGAACGTCACCAGCAAGCCCTTTCCGTGATACTTCGCGATAATGTCCTTGTAGCCCGCTAGGTCGACCAGCTGCGGATCGCCCGCCTTCACATCGGCTACAGACGCCGCGTTTGCCCTGGCCATCGGCCCTCGAGTGAAGCTAAACGCCGCGAAGGATATGAAGAGCACCAACGAAATTGAGAACAGAATTCGCCCCGGCATGCGCACAGTCGCTCACCCCATGGGACAATCTTAGCCGTTCCCTGCCGGACACGGCAACTCGCGTGGCGCAAACGAGTAACGGGTCCGGGAAGCCTTGCGCGAGCGCTGAGGCATTTCGCGGCGAAATTTGGCGATACAAAATCGGTTTGCTGGTTGTATCCTTAGACTCAGCGCGAACGTTCGTTTAAGGCAGCGCACATCCTAGGAGAACGCTAGATGGCTTACGTGATCGCCGAGCCGTGCATCGGAACCAAAGATAGCGCCTGCGTCGATGTCTGCCCCGTGGATTGCATTCATCCGCGCAAGGACGAACCGGGATTTGAAGCTGCGACGCAGCTCTACATCAATCCCGATGAGTGCATCGATTGCGGCGCGTGCGTTCCTGTCTGCCCGGTGACGGCGATTTTTGCCCTGGAAGACCTGCCCGAGAAGTGGACCGGCTATACGAAAATCAACGCCGACTACTATAAGAAGGCATAACCATCAGCTCGTTTTGCCGTACGTGGCACGGTCACTTCTGTCCGCGCTCTTGGGAGTCCGACCCCTCAAGCAGCACTCCCGACCTCGCCCTAAGTAAGCTCAGCTGCGAGGCCGTGGCGCCTTCGAGCCAACTTCTGTGCTGAATTGGATCCGTGGCAGGGGCCGCGAATCTGCTCCCTCATCCATCCACTTCCGCGCATCGTCGCGCAACTTGCCCAGCCCAATCCCTCGATGCGTCTCGGGGAAGTAATCGAGCTTGGCCAGACCCGCAGCAAGCAGCGACCTCAACCCGCGCCTATTCCCGCGTCCGTGATGATGAAACGCGGCAGCAAGCTGAATCAGCCCTTGAAGGAAGGTCTTCTCGGGCTCGAGCGCCTTGAGCCACGATTCCTCCCAAACCTCGTGGGATTCGAAGAACTTGCCCGAGTTGAAGAGCGCGATCCCACGCCGAAATTCTTCACTTTCTCCCATCGCCTGCCCGTTGAATTGCCGCTAAAATTCTTCCGCGATCATAGCAGCCTGCAAACTCGCAAGCGACCATGGAAATCAAAATCGAACTGCGGGATGTGAAGCTTGGCGTCGTGGAAGCGGACGCTGTTCGCGTCGCGCCCGCCGATGAAAATCTTTCACGCCTGATGGACGACATCTGTAACCGGAAACTTCGCGAGTTCACCATCGAAACGCTTGCGGAGGGCGAGTCGACCCGCACCGTCCGGTCGATGTTCCGCGCCTGGGATATGGACCCGTCCAAATACCGCCCATCATCGGAAGCCTTGCTCCGGCGAATCGTCCAGGGCAAAGGGCTTTACCGCGTCTCGAACGTGGTCGACGTCGGCAATCTGATCTCGATCGAAACGGGCTGGCCGCTCGGCTGTTATGACCGCGCGAAGATTCTGGCGCCGATCGAATTCCGCCACGGAAGAACTGGCGAGCGCTACGAAGGCATCGGCAAACGCACCTGGCACCTCGAAGGCCGTCCCGTCCTGGCCGATCCCGACGGCCCCTTTGGCAGCCCGATCAGCGACTCGACCCGCAGCATGATCACCGAAGCGGCGTGCGACGTCC
>CAZLWY010000025.1:0-2161 GCA_964563425.1 uncultured Acidobacteriaceae bacterium | reverse complement strand
CCGCTTCGTCGATTTCCGCGTTTCGATCATGCCCTCCGTTCATGGCGAGGACGCCGTGCTCCGCGTGCTTGACAAGGAAACGTTGAGCGAGAAATTCCGCAACCTGACGCTCGACGTAGTCGGCTTCGATCGCGAGGAAGTGACCGAGTTCCGGAAGTACATTCACGAGCCGTACGGGTTGGTGCTGGTTACCGGCCCGACCGGGTCAGGGAAAACCACGACTCTGTACGCCGCTATTAACGAGATCAAGAACGATGAGGACAAGATCATCACCATTGAAGACCCGGTCGAATACCAGGTTCGCGGGATCACCCAGATTCCGGTCAACGAGAAAAAGGGCCTCACCTTCGCCCGCGGATTGCGCTCGATCCTGCGGCACGATCCGGACAAAATCATGGTCGGCGAAATCCGTGACCAGGAAACCGCGCAGATCGCCATCAATTCCGCGCTCACCGGTCACCTGGTGTTCACCACCGTGCACGCCAATAACGTCACCGACGTGATAGGCCGGTTCATTAACATGGGCGTCGAGCCCTACAATTTCGTTTCCGCCCTCAATTGCATCCTCGCCCAGCGCCTGGTCCGATTGGTCTGCGAAAGCTGCAAGAAAAAGGTCACCTACACGGCCGCCCAGCTGAAAGAGTCCGGTCTCGATCCCGCCGAATGGGGCGCGTTCCAGTTCTCGGAAGGAACCGGATGCCTGGAATGTTCCGGCAGCGGTTATCGCGGCCGCACGGCCATCACGGAGCTTCTCGATCTTTCCGACCACATTCGCGAAATGATCATCAATCGCCGACCGACCTCGGAAATCAAACGCGCCGCGCGCGACAGCGGAATGTCGTTCCTGCGCGATTCGGCTCTCCGCAAGGTGCGCGCGGGACTCACCACTCTTCGCGAGATCAACAAGGTGACGTTCATTGAGTAGCCTGACGTCCACGCAGAGCACATCGAGCCAGATTCACCGCGGTGGTCTGATCGGGCGCGTGGAAAGCTGGCTTCATGGGATGCCTCATCCGCAGGTTGTCGTCGAGGTCGCGGCGGATCGCGTCGCGGCCGCCCGCTGCGGAAAGACATTGGGTCATCTGGAAGGCGTGGCCGTCGAGTCGCTTCCGCTCGGTGCGGTCATGCCGTCGACGGTTGAAACAAATATCGCGCAACCCGACGCGGTCGGTTCCGCTTTGCGGCGCGTTTTTTCGCGCATCCCGCCGGGCGGAGCGCCGATCGCGCTCCTGGTCCCGGATCTCGTCGTCCGGGTTTTCATTCTGCCGTTCGACAATCTGCCGCGAAAAGCCGATGACGCGCTGCCGCTGCTGCGCTGGCGCCTGAAGAAGAGCGTGCCGTTTGATGTCGAGGAAACCGTCGTCTCCTGGTATCGCCAGCAGGGCCGCGACGGAAACCTCGAAGTCGTCATCGCCGTTGCACGTCGACAAATCGTCCGTGAATACGAGCAAGCCATCGAATCGTTCGGCGCGCAGGCCGGCGTGGTGCTCGGTTCCACTCTCGCCACGCTTCCGTTGCTCGAAGAACGCGGCGCCACTCTCCTGGTGCGCCTTTGCGGCAAAATGCTGACCACCGTGATCACCAGCGGTTCGAATCTTTGCGTGTACCGCTCGAGCGAAATGCCGGCGGCGGCTGCGCAGCTTGAGCCGCAGGCCGTTCTCGACGAAGTTTTTCCCGCTGTGGCGTACTATCAGGACACTTGGGGCTCGACCATCGATCGCGCTCGCATCACGGGATTTGGGGACAAGGAGCAGGTATTCGGCGCCGCTCTTGCCGCTGAGCTGCAAGTGCCGACGGCGCCCATCGGCGGAGCCGAAGGCGTTCTGGGCCTCGACGAATCGGCCAAAGACATCGTGAATCAAGGCCTCGACGCCCTGGCCGGCTGGATGATGAACGGGCGGCCCTGAGCTTTTCCGAACCGAACAGCGAAAAATGAACCTTCAGCTCAATCTGGCGACCGCGCCGCAGCCGAACAACAGGCCGTTCGTGGCCTATTCGGCGTTGCTCGGAGTCGTCGGCATCCTGGCGCTTGCCTTGCTTTCGCTTGCGGCGATTCACTCGTGGCACGCGAATCGCGACCTTCATGCGGACATGAACCGGTGGTCGAGTTCGATCGAAGCGGACCAGGAAAGGCAGCGCGCGCTGGCCGCGGAGTTCCGCA
>CAZLWY010000024.1:0-29932 GCA_964563425.1 uncultured Acidobacteriaceae bacterium | reverse complement strand
GCTTCCTTGCCGTGACCCGACAACACCGAAAGCTTCACGCCCCCTCTTTGAACGTAGAAGACCGTCCGAGCGGGGTCTCCTTGGGCAAAGATGGTTTGCCCGCTCCGGTATGTCAGAGTCGTGCCGGATAATCGGAATTTGGCAAGCAGCGACTGCTGCCGACCGACGGGGGATATTTCTCGTGACGTAATGGCGACCTCCGCTCCAGGACCCCTCGTCCCATATCTATCATCTGCGAGCTCTATTGGCAACTCGCATACGTATTCTCATATATATAGGAGAGGACCTGATACTGAAGGGGACCACGGAGGTTGGTTCGAAGCGCGGGTCTTAAGTGATGTTCCCTGATATTCAGAGCGCTTTCGACAAGGTCATGCCTGCGGGGGACTCTCGGTGAGCCAGGGCGACTGCCAGTTCCAGGCCTGTCTTCGATCGAGGCGGAACTAGCGCTGTCGAGAGTTGCACTCGTAAACGAACCATCGCCGCCGAATGAATCTGAGAAACTCGCGCCTGGCCGATATGCATGATCGCTCCGACTTCTTTCATGGTGAGTTCTTGGAAGTGATAGAGGCTCAGTACTTTTCGATCGCGGCCCGACAACCCCGCGATCGCCGCTTCGAGCAGAGTTGTCATCTCCGATCGAAGCGCCTGTTCATAGGGGTCCTCTTCATTCGATTCGACGCAGCCCTCAATTCCCTCTTCACCGTACGGGTTCGCTCCCGATTGCAAGCTCGCAATCTCCAGACCGCGAAGCTCGCCCACAAGTTGCTGGAAGTTTTTGAGGCTGAGTTGCATTTCCGCGGCGATTTCGGTCTCGTCGGGTTCGTGGCCAAGCTTCGACTTGCAACGCAGGGTCGCTTGCTCGAGGCGGCGGCCCTGCCGTCGCAGTCTTCGCGGACCCCAGTCCAGGAGCCGCAGGCTGTCCAGAATCGCGCCCCGAATACGGATCTCGGCATAGTGCTTGAGCTTAACGTTCTTGCTGGGCTCAAATTTGCGCGCCGCATCGATCAAACCGAGAATCCCGGCGTGGACCAAATCTTCGCGAAGCACGTAAGATGGCAAACGACTGTGGATGCGCCGGGCCACGTGCTGAACCTGCGGAAGATATTCGAGCAAGAGAATGTCGCGTTGCGACGTATCGAGATTCGTGGGAGGCATGACACAGAGGGATGAGCATGCCAGCCTCCACACAGCGCCCAAGAGTATTAGAATCCTCTGACCTTAGGCAATTTCCGAAGGCATCGCCAGATCCTCCGCTCGGATTTGCTCGCGCGTCTCCGACAAAACGAACGCTCGCTCGATCGAGTGCTGCAGCTCACGCACATTCCCAGGCCAGAGGTGCTTCTGCAAAAAAAGGACGGCTTCGGGACTGAATATTTTCTGCCGAACACCAGCATGGTGACAAACAGTTTCTAGAAAACGGCGCGCGAGCGGAAGAATATCCTCGACGCGATCACGCAGTGGCGGCAGCTGGAGCGGGAAAACCGCAAGGCGGTAATAAAGGTCTTCGCGGAACTGCTTCTCGCGAACGCGCAGTCGCAAGTCGGCGTTCGTGGATGCGATGAGTCGGGTATCCACTTGAAAAGTGTCCGCGCTCCCGAGGCGCTGCACTTCCCCATCCTGCACGAATCGCAGAAGCTTGGCCTGCATGCTGAGGGGCATTTCGCCAATTTCGTCGAGCAGCAGCGTGCCGCCGTGCGCGGCGTGAATGCGGCCCAATCGCGACTGAAACGCGCCCGTAAAGGCGCCGCGAGTGAAGCCAAAAAGTTCCGCTTCCAACAGGCTTTCTGGGATGGCAGCGCAATTCACCACAACAAGCGGGCCCTGGCTGCGCGCGCTCAACTGATGAATACCGCGCGCAACTAATTCCTTGCCGGTACCTGTTGCGCCCATAATCAAAACCGCTGTGTCGCGTGGAGCGACGAGTCGGGCCAGATGGTACACCTGTTCGATCTTCGGGCTTGCGCCAATCATTCCTGGAAGGGATTCGATTTTCGCCGCCACCGCTGCGATGGGACCGCTCGGGTGGCCGGTTTCGGCTTCGAGACCCGCAGGGCGATCGCACGAATTAAACAGAAAGTGCCTTGTTTTTTTCTCCTGATCCAGCATCACGACATTCAATCCCGGATATCGCGCATGGATGGTCGCGACTAATGCTTGGGCCTCCAGGTCCTCGACGTTTGGATCGAGCAGGAGGGTATGGAAATCGGATTCGCTCAACTTGAGCAGAGCATCCGCCCCCCCTGTTGCCGTAAGAGAATCCGGACCGAGGCCCTTGCGGATTTGTTCTCGGAGTTCCGCGTCAGGACTGACGACCAAGACTGTGCCCTTGTGCTTTTTCACCAACATCGGTCCGGCCGCTGACATTGCGAAACCTCCTCATTACTCCCGATTTGGTCTAAGTGCGTGTCCGGAATTAAGAACGCTAATCTGTACTCAAGATATAAGTGGACTTGTCTGGCTCATCGCCTGCATTCGGTATCCCACGCCGCGCACGGTGTGTATTAACTTGCAATCAAATGACGCGTCGACCTTCATGCGCAGATAGTTGATATACACATCCACGACGTTCGTGGTCATCTCGAAAGGCAAATTCCAAACGTCCTGGGCGATTTGCGTCCGCGAGACACGCTCTCCGCCGTGCCGCATGAGATATTCGAGGAGAGCAAATTCCCTGGGAGTGAGCTCGATCTTTCGACCGGCACGTGTGACCGAATGGGCCATGCGATTCAGCTCGAGGTCGTCCAGTCGAAGCACGGCCTCTGCGTGGTAGACGCCGCGGCGAAGCAACGCGCGCATGCGAGCCGACAGCTCGGCGAAAGCGAACGGCTTGAGAACGAAATCATCGGCTCCCAGATCCAGCATCTGGGCATGGTCCTCCGGCTTTGTTCGAATCGTCAGCACTAGAATCGGCAACCGCTCGCGCCGCGCACGAATTTCTCGCAGGACATCGAGACCATCCGGGCGAGGTAGATTGAAATCCAGGATCGCGGCGTCATACGTACTCTCGAGGATGAGTCGCTTGGCTTCTTCGCCGTTCATCACGAGGTCGACAGTGGATTGCTCGGCCTCAAATTCCCGCTGAAGAAACTCCCCGAGCGCCGGGTCGTGCTCCGCGACGAGAATTCGCATATCTCCTCCTGAGAACAAATGGCCGACAGAATTCCGCGAGAATTATTGAATCGGACAGGCTGCCGGCACTGTACCGGAAAGAACATGTGTCCATCTTGTTAACCCAATTTGTCGCCGTTCGCGCCATCCGGAAAATCTTGGCTAGAATTATCGCGCGTCCGCGCTTCTCCCACAGATTCAATGGGATAGCGGCAAATGTGCGTAGCGATCTTGAGCTGTGCGGCATCAGCACTCAGACGGCAGCCGGTTTCGAGGATCTATTTCGCCCAAAAGGAAGCACACCAGGCCAATGGCCTGGAACGGATGGAACGATTCAAACCCTACAACCGGGCGCTCGAGCAACCGTCATCGTGACCGATCATTGCGATTTTCTAATGTACAACGCTGTCAGGAATCACCCATCGGATCCCCAGCGAGTGGAAGTTCAATGCCTTGGTACCTGCGGGTCCTAGGCGAGATGGCACGTGAGTTGCATTGCGTACTGTATCCGTCGCGTTCCAAGATGACCCGAGCCACGCCGGGAACGGGAAGGAAGGAACCGTCCACGGTGTGGCGTGAGTCGCTCCCACCTGCCTTTGAGAGGGTAGCTAGGATGGATGACCCCAGGTCCGGTCTCGCCTAGGCCGGATCTCCGGAGCGCGACTATGGGGATCCCGTACCCAAGCGGGGTCCCCTTTTTCCCTGAATCGATCGCCGTCAGGGAGATGACGATTTCAGAGGCAGGCGCAAAGCATTGGGAGTTTGTGAGATTCGTCTGATCATGAGGACGATCTGAAGGAAACTTCGTAAGTGAAGTCCGGAGGGCACCATCGTGTCCACAACTCCAAAGGTTCTTTTGATCGCCGGGGATCCTAGGGGCGTGTCGATCCTGGCTGCACGGTTGGAAAAGCGGGCGTGCGAGATCCATTCTTGCTTGTCGCGCAGAGAAGCGAACGCCTTCGTTAGCAATCAGCAATTCGACCTCGTGATTAGCGAATTGAGAATGTGGGATCGCAGTTCCGATCCGCTGGCAACTTCACTTCTCGGATCGCGAACGACCTTGGTCTATGCGTATCCGGTGGAAACCGGTTGCTGGTGGCTACCAGCTGTCAAGAATGGCCAATCATGCTGGGGCTCTCTGGCCATGCGGCATCGTGAATTCGTCGGCTTTCTCGATCAAACTCTAAAAGAGATCGCGTCGCGTCCGAGTGCGAATTTTGGTTAACTCAAGCAGACATTGATGGAACACAAAAACAACCTGATCATCATGGGCCTTGGTTCGGGTTTCCACGTCGATCCGAACTTGACCAACCAGGAATCAATCGTCCTGCGAGCTCTCGCCTCTGGAAGAACCGACCGGCAGGTCTGCAACGACCTCGGCGTGGATACCACCACATTCCTTTCCATGATGCGCGAGATGCGGCAAAAGATCGGCACTTCGGACAACATTGCTCTGATCGCCTGGGCGAAGCGGCAGATCAAAGACGGCGAACGACGAATCGAGAAGCGGGAAGGATATGGCCGCCTCGCGTGAGTCCGAGTCGCGCGCGAACAGGGTCGTTCCATGTGTACGCAAGACAGAACAACGAGTCATTTTTCGATCGAGTTGCCGGAAGAATCCTGCGAGCTCAGAGGGTTTTCGCCTGCCGATAACTAACCGCAGGCCATGCGCGGGAGAGTTTCCGGACGCCTAGTAGAACTTAGCCGGAGTATTCATGTTGGCAGGACGTTTGCGCTCGGAGGCATCCCAATCTTCCGGCGGGAAATTGATCTGCCAGAAAAGCGGTGATGGCTCGACAAACTCAAGACCTACCTCGGTCTTGCCGGCCTCGTTCTGCCCAATAAAGGTCACCGTGCAAGGCAGTTCTTCCGCCGAGTTCGGGTTGACAATTGTGACATCCTGTCCCCGCACCACTTTTTCACCAAGTCGCACTTCGCATCCGTGTGCGTTGACCGAGGCCGTTCGCGTTTTTTCAGTGAAGGGTAGGTTGCTGTTTTTTCCGCGAACGAGCACCGGCATCGCAATCTGCAGCCGGCATGACCGCCGCTTTCGACCGGCACTCTGGTCGACCGCATCAAGCCGACCGATGTGTTCTTTGAGCAGTTCGGCCTGTTTGATCAGGTGGAACCTCCTTGATTATCTTCCCGACGCTGTCAAACCATCGAACGAGCTCGAGGCACGGGGATGTGCACCGATAACACGCTCAAAATAAAGCAAGTGCACTCCGATTCCCAACAGTCCTGGAAGTGCACTCAGCGGCTCGATGTGAGTCACCCTGCCGAGAAAGCGCCGAATGCCAGCCTTCACACCGGCGACCCGCTTTGGCATTCCCAGCAGGATTTCTACGGATTCGCCAACGTGCAGGAATACCTGTGTGGCGAAGTAAACGCCACGGATTGAGATGTTAATCGTGCTCGCTTTGTACTCGTCGTCGGAGAAGATCTCTGTGCGACAAAAAGACATCGGAGCGTGCAGCCGGAAACGGGGTGTAATTCGATTCTCAGGCGTAGCCAACGGTTCTCCTTGCGCCTACAACAACTTAGGTAGGCACTAAGGAAGGAGACTCGACTGTAATGCGGTTCTGCACGCCTGTCTGTCCTAAAGCGGACAGTTTGGCAGTTTTTGGGGGGCTCTGGGCCCGCTACGGAGTTTGAACGTCCCGTCAGTAGTGAAGTCTGGAATGTGAATCGAAGTGAACAGACACGCGACCGTCTGTTTCCTAGACTTCCCTCAGACAGGAGGCTGATTGCATGCTGGCATTCGATATTTTCCGGTTCGGTTACGAAGGAAGCGTGAGTTGGGTTGAAATGGCGGCGACCCAAAAAGATGCTCGGGAGCGCGTCGACTGGTATGTGGCCCGATCACCCGCCGTCTACTTTATCTTGAGCCAACCCGGCGGAGACTTGGAAATCATCGAGCCCGATGGTTCATCGATGGCCCCGCATTCGGTTGCCTCGACGGTCCGCGCGAACAACTAGCCGGCTGACCGCGGCATTTTCTCGCCGCATCGCGTCGCCAATCTAGAAACGGCCGCGGGGGCCACCACCGAAAATTTCGTCTACTTCCTGATTTCAGCGCTAATCAAAGAAGCGCGCATCCGACTACGGGGGGGACGTCAGGCCGCTCGGGCTGGCCAGCTCCGCCGTTTTTCCGCCTTCCGATAGGAAGGAAGCCGTCAGCAGGAGCCGAGAATGCTTTCCGACAACTTCTGGTATGGATTCTTAATGGGTGCAGCGCTGGTTTCCGCTCTGTTCTTCCTGGCCTATTTCATTTATCGCTTTCGTGCGAGGACTAAGTTGAGCTTGCCACCGCTTCGCAGGTAAGGGCGGTGTTCGCCGAAACCGAGCCAATTTTCACATCGGTGCGAAACGCGACTTCACACCCTGCGCTTCGAACACGATAGGTTTACGGCGCCTACGGGAGCAAATAAGGAATCCGGCAGCGCAACTCGTGCCGAGGTCAGGAAGGAGATGGCGAAGCCGCCCATCGCTCGATCCGCGAAAATAGCCGAACGGAACTTGGACCCGACACAAGTTCCGGAACAGCTAAATGTCACCCTGCCTGGGACTGCCGACAAAATCACCCCGTCCCCAAGAGAGTCAGTTTGTTCATGAACGAAGAAAGCGGGGGCTTCATCACGATCATGGCGAACTGCAGGTCGACGCGCACGGCGAACTTGCGTGCCGTACGGAAAAATCAAGTCAACGACGGTTGCTCGTATCGTTCATTGCAGTCGGAACTGCCGGGTTTCGGTTTCTAACCCACGGGAAGGCTTGAATTTTTCCTGTTTCAAGTACCACAAACTTGGCAATACCTCTTGTATGGCTTCCCGTTCTCCACTTCCGTTGGCGCCCGCCCGTAACTCTTGAAGGCGCTGAGAGATGGCCGTCTCGGCTTCTTTCACGAGCTGGGACAAACGGGGCGAATCGAGCGGCTCCAGGAGAGCCTTCAGGCAGAGAAATTGCCATTCTTGGGATTTGACTTTGGTCATGTTTCCTGTATCGACCGGCCCGAGCTATGACTTTAGAAAGTCGTTTTGAATAAGTCTGTCCCTTAGGGGACACTTCGCGACTTTGTGTTTGGCGTCCTCACCGAAGTTTCGCGGACAGAATTCCTGATGAAAGCTGCGTTTACGGACAGCGTCGAAACTGCCGATGGGCACTGAAAGGAGAGCTTTCATGACGATTGAACGGCGCCGCGCCCCTCGCTACCAGCTAGTCGCCGAAGCCGAGATCATAAGCCCGTTGTCTGAGGTATGCCTGGGAGCACAAACGTCTGATTTGAGTCTTTTTGGCTGTTTCATGAATACGAACTTCTCGCTCCCGCTAGGAACTGAGATCCGACTGCGGCTCAAACACGAGCAAATAACCCTCATAACGAGCGGTGTGGTAGCTCGTTCTGAGCCGTCGATGGGGTTTGGGGTCAGCTTTACGAACATGAAAGAAGCGCAGAGGATCCTGTTGCAGAGGTGGCTGCAGGAACTGCCTTCCAACCAAGCGCCAAAGAGCGTTGCTCATGGCCCCTGCCAGGCAATCGCCCCTGAAACCGAAGGCTCTGCGCTGCTGTCGGTACCCTTCACTCTTCGATCGGAACGGCTTAAGAACTGAACCATGGTGAGAACAAAACTATCACGTTCACGCAGCATGACTCTTGCGCAGGTAAGGGCCGCAACACTCGCAGATGTGAAGCGAATGCTTGCCGAGCCCCGATCGGCAGCGTCAGCGGCGAAACCTATAAAGAAGAGCCGAGCATAGCGCCGGCTGGACACTTCCGCCCGGCGAACGTTGGGCAGTTATGGGAGACCTGGAGCGCGAGGAAATAGCAACGCCAGGTCTTGGGAGTTTCGGGTGCTCGCAAAGAACTTGATTGGTCGACGAGAGCAATGGCGCGTAACGGCTTCGCGGATCTTCACCCGAGGGTCGCCCACACTGCGGACTATTCCCCGCCAAATTCCCTGCTACCAGGGAAAAATACTGGGAAACCCGGGAGCTTGTCGACAGCAGTCGAGGCGATACGCCCATTTACCGTGCCACTCTCAAAAAAAGCGGAATCTCTTAAAAACCGAAACAGGCTATTCACAGGCATGCTATCCGATACTGCGAAAAACCGATTAGGGAATTTCCGGTAAGCGTTAATCAGGCCGCGGATACTCGCGAGAATTCCCATGACTCCGTTTCTGGAAAGTGCGCGAAGAGCCGAATATCTGGCTTCATCGGGCAGCTCAGTCGAAACGCCAAACACGGTTACGCTATACGTCGGCGTCTTGACATAATACTCGGTGTCTGATATATCGGACTCCGAGTATGCGACTCGCGAAAGACGAACTGAAATCGCTACTGCCGCTTTCTCCGGCGACGCTGCACATCCTGTTGGCACTGGCGGCCGAGGATCGCCACGGCTACGGGATCATGCTGGAGGTGGCGCGGCAGTCGCAGGGGCAGTACGCGCTGGGCCCGGGCACGCTCTACGACAATCTCGAAAAACTGACGTACCGGGGGCTGGTGAACGAAGCGCCGCGGCGATCCGCGAACGAAGACCCGAGGCGCCGCTATTACCGACTGAGCGCGTTTGGCCGGCGCGTGCTATCCGCAGACCTGGAGCGTCTTCGCGCCGTGCTGAAAGAAGCGAAGGCGGCAATGTCCCCGATCAAATCGAGCGAATCGACATGAGGCGATCTCTGTATCGCGCGCTGATTGAGCTGCACCCGGCGCGCTTCCGGGACCGCTTCGGCGACGAGATGCTGTGCGTTTTCGACGAAGCGGGGCGCGACCGCGCGCCGCGATTGTTCGCCGATGCTGCGCTTTCTCTGCTGCGCCAATGGCTGCTGCGTTCGAACCTCTGGAAAATGGCCAGCGGCGCGGTGATCAGCAGTTTGCTGCTTTGCGCGTGGGGAAACTCGACGGCCCACGGGGTGGACCTGTCGCTGGCTCGAGGAAGCCGGTGGCACGATCGACTGGCCATGAATCCATGGCTTGGTGACCGCGAGGCACCATTCGACGAGGCCGAATTCGAGCGCGAGGCGGCGCAGGCGGTAGCCATCCTCGCCGGGATCCGCAAGACGGAAGCGCAAAAGCGACACGCGCAGTCGCACAATGCCCCGCGTTCCGCGCCCGATCCTTCCAGCAGCGCCCACGCAAACAAAGGCTGACGATGGCGGCCGCACTCGAAGCTATAGGACTCAGGAAATGCTATACGGCGGCGCCGGCCGTGAGCGAGGTCACGTTCGGCTTGCACGCCGGCGAAGTGCTCGGGTGCCTCGGCGCGAACGGCGCCGGAAAGAGCACGATCGTCAAGATGCTCACGGGATTGTCCGAGCCGACACGCGGGCAGGTGCTGTCGTTCGGCGCGAGCATTCACAAGGATCTTGTGGCCTACAGGCGGCGTCTCGGATACGTGCCTGAGGAGCCGGAGCTCTACGCGTACCTTTCCGGCTGGGAGTATCTGGAGATGGTGGGCACGCTGCGCGGAATGGAACGTGCGCAGATGACGAAGAAAATTGACGCGCTGCTCGCGCTTTTCTCGCTCGCGCCGTACCGGCATTCGTCGATCGGCTCGTATTCGAAGGGGATGCGCCAACGCATCCTGCTGATCGCGGCGCTGCTGCACGATCCGGAGATTCTGATTCTCGATGAGCCGCTCTCGGGGCTCGACGTGGTGTCCGCGATGATCGTCAAGAGCCTGATCAAGACGCTCGGCGAGCGCGGCAAGGCAATCTTCTATTGCTCGCACGTACTCGAAGTGGTGGAGAAAGTGTGCTCGCACGTGATGATCCTGAGCAAGGGCAAGGTGATCGCGTACGCGCCCACGACTGAATTACACCGGATGGTCGGACAGAGTTCGCTCGAGCAGGCATTCGTCCATCTGGTGGCGGATCGGGACGCCGAGCAGACCGCGTGCGACATTGTGGGAGTGATGAGCGTCGGCGCGGCCTAGACCTGTCTTCGACGGATCGCGATGGAATCGGTGAAGCAACATTGGGAGACCCTTTCGCATGGGCCGATTCTGCGGCTCATGCGCCACTGCGTGGACCGCATTTTCTCAGGCAGCGAGGGCGCGGAACCCGGCGAATTAGATCTCAGCATCGCGACAATTCTGGCGTTGCTCGCAACCCCCGGCGCTTTCGTTTCGCTGTTCTGCATGGACCACTACGGGTCCCTGATACTTTTCTTGCGCGGCCAATCGGCGCGATTCGATCCGTACGCGGCGTCTGCGGGCGACGAGTACTTTTTCATTGTGCTCGCGATGGTAGTGGCCGGCGCGGTGGCGGTCTGGAAGTGGGACCGAGTGGTCCCGGATCGCTGCGATTATTCGAATTTAGCGCCGCTTCCCATTTCGAGCGGTCGTATTTTTCTAGCGAATTTGGCGGCGCTTTCGGTGCTGGCGGTCGTTCTCTCACTCGACATGAACGCGGTGTCGTCGTTTTTGTTTCCGCTGGTTGTTTGCGCACAGGAGACGCCTCGGGTGTTCGAGGTTTTCTTTGCTACTCACACGCTGACAATTGTCGCGGCGAGCGCATTCGGATTTCTGGCAGTTTTTGCGCTGCTTGGCACTTTCATGGCACTGCTTCCCTACCGTATTTTTCGCAAGACGTCGATTTATGCGCGCTGCGCGATCGTCTTTGTGCTGATGGCGCTCTTGACGACAAGCTTTTCCGTGCCGCGCAAGATGCAGCACTTTGGGCATGTCCCCCGCGTATGGGCGCAGCTGCCGCCGCCGGCTTGGTTTCTAGGGCTGTGTCAGGTCTTGCGCGGGCAGAAGAGCGCGGCTTTGACCTCGCTCGGCGGCGCGGCGATCGTGGGGTTGTTTGGCGTCCTCCTAGTGTCCCTCGTCGCGTATTCCTTGTGCTACGCGCGATGTTTTGTGCACAGCGCGGAAACCATGGCGACTCTGCCCGCCGGGCGCGCGGCGCGGGCCACCGTGGTTTTCCGGTTGCTCGACGCCCTGCTTATGAGGAGCGCATTCCAGCGCGCCTGCTATCGATTCGCTTTTAGGACGATCTTTCGGAGTGAAGATCAGGCGTTTGCGATTGGAGCGTTCCTGAGCCTGGGAATTGTGATCGCCTCGCAAACAATGTTGTCGGCCGTGAACAAGAAACCATTGCCCACGATGAGCGGCGCGGTACCGTCGCCCGAAATTCTGAGCGTTCCTCTGATTGTTGGGTTTTTCTTGATCCTTGGCCTGTCGTCGGCTTGCGCGATCCCGGCGCCTCTGCGAGCGAACTGGGTGTTCAGATTCCACATCAATTCTCGATCTTGCGAGTGCGTGCCACTGGCGAGGAAAATCGTTCTCACGTTCCTGGTACCGGCGCTGGCGATTTGTCTGCCCGTGTATTCGCATTTCTGGGGGTGGCGGGTTGGCATGACGCACACGGCGTTGGTTGCGATCTGGTGTGTGCTCTTGACGGAGGGATTACTCGCGAGGTTCCGGAAAATCCCGTTCACCTGCTCGCTTCCGAAGTTCAAGAGCCATGTGATTGTGAGCGCGTCGTTGCTGATTCTCGTTTATTTCGCGTTTACTTCGGTGACGGCAACAGTGGAGAGTTGGGCGCTCGCCGATCCGTTTTGGTTTATCGCGTTTGTTCCTGTGGTGCTTGGCTTTTCGGTTGTGCTTTACCGGTGGCGGAACACGATGGTTGATAGCGACCGGCATCTTCTATTCGAGGAGCAATCGATTACCGTCGTTGAGGTTCTTAACCTTGGTAGCTAGAAGCTTTCACGACCTCATCGTTGAATTTCGTGTAAACGTTGCTGGTTGTTCTGGACCGACTTGGAAGAGGCGGTCCATGATTTTAGTGACCGAGACGGACTCTACGGGAGCAGACATCTCGCCCAAAAGCTGGCGGCGAACGCAGACGTTTCGCGCGTACGCGGACTGTTTCTGCTCGACGTGATTGGCTATCGGGACTTGAAGGTGGCACGCGAGACCGGCTCCAGCAGAAGTCTGCAAAACGACATTGCGCAAGCGGCCAATCGGCTTGGGTACGCCCCGTACTTCTTCCGGTACGACGCCAACATCACTGACGATCATGAGTCGTTCATTATGGTCGGTGTCCCGGCCGTCGACGTTGTAGACGCCCAATACGGTCGAACGGGCATGGGAGAATTTGCCCACACTAGCGCCGACACAATGGACAAAGTTTCACAACGCAGCTTTGAGATAGCAGGTCGCACGATTCTGCTGACGGTCGAACGGCTCGACGATCAGAAGTGAACTGAATCCTGTTCGATGTCATATGGTTCCGGGCGCGTTTCTTCCGAGCGCGGTGTTCGCAAAACTGCCCTGCCCCTCCCCGGCCGGAATGCATCCGCGCGGTTCGCGACGAATCCCGGATTATTGCTTCAATGCGAGATATTGGGTTTTGGTTTGCGTCTTCGCATCGCTGACTACGACGGCCATCGACTTCCCGTTCACAGCCACAGTCATCCGCACAACGCTTATCGGCTTCCCATCAAGTTCGTCAGTTTGCTCAATCGTGTTCATATTTATGCGCTTTAGCGATACTCCGTTTATCCCGGGATTTCCTCTGTACGGAACGAGAGTCCCGTCCAGTTTGGCCTCATAAGACTCGCCGGAGGGACGGCTCATGCTAAAGGTTTCCCCGTCCAGATGGTAAGTGACCAGCAGCTCTCTGTCAGAAACGCTCTCTCTTTCGACTGGACGCCATGACCCAGAAAGCTCGTGCGACCCATTCGGGCTCTTCGCGACCCTGGTCATGATCACTTTCCAGTTCGAGAATTCGTCAGTGACCGTCTTCCCGTCTTTAGAGACCTCGAAGGTTTCATCGCTGACGGTGTGTCCATCCTTCTTCTCGACCAATTCTATCGTGCGGTCATTGATAATCGTGACGTTGATCGTGTCGTATGGTTGGCCGGGAGTTCGATGGTCTTTGCCATCCGCCTTGACCTCAATCGGCGGAACGCACGACTTGCAATGATAGATTCCATCCTGAAGCAGCCAAACGAGAGTGTCGTGGGACATTGGGAGCGAGCCAATGTCAATCTTCCACGTTCCCTCGAACCTGCTCTGCGCTATCCCAAGGCTCGGAAAGAATACAATCAGCAGCAACGCGTACCGCATGGCATTTGGACTCCCCCCTTCGTCCCGGCCGGTAATCCGACCGAACGGGACTTGAGAACATTCAGGGCAAGCTACCTATGAAAGCGCGCATTTCGCGGAGCACATCCGCTTCGTTGGACATAAACACATAGTGACTTGCATGCACCAGCCGAACCATGTGCGCGGAGGGAACGCCGCTCTCGAACGCCTTCGCTTGTGGAACGGCGTCGGCGACATCGCGAGCCTCAGCCGCCGCGAGTGCAGCTCGGTCGTCCTTAAATATCGGGCTGAGATCGTGAGGCGCAACGTAAATGTCAAGAATAGGGACCGAGATATTCGTGTATTTCCGTTCCCCTGCGCGGACGGCTTGCAGAACGCTCTCTGGCGTCGTTGGCTTGCCGAGGCTTCCGTCTGGATTGGATTCAAATTCTTGTCGAAGTTCGGCCTCTGGGTCCGGTAATCCATACGCGCGCTTGATCCAAGCGGTGTACGCCGGAAAACTCACAAGGTCGGCGGGACTTGGGCTCGGATTCGGAGCCCAGTGCGGTCCATAATTCTTTTGCCGTTCCTGCAGGTCACGCTCAAAGACAGGAAGTTCATTCTCTGACAAATCCTGCATCAACGGCCTCGGGTCCGGCGGGTTCTCCTGCAGCCGCTGAAGCTTCCTTTGCAACTCGTCCAAGTCGATGGAGAAATATCCCCGCGCGCGGTCATAGAATGCGTACCCGTTACCAGCATCGAGGTAGATCAACCCAGCGACCCGTTCGGGATGCCGCGTTCCCACGGAACTCAACTCCTCACCCGCAATCGAGTGCCCTACCAAAACGGGGCGTTCGAGTCTGAGTGCGTCGAGTACCGCCAGCACGTCGTCGCCGAGCCTATCGGCGGAATAATTCTCATTCACCGGAACCGGGCCGCTGGATGCTCCAAATCCGCGTCGCGTTATGCCGTAGACATGGTACTGCGAGGTGAGTTTCGGCGCGAAGTCGTCAAAGACATGGGCCGTATCTCCGAGGCCAGATAGCAGAACGACGGGCCGCCCGGAGCCGCCCCAATCCAGCACTTCCAGCTTCACGTCTTTGTCCACGCCTATGAACTGCACGGTGTGCGGAGATGGGTCGTGCCAGACCAGCGCCTTGTCGAGATTTGGGGCATTCTGTACGACGCTGGTCGCTGACGCGACACAAACCAAAACCGCCGCCAGTATTCCAGCGATGAATCGCATGAGCGTTTCCTCCAGTGACTTGATGTCAGCAGAGTCTGGTTATTGGTCCAAAATCGCCCGGCTGTCCGTGCTCATCAGGAGCATGCCAATTTGCCCCGCCGGATCGGCTCCGGCTAATCCGTGTTCGAAACGTAGTAACCCGGACGCGCGCGTATCGCTACATTGGGACGTGAAACGGTGACTTTGATTTCGTTGAAGCCTGCCAGAGGATCAGCGCTTGGCGCATAGCTGAGAACATACTGGGCGTGCAGTTCGCCGCCGATTCGGTCCAGCGCCGTGCGTATGGTTTCATCGCGGATGGCGCGGTAGTGGACGCCCCCGGTTGAGGCAGCGGCCACTTCGAGTTGGTGGTTGCTGATTTCGTTCGTTCCCCGCGTAAGCAGCCAAATCGCCATCGCGGTGTACGGCGAGACTCCTGCGATGGGAGGCAGCTTTGGCAGTTTTAGCGTCGGCGGCGGGCGCTGGCCCGGTGCTTCGCCCTTTCCATATCTAAGATCACCAGATGTGCTGCTCGGACCAACTGCGTAAATCACAACGTTTGCCAGTTGCGCTTCGCGCATTACTTCGCTCAGCTTCGCATGACTGTGCGAGTCCTGAGATTCGCCGACAACGAGAAGAATGCGCCGATACGGAGACGGCTGTGCCTTGAGAGCCTCCAGTCCTTCAGCCATCGCGTCATAGAGGTTGCCGTCTGGCGAGTCACACTGGATGTTCGCAATCGCTTTTTCAACCGCATCTTGATCCATCGTAAAAGGCTGGCTTACCTCCACGGTCGAGCCATAGGCGATCACCGCAGCCTCGCCGCTCAGTGCCATCACGGTTTGCGTGAAGATACTGCCCATCCCTTGAATGACCGGCGCCATCGCACGTAATCGCACATTTGTATCGACCACCAGAGCGACCGCCAGCGGGTCTGCATCGATATCGAACTGCTGGATCGATTGTTCTACTCCCTTGTCGAAAAGATGAAAGTCCGTTCGTACAAGGTCCAGCACCAACTCGCCCTTCTTGTCTGTGATCGTAACTGGAACAATTACTTCATTCACATTACTCCGAATTCGCTCCTTGGATTGCGGCGGTTCGTTCGTTTGCTGATTGCCGTTGGAATCGGGCGAGGACTTACCGCTTTGGGCTTTCATGCGATGGGCTGCGAGTGCGGCAACCAATAGCAACGAGGCGGTGGTACAGACGCATTTGTCCAGTCGAGTCACAGGGAGATTCTATGTGATTCACACCCGCGCGGTCCCGTTGTCTGGCGGATCGCGCCGGCTTGCCGGTTCAGGGCGCGACCCGCTAACGCATTTACCTCCTGTTGCCTCGACGGCAGCGCGCGCAGCGGAGTCAACGAACGGTCCCGGATCGCGGATAGCTCTGGTTACCTACTGGGGAAGGATTTGCATTATCAAAAAGAAAATCAACCTCAGCACTTCTCTCACAGGTCAAGCGGTAGGTCTCAAAGAGGTCGACGAAGGAATATGGCTCGTCAGCTTTATGGACTATAGATCTCGGTTACATCGATCTTGAGGAGAAGACTCTGCAGCCACTAGACAACCCTTTTGGCCCGAGGGTGTAGGTGGTCTCAATGGGTCGATGCAACGCTAGTTCGAAGTTGATTTGGCAGAGTTTAAGAGGCCAAATCTGCTCGCGGGCGTCGATTCAAAGAAAACCCCGTCCTGATTGGGTCTAATTGAATGCAACCCGAAAGCTCAGTCTTTTCTGAAAAGTACAATCGGAAGCACCGATTAGTTAGAGGGTGTTGCGTCGACCGTCTGAGCCGGCATAAACCATGTCTTCGGAACGTTCTGTAAAGGATCTGTCCGGACTGTACAAAAAAGATGGATTTGGCGGAGAGGGTGGGATTCGAACCCACGGTTGAGTTTCCCCAACACTCGCTTTCGAGGCGAGCTCCTTCAACCACTCGGACACCTCTCCGCGTTTTAGGGTAACAAACCAAACGGAGCGTCACAACCGGAGCCGCGCGGAATACTCGTCGCTGAGCGCCCGATCCCCGCGGTGAGGGCGCGCCCAAACGGCGGTAAGCGCAGGGGATACCCTATTAGTTGTATGCGGATTGTGTTGACACCGCAAAATCGACCGAGTAAATTGTCCGTGTTGTCTGAGGAGGAAACAGTGCGTCCCTACGTCCTCTCTGCCGCCCGATCCTGCTTGATGGGCTTTGTGCTCGCCGGCATGATCAACATTCCGGTGATGGCCGCGAGTGCTAAACCGCTCGGAATGATCGTCATCGCCGACAAGGCAACCGTCGACCACGCGAACGCCGCCGTCGGTGCCGATCTGTTTTCCGGGGACGCGCTATCCACTAATTTGGGCGGTTCGCTGCGCATGAAGCTCGGCGCGAGCCAAGTCTATCTTCTGTCCGCCACGGACGCGACGCTTGTCCCAATCGAAAACCGGGTTCAGGCAAAGCTATCGCACGGCACGCTAGGATTTTCCACCACGTCGCCCGACCAGCTCGAAATCGGAACCCCGCTGGGGGTTATTCGTGGAGCTGACAATCAGCGCGTGTTTGCGCAGGTTGCCGTTCTAAGTCCGACCAAGATGCAGATTAGCGTGTACGAAGGCACTCTGCTGGCAATCGCTCCGAACGGCGATCGCAGGACGATCGAGCAGGGCGAAACGCTTGAGGGGACCATTGCTGCGCCCGAGCCCGGCGGTGGCCAGAATCAGTACGGCGTGGGCGGCACCGGCGTCAACTGGAAGCACGTGGCCGAAGTCGCGATCATCGGCGGAATCGTCGGCGGAACTGCGCTGGGCTTATGGATTGCGGAGACGGAGAGCTGCTCGAATCCGCCTTGCAACTGATCGCGACTGAATCCTAGTTGCGGCTCTCCCGTCTCGGAAAAAACCTGGGCACCTTCCTCGAGTAGTCCCGATACGCTGCGCCGAAACGAGTGCGCATTTCGCGCTCTTCCAGGGCGATGACAACCGCCATGAGTGCCCACCAAACGGCCACTGCCAGGTACATGAGGCGCCCTCCGGCCAAGAAGCAGGCTCCGAGCAGTGCCAGAAACGAGGCCAGGTACCGCGGATGGCGAATTCGGGAGTAGATTCCGCCACGTTCGATTTCGCCGGTACCTTCCAGTTCCGTCTTACCCACCAGCCGCGCTGTGCCGAGATCACGGCGCACCCCCCAGAAGACCCAAGCTTCAAAAACGATCAGCGCCAGCCCGGATGTGAGCCGGATGGTGGAAGGCCACGTATCCACGAAAAGCTTTCGGTGAAACACGACAATTGCGATCGCCACCGGAAGCCAGGAGCACGACAGGCCTACGACATACACAGCGCGCGGGTATCGCCGCCAAGAAACACGCAGCGGATGCAACACAAACCAATACAGAGGAATCGGGAGTTGCAGAAACAAGACGATGGCGGCAAGGGATGCCGGGAAAGTCACCCGCGCATCTTAGTCGAATCCCACCGCAGGCGACATTTCCTGTTTTTAAATTCCGCGCAGAACCTAAGCTCGCGCGCATGGATATAATGGCTGGCTTACTAAACTGCATTCGTTTCGTCCGAGAAGACATGACCGAGAACCCGACAGGGCTGAAAGATTGGAACTTGATGATCCGCGGCGCGCTGCTTCTGATCTTGTTGCTGGCGGGTATTCCGGCGCTCGGCCGCGCCGACGAGCCCTACGCGCGTAGCCGCGACTATGATTTGCAAAATATTCGCACGCATCTGTGGTTCAACGTTGAACAGCGGGCCCTCCGCGGCGAGGTAACCGAGAGTGTTGCGATGCTTCGGGAGGGTGTTTCCGATCTGAAGTTCGATTCGGTGGGGCTCGACATCAAGGGCGTTTCGCTTGACGGTAAGAGCGCAAATTTCTCCGTCACGCCGACGGATTTGGTCGTGGTCCTGGAGCATCCCGCGCGGGTCGGCGAGAAGCACGAAATCCTGATTGACTACCAGGGCCAGCCGAAAAAGGGTCTGTATTTCATTCTGCCTGACAAAAACTATCCGAAACAACCGACGGAAGTGTGGACCCAGGGCGAGGCGGAAGACACGCGCTATTACATCCCGCTCTACGACTATCCGAACGATCGCACCACGTCGGAAATGATCCTTACGGTCCCCGCCGCGTGGATCACGGTTTCCAATGGCAAGCTGATGAGCGTGACCGACGAGCCGGACGGCGAGAAAACATGGGATTGGAAGCAGAGCGAGCCGCTTTCGACGTATCTGATTTCCGCTGTCGCCGGGGAATTCGTGGAGCGCGACGATTCCTGGCGCGGAATTCCGCTGCGCTACGTGGTTCCGCGCGGGAACGAGTCTAAGATCGAACCGACATTCGGCCGCACCAAGGAAATGCTGGATCTTTTTGCCAGCAAGATCGGCGTGCCCTATCCATGGGCGCAGTACGCGCAGACAGCGCTGGACCAGTTCGTTGCCGAGGGTATGGAGAATACCAGCGCCACATCCATCACCACGAATTCGCTCGTGAACCCCGCGCTCGCGGCAGAGGACCGCGAGGGGGCCGACATCGTGGTATCGCACGAGCTGGCGCACCAATGGTTCGGCGATTTGGTGACGTGCAAGGACTGGGGAAACCTCTGGCTGAACGAAGGCTTTGCTGATTTTTTCGAGCGCGTTTGGAGCGAGCACCGTTTCGG
Source organism: uncultured Acidobacteriaceae bacterium (assembly GCA_964563425.1). Taxonomy (GTDB): domain Bacteria; phylum Acidobacteriota; class Terriglobia; order Acidiferrales; family UBA7541; genus Palsa-295. The sequence goes on along the minus strand of CAZLWY010000024.1, from coordinate 10,908 downwards.
CCGCGACGAAGCCGACTTTGATTTCTGGCGCGATCAGAATCAGTGGGTACGGGAACCGCGGAATTTTCCCGTTCCCATCGTGAGCCGGGCTTTTGACGATTCGACCGAGTATCAGGACAACATTTACGACAAAGCAGGCTGGGTGCTGCGGATGCTGCGCGAGAAGCTGGGCGATGAGGCGTTTTACGGGGCGCTCCATCACTACCTCGACGCAAATCGAGGGCAGAATGTGGTGACCGCGGACTTGCAGAAGGCGATCGAGGAATTCACCGCGACGAACGTCGATAAATTCTTCGAGCAGTGGGTATACGGCGCCGGCGCCCCGAAGTTCGATGTGAGCTACGCCTACGACCCGGACGCCAGGCAGATCGCCCTGACCGTCAAGCAAACGCAAAGGATGGAGGGGCACGTGGGCGTGTTCGACGTCCCGGTGGACATCGAGATCGCTACGGCAGACGGCCGCGCGACGCACACCGTCGAATCGAATCAAGCCAGCCAGACATTCACTTTTGCCGCCGATAGCGCTCCGCTCATGGTTGTCTTCGACAAAGAGGACAAAATCCTTAAGTCGGTCGAATTCAAAAAGGATGCGGGGCTCTGGGCCTATCAGTTGAAGAACAGCGAAACGACTCCGGACCGGGCCGATGCCGCGATTGCTCTGGGCGGAATGCGCGACGATCCGCGCTCCGTGAGCGCGCTGGGCGACGCGGTGCAGCACGATGTCTTCTGGGGCGTGCGCGTCGAAGCCCTGCTCTCGCTCGGCAGAATCGGCGGTTTGGAGGCAGAAAAGCAAGTGCTCGCGGGTGTCCACGATCCGCTTCCGTGGGTGCGCGATGTTGCCGTGCTTGAGCTTGGAAACTTCAAAGACGATATCTCGCTGTCCGACAAACTCACGAAAATCGCAGCGGCGGACCCGGCTTACCGGGTTCGAGCGGCAGCACTCGGCGCCATCGCCAGACTTCAGCCGCCCGAGGCTTTCGAAATTCTGGCTGCCGCTGTGAAATCGAAATCGCCCGACGACATGATCCAGAAGTCCGCGCTGCGAGCGCTTGGTACGCTGAAAGACCAGCGCGCCGTTTCGATCCTGATGGACTGGTCGAAGCCTGGAAAGCCGATTGGCAGCCGCCAAGCTGCGATCGGAGCCATTGCGGAGCTCGACAAGACGAATCACGAAATCACGCAAACTCTGATTTCGTATCTGAACGAACCGAACGTTGATATCCGGCTGGCGGTAATTTTCGCGCTGGGCGCGCGGGGCGATAGCGACGCGATTGCTCCTCTCGAGGAGATGTTGAAACACGGCGAGCTGACCGTGGCCGTCGGGCCCTATATCGAGCTGGCCATACGGTTGCTCAAGACTCAGCCTGCCCAGAAGTAGCTACGCTCGGCTGTCCGGCTCGGCCATGAGAATCCGCAGATCCCGAAGATTGTTGCCCGTCGGACCGGTGAGGATTGCGTCGCCTAGTTGTGCGAAGAAATTGTAGGAGTCGCTGCGGCGCTGAAAGTCGACGATATCAAGGCCGAGCGCGCGGGCTCGCAGGAGAGTTTTTCCATCGGCCACCGCACCGGCCGCGGGGCTGTTGCCATCGATGCCGTCCGTCCCGGCGCTGAGAACCGTAATCCCCTTCCCCGCAATCTTCGGTGCGCACGCCAGAACGAAGGCCGCGTTGCGCCCTCCCACCCCGTCGCCCATGACCGGACTGCTCAACTCTCCTTCACAGAGGACGGCGACGCGGTGGCCGGGATTCGCCCTCGAGTGCGCTTCGAGCTGGCCGAGGAGAAAATCGGACGCTCTGTCGATAGGCCCGTTGTCGGTCGAGTTGTCGCAGATCGAGCGGTAGCCTTCGGCCTCGCAGGCACGATGCGCCGCGTGGGTCAGATCATGCGCGCTGAGCAAGACCTCGAAATGCGCGAGACCGAAGCACGCGTGGCCCGGCTTCGGAGTTTCCCGCAAAGAGTGTCTCTCAAAGGCATCCCGCGCGAGTGGCGGGAATCTTGGAAGCAAATCGTATTGCCGGACGATGCGCTGGGCGTCATGAATCGTCGTGGGATCGGGCAACGTGGGACCCGATGCGAGCGCCGACTCTTGTCCCGCCGGCACATCGCTGATCGCAAGGGTGAGCTTCGTTGAGAACGGCGCAGCGGCGGCCAGGCGTCCGCCTTTCGTCGCGGAAAGATGCTTGCGGACTGCGTTGATTTCGTCGATCGGCGCGCCGCAGGTGATCAGGGCGGCGTTCAGCTCATCGAAATCCGCGAGCGTCAGGTTGGGATCAAGCGGCTGCTCGACCATCGACGAGCCCCCGCCGGAAATAAGGAAGAAAATCAGCGTGCTCGGGTCGCACCTTGCCAGGCGTTCGAGAACGGCGCGGCCCGCCGCGAAACTTTCGGCGTTCGGGAGCGGATGTCCGCCGCGAAAAACCTCCCAGTCGGGCATTGCGGCCGGCAAAGCCGCGGGCCCGACGAGAATTCCATCGATTGGAAAATCGTCGGCGAGAACGTTTACGAGCCCGCGCGCCATCGCCTGCGACGCTTTGCCGAATGCGATCGCGACGATCGAATCGAAATCGCGTAGATCGATTCGTCCTTCGCCCGCAGCGATCGATGATCCGCTGCGCCCAAGCTTCCGTTCCATCGCGCCAGGGATATCAATCGCCGCGAGCGTCTCGCGGAACACGCGCTCGGCCGTCTGCTTCACGCCTTCTCTATCGCGGCGGCGCCGGCGCGCGCGACGTCGAGATCCTGATCTTCCGAGCCTGCGCTTGCGCCAACAGCGCCGATCACCTGACCATCCGCGATCAGCGGCACCCCGCCTCGAATCGGGGTCTGTGCCGCCGGAGTGGCAATCGCCAGGCCCAGCGCGAGCGGCAAGTTCACCTGGTCCCCCGCCATCGCCGGGCCGGTGGGCGAGCGGCGCAACGCTGCGGCCTGCGCCTTGATCAGCGAAATTGCGATCGACGAGGGCCGTGCGCCGTCCATGCGCTCGAACGCCAGCAAGTGGCCGCCGTCGTCGACCACGGCGACGTCCATCGGCACATTGATTTCCTGGGCGCGGCGCTGGGCTGCGGCGAGAACCGCTCGGGCGCCTTCCAGAGTGAGCTTGGGATGATTGCGGGTCACCAGCGACATTTCATCCTCCGAGTTCTAAAACGCGTCCGCATTCAGCGCATTGGGCGGCCGACGGCCTTCGACCGCGGCCACCGCGTTGTTCGCTGCCATCACGGCCATTTTCGTGCGCGTCTCGATCGTGGCGCTGGCAATGTGAGGGGCGAGGATCGTGTCCTTGCGACCCACGAGTGCCGGGCTGACTTTCGGCTCGTACTCGTAAACGTCGAGCGCCGCTCCGGCGATTTTCTTTTGTTCGAGCGCAGCGACCAGCGCGGCTTCGTCCACTACGGCGCCGCGCGCGGTGTTGATGAGGTAGGCGGTGCGTTTCATCTTCTCGAAGGCCGCGATCGAGATCAGGTGGCGCGTTTCAGGCAGCAGAGGTACGTGCAGCGATACGAAATCGGATTCGCGCAAGAGGCGATCGAGGTCCGCTTGCTCGGCGTTCAGCTGTTTCTCGACGTCCAGCGGCGCGCGGACGCCGTCGTGATAGAGGACGCGCATCTGGAATCCGCCCGCGCGGCGTGCCAGGCCGCGGCCGATGCGTCCGAAGCCGACGATGCCGAGGGTTTTCCCCCAGACGTCGCCGCCGAGAAGTTGATCGAGATCCCATCCCGGCCAGGTGCCGGAGCGCGTCCAGGCGTCGCCTTCGACGAGCCGGCGTGCCACCGCCATCAGCAGCGTCCAGGCGAAGTCGGCAGTCGTTTCGTCGAGCACGCCGGGCGTGTGCGCGGCGAGGACTTTGTGGCGCGTGCAGGCCGGTACGTCGATATTGTCGTAGCCGACGGAAACGGTGGCCGCGACGCGCAGCTTCGGGGATTGCGCCAGCAGCTCCTGGTCCACTTTTTCCGTCAGCAGGCAGATCAGCGCGTCCTTATCGCCAACTCGTTTCAGCAATTCGGCGCGCGGAATGCGCTCGGGGGGCGTCCAGTAGTCGACCTCGAAATGCTGATCCAGTATGGCGCGGGCGGCCGGAAACAGCGGCCGCGTGACCAAGACCTTCGGTTTGCTCACCCAGTGCCTCGCGAAATCGGTGCTTACGGCCCCACAGAATACACCACTGTGCGGAAGTTCCAGCAGCCGCCACGACCGATCGGCAGGTTCGGGTTGCACAGGCCGCTGCGAGGTTCGTTGACGCTTGCCGCAACGCGCGACTATAGTGACCCCAGACGCTCCCATCGCGCAAAATGAGATGAATTCGCGGCTCCTTCACGATCTTGAGAAAGTTCTCGGCCCTCGGGGGATCCTCCACGCACCCGAAGACCTGATGCTGTACGAATACGACGGGTCGATTGAAACGGCGCGCCCGGATTGCGTGGCGTTTCCGCGCGAAACCCACGACGTGGTCGAAATTGCGCGGTTGGCGGCGCGACATCAGGTTCCGATCGTCGGCCGCGGAGCAGGAACCGGGCTGTCCGGCGGCGCGATCGCGAGGCATGGCGGGATCGTCGTTTCGTTCGCGCGAATGAACCGGATTCTCGCAGTCGACGCGGAAAATCAACGCGCGGTGGTGCAGCCCGGCGTGGTCAATTCCGATCTCAGCGCCGCCGTGGAGCATCTCGGCGTGCACTTCGCCCCGGATCCCTCCAGCCAGAAAGCGTGCACCATCGGCGGGAACGTCGCTGAAAATTCCGGCGGGCCGCATACGCTCGCCTACGGGGTGACCACGAATCATGTGCTGGCGCTCGAAATCGTCCTGCCGAGCGGGGAGGCGGTGCGGTTAGGCAGCACGGCGTTGGACGCGCCGGGCTACGATGTCACCGGGCTTTTCGTGGGCTCGGAAGGCACCTTCGGGTTGGTGACGGAAATTACCGTGAAGTTGACGCGCAGTCCCGAAGCGGTGAAGACTTTGCTCGCGATTTTCGATTCCGTCGATGACGCTACCGAGACGGTCGCGGAAATCACGGCGCGCGGAATCACGCCGGCGGCTTGCGAGATGCTGGACGGCTGGACGATTCGCGCGGTCGAAGAATACGTGCACGCCGGGTTTCCGCTTGATTGCTCGGCGATCCTTTTGATCGAAGCCGATGGATTGCGCGAGGCGGCCGAGGCCGACGCGCGCGGAATCGCCGACGTTTGTTCCGCTCATCACGCGCGGAACGTACGCGTGGCCCGCGATGCGCGCGAGCGTGATCTTTTCTGGAAGGGTCGTAAGAACGCGTTTGGCGCGGCGGGCCGGCTTTCGCCGAGCTATTACACGCAGGACGGCGTAATCCCGCGGACGAAGCTTCCCGCGACGCTGAGGCGCATCGAGGAGATCGGCAGGAAGTATCATCTGAGGATCGGTAACGTTTTTCACGCCGGGGACGGCAATTTGCACCCGATTATTCTGTTCGACGAGCGCAACGAGCAGGAATTTCGCGACACGATTCGCGCGGGCGACGAAATACTCCAATACTGCATTGCCGTGGGAGGCTCGATCACCGGCGAGCATGGCGTTGGCATGGAGAAGGACCGGCTGATGCCGCTGCTTTTCAGCGAGGCTGATTTGGAGCTGATGCGGCGCGTGCGCGGGGTTTTCAACCCGGCGGATCTGCTCAATCCCGGAAAGATTTTTCCGACCTCGAAGGGCTGCGGCGAGATTTACGTGCGTCCCCGGCATGGCCCCGCGGTTGCGCCATCCGCATGAGCGCGAGCGGCGCGACTGCACTTTCGCAGCTGACGGAGATCGTCGGCGAGGCGAATATCGTCCGGGACCCGGGGCCGTTGACCCGGTATGACATCGACAGTAAGACTCCTTCGGCGGCTGTGCGTCCCGGCACGGAGGAACAAGTCGCCGAACTCGTGAAATTCGCAGGGCGCGAAAAACTCGCGTGCGTGGTTTCGGGCGCGCAAACAAAGCTTGGCATCGGGATGCCCCCGCGCCGGTACGATCTTGCGCTTGATCTGAGCCGCCTGGATCGCCTCATCGCCTACGACCCCGAGGATTTGACGCTGTCGGCTGAGGCAGGAACACCGCTTGCCAAAATCGCCAGCGTGCTCGCCGAACACGATCAATTCATTCCGCTCACCGTGCCTTTCATGGCCCGCGCTACGATTGGCGGGACGATTGTTTCGGGCGTCGATTCGCCGTTGCGGCACTCCTATGGCACAGCGCGCGATTTCGTTCTGGGGATGAATTTCGTCACCGGCGACGGGATTGCCGCCCGAAGCGGCGGGCGCGTGGTGAAAAACGTCTCGGGTTACGACATTCACAAAATGCTGATCGGCTCCCTGGGAACGCTCGGCGCCATCACGCGAATCAATTTCAGAACCTTTCCGCTGCCGCGGCAGACGCGCACTTTTGTCGCTGAATTTCGCGGCTCGAGGGAGGCTTGCGAATTCCGAAATGCCATCGTGCGGTCCGCACTGCGCCCACGCACCTTGGAGATTGTCAGCGAGAGCGCTCGCGGCCAGTTTCTACCCTCTCAGAAAGCGAGAGCCGCACTCGGCGATAATCGCTGGTCGGTCTATGTTTCCTTCGCCGGGGACGAGGATGTTTTGAAGCGGAATTACAAGGAGCTTGTAGCGACCAGACATTCGGAACCGGGAGTCTCGGAATGGCTGAGCGAGCTGAATCCAGCGGAGGAACGATCCGTGATGAGCATCCTCTCAGAATTCCCGGCCGCGATTCTTAAGCGCTTCCCCGCCGCGGCGATCCTGAAAATCAGCGCTCTTGGAGCCGAGTTGCCCGACCTTGCAAGCTATACCGCGTCGATCGAGATGCCCTGGGCGGTCGTGATGCGGGGCTTGGGCGTCGCCTACCTCGCTGTTTGGCCGCCCGACGCTTCCCCGGGCTCGCTGCACATGCTCAAGCAGCACTGCGGGCGAATTTTCGCGCTTGCGGGAAAGCCGCCGTTCCGGCAAGTCACATTACCCTGGTGCCCATCCGCGCTCAAACGCGAGATCGATATCTGGGGCCCGCTGCCCGCGAGTTTCGAGCTCATGAAAAAGCTGAAGAATGTCTTCGACCCCGGCGGAATTCTCAGCCCCGGCCGATTCGTGGGAGGGATTTAGACGCCATGGCCCCGGCACCTCCACGGAGCGGTTTTGCGGGTGCGGACAAGCCTGAGTACGCCGACTACTCGCGCTGCGTGCACTGCGGGCTTTGCCTGAATCACTGCCCGACGTATCGCCTGTGGGGACAGGAGGCGGATTCACCGCGCGGGCGAATTCGCCAAATGCAGCTCGTGGATCAAGGCCGGATGGCCCTGGGCGAAGGATTCGTCGCGCACATCGACCGCTGCCTGGATTGCCGAGCGTGCGAGACGGCGTGCCCCTCGGGCGTGGAGTACGGAAAGCTCGTCGAAGGAGCGCGCGCGCAGATCGAACAGAATTACCGACGCCCGCTTCGGTCGCGCGTCCCGCGCGATTTCATCTATCGCCGGCTGCTTCCCTACCCGCGTCGGATCGCAGCGGTCGCTCGGGCGCTGCGCGCGTATCAGCGATCGGGGCTGGCGACCGTCGCGCGCGCCACCGGAATCCTGAAACTGCTCGGAGTGCAGGATCGCGAACGCCTGCTGCCACAAATCGATTCGGCATTCTTTTTCAGCGAGCTGGGCAAGACATTTCCGGCGAAAGGTAGGCAACGTGCCCGTGTTGCGCTCTTCGCCGGTTGTCTCGCACAAGTCACGTTCAGCGAGCTCAATCGCGCCACGATTCGCGTGTTACAGGCGAACGGCTGCGAAGTGGTCGTGCCCGCCGCACAGGTCTGTTGCGGGGCGCTCGCCGCGCACGCCGGGGTCCGCGACGTGGCGCGGAATCTGGCGCGAGCGAATTTTCGAGCATTCCCGGCAAGCGGTCTCGACGCAATCATCACGAACGCAGCGGGCTGCGGCTCGACTCTCAAGGAGTATCCGCATCTGGTCTCGCAACCGGGCGCCGATCACGACGCAGCCGCACGGTTTGGCAGCACGGTGCGCGACGTAACGGAGTTCCTGGCGGAGCTTGGCCTTTCGGCTCCGATGCAAAACACCCCGCTGCGCATCACCTATCAGGACTCGTGCCACCTGGCACACGGGCAGAAAATCCGCGAAGCTCCGCGCAAATTGATTCGCGCGGTTCCGGGAGTGAATCTCGTCGAAATGCGATTGGCGGACCAGTGCTGCGGTTCGGCGGGCGTTTATAACGTCACGGAAACAGCAGCATCCCTCGAACTGCTCGCGCTGAAAATGGAGCTCGCGCGGGAAACAGCGGTCGATGCGATTGTCACCGCGAATCCCGGTTGCATCCTGCAATTGCGCGCCGGCGCGGCAATCCACAAAACGCAACACCAAGTGCTTCACGTGGTCGAACTGCTCGACCGCGCCATGATCAAAGAAAACTGACTATTTCTCGCCGACCAGGTAGCGGCAGCCGCTCGGCCCCATCCGCGCCGAATGAAGGGCGCCTGCCGGAACGTCGCAGCGATCGCCTCCGCGAAATGTTTCCGATTTGCCGCCGCAGGTCAGCGTCATTTCGCCATCGAGAACAATGTGCGCGGTCAGGCCGGCGTGAGTGTGATCGGAATAGAACGCGTTCGGCCGGTCCTGCCACACGTAGGTGTGCGTAAAACCTTCCGCTGCGAGCTGTTTCGTGAGTTCGCTTTCGTTCCACGAGACCATGATCGTTGAGTCGATTATAGCAGGTGCGATCTACAACAGCCGATGGAGGGGGGCGCTTGCGGGCGGAGCGTGTGTGGGGAATCCGCCCGCAAGCTTTGTTGTGCATCGTGGGAGAAAATCAATCCTGCGACGTTGGCGGCTGTGCATCCGGCGGCGGCGGCTGCCCGCGACCGGCCTTGAACCGCTTTGGGCCGCCGGGACCGCCTTGCTCGACCGCGTAATCGGAAGGCACCTGGAAAAGTGAGGCCTCCGGCTCCTGTTTCTGAATGTTCGTCAATTGAAACGTAGTCTCGCCCTGGAACGGATCACTGCGTTTGCTCATCACCACGGTTTGCAGCTCTGGTGAATACCACCGCTCGTTCGTAATCACGATCGGGTTCGCGTTGCCGATCGCGCCCGCAGGAATCGTCCGCGTCGTGCGCATGCCCTCGGCCTGTACGCCGTTGATCGTCTGCGTTCCGAGAGAGAGGGTCGTTACGTTGCTTTCCTGGCGTTGACCGCGGGGAGACCGCGGGCTGCCGTTCCTGTCGCCGCGCTCTCGCCATCGCATCTTCCGCGCGATTTTCTTGTCAGGCTGCAGCACGTAGCGCGCTCCGGCTACGCTGTCGTTGATGAAAACGACGTGCGGAGCCGACGGGCCCGACGTCCCCCAGGCGCCGATCGCCGGCAGCGTCATATCGCGGCGCGTGCGGCCCTGGCTGTCACGCGCGATATTCCCCGTCGTGGTGCGATTGATGTGATTGCCGTCGGAGAGCGTCTGCGTGATCTGCGTGGAAATCGTCGCGCTGAAGGGCGCGCCGGTCACCGTCTTCCCGCCAAGATCTTCCTCGAAGCCGACGAATCCGATCGCGTCATCCGGACCGCCCGGCCCGCCGCCCGTGCGCATGAAGAAAACATCGTGGCCCGGCGGCGGAGGCGGCGCATCCGATTGCGCCAGCGCGGCAGGGCACGCCATCGCCAGTGCCAATAGCACCGCACCAAATCCCGTGACGTTCAACCTCCGCAAACGGTTCATCGAATGAACCATGCGTTCCTCCCTGCCTGCTCCCACTGCCTCTTGCTCAAAATCGCTCAAAGCCTATTCCTGGCTCGCGCTCGCCTGCGGAACCAGCCGGATCGCCTGCGGCGTTCCGTCCGCGCTGACGATCAGGTCGGCGCGCACCGTTCCGTCGCTCTCCATTGCCGCCACCGGCAGCCCAAAGGAGGCAAGCGCCGCGCGCGGCATCTCCACACGTACAACCGTACCCTCATCGAGTGCCGATGGATCATCCGCGTAAGGCAAGGGTATGAATGAGGCGTACTCGGAATCGTCCGTGTCGATCCAATTCACAGAATCCTGGGCGGTTCCGCTGCCAGCTGCAGCCGCCGGTGAAGCGGGCCGATTGAGGAGCTGGGTCACACCAGGCGCTTCGTGGCCCTTGGGCCCCATAAAGTGGTGCAGAGAAAAACCGACAGCCAGCATCACCGCAGCAGCCGTGCTGAGAGCAGCAATCTGGCGCGGCACGCTCCAGCGCAAACTCGCCATCCTTTGCCGCCGGAATTCCGCCATCAAACGGACTTCGAGATTCGCGGGCGCCTGCTGCCCAGCCGCGGCCACGGACATCGCGCGCAATCCGGCATCGAGCGACTCCACATCCGTCATCAGCCGCGCGCAGTTCGCACACGATTCGGCGTGCGCCAAGGCGCTGTCTCGGAGGGCAAAGCCCTCCGTACCCGGACGTTCGATATCGTGAACGATTTCCTCGAATCGCGTACAGTCCATCACGTTCACCTCTTCCTTGTTCTGCTAAGCCGAAATGCGCCGCACCGATCGCGTCTCACGAAGCTTCTCGACCAGCATCGCGCGCGCCCGGTGCAACCGCGACCGCACGGTGCCGACGGGGCATCCCAATGCCGACGCCGCTTCTTCGTAGCTCATCTCTTCCAGCTCGCACAGCACTACAACTTCGCGATAGTTTTCCGGCAGCGTGCCGACCGCCTGGCGCACGCGGGCGATCGCTTCGACGGACGCAAATTCATCCCAGCCCGGCGCGGAGGACACTCCGCCGCCATGACCGTTGCTGTGAGCGCTATGGCCGTTTGCCGAGCCGATCCCGCCATGGTCGATGGAGGCGTGCCCGTGCAAATCGTCGGGATCGCCGTCAAAAGCTACCAGCCGCCGGTCCTGCTCCCAGCGCTTCCGCAAATGATTCCGCGCGACCCCGAAAAGAAACCCGCCGAGCGT
>CAZLWY010000023.1:0-5935 GCA_964563425.1 uncultured Acidobacteriaceae bacterium | reverse complement strand
AGGCTTCTAAATTGACCATCGTGACTCCCGCGGCGAAGCAAGCCGGCGATCCCGAACACCTGGTTTCCTGGGTGATCGCTCCGGTGGGCGCCGCGCGAAAATATTCGGGCGCGTAGATTCGCGAGGAGCGTGCGATGCGGCTTCCACCGGGCGTAGCGAGCGCAGATTTCTCCGCCGCCCTAGCGCAGTTCGAAGCAGCGGTCGGAAAGCAATGGGTGTTCACGTCCGATGAGGACGTGGACCTCTATCGGGACTCGTATTCGCCCTTCTGGCACGAAGAGGAAGAGCCGATTCCCTCCGCGGCCGTCGCGCCGGATGGAGTCGAGCAGGTCCAGGCCGTCGTCCGCATCGCCAACAAATACAAAATTCCGCTTTGGACCATTTCCACCGGCAAGAATCTGGGCTACGGCGGCTCGGCGCCTCTTCTGAGCGGCAGCGTGGTCCTCGATTTGAAACGCATGGATCGGATTCTCGAGGTCAACGACAAGAATCACTACGCCCTGGTCGAACCCGGAGTCAGCTATTTCGATCTCTATCGCTACATCCAGGACAAGGGCCTGAAAGTCTGGATTGATCCCGCCGATCCGGGCTGGGGCAGCCTGATCGGCAACGCGGTCGATCGAGGGGGCGGACGCACGCCGATGCGCGACCACTTCGACGCCGTCTGCGGGATGGAAGTCGTGCTGCCGGATGGAGAGTTGTTGCGCACAGGCATGGGCGCGCTGCCGAACTCCCAGACCTGGCAACAGTACAAGTACGGTTTCGGTCCCTACATCACGCCTTCCTTCTCGCAATCGAGCCTCGGCATCGTCACGAAAATGGGGATTTGGCTTTTTCCGGAGCCCGAGGCGTACCTGACAGGGACAGTCACGGTGCCCAAGCGCAACGATTTGATTCCGCTGGTTTCAGGCATGGCGTACCTGCTGAATTCGAACATCGTGATGGGAACGACCAGCGTCGGCAGTCCGCTGAATTTCATGCGCGCCGATCCGCAGCTGGCGGCGCTGCACGCAAAACCGGGGGGAGCTACTGCCGAAGAGTTGGAAGGTTTTTTGCGCTCGCGAAACATGGGCTACTGGAGCGTCGAGCTGCCATTTTACGGGCCGGCGAAAGTGGTGCAGGCGCAGTGGGAATATGCCAAGCAGAGATATTCGTCGATTGACGGCGTGAAATTCCAGGACGGCAAACTGCGTCGATTCCCGATCGATCCTGCCGAGGTGCCGAATTTCCAGAATTCCGTCGCGGTCGGCATACCGAGCCTCGGAGTATTCGGAGTGGGCGGCGCGCGCAGCAACGGTCACATCTGGTTCTCGCCCGTGGTGCCGATGACCGGCGAAGCGGTGCTCGAAGCGCAGAAGGTTTTCACGGACGCGTACGCCGAATTCGGCATGCCGACGGGACCGATGTTCTTTCTCGGCCCCGCGTCGAACTATGCGCGCTGTTTTTTGATTCTCTTCGGCTTTCCGATCGAGCACGACGTGGAGAAAAACAAAAAGAACCGCGAGAACTTCGAGAAGATCGTCAAGGTGGCAGCCGAACATGGCTGGGGCGAATACCGCACGCACACGGCGTTCATGCAGACGGTATCGGACACGTATTCGTTCAACAACCACGCGCTGCGGCGATTCCACGAAACGGTCAAGGACGCGATCGATCCCAACGGCATTTTATCGCCCGGAAAATGCGGCATCTGGCCAAAACGAATGAGAAAGGCAACGGCATGAAAAACGCACGAATGGCAATGCTGCTGGCGTTGAGTCTCATGACGACCAGCGCCACATTCGCCTCACCGGGTGCTTCGCCCGATCAGGACCAGATCGACCGCGGGCACAAGGTCTACGACAAATGGTGTTTCCCATGCCACGGCACCGGCGTGGGCAAGCCGGGCACCGATTCGCTGGCCGCGCGCGGGCAGAAGCCGGCCGTGCTCGAGGAGCGCACCGATTTGACGGCGCCCGCGATCAAGCAGTTCGTCCGTCACGGCGTGCTGTTCATGCCCATGTTTCGCAAGACCGAAGTCAGCGACGCCGAACTCGACGCGATCTGCGCGTATTTGACGAGGAACAACAAGCCGTAGCATTGGGTCGCGCGCTCCGGGTGAAGCGCGTGTCCTGGGGACCAATTGGGGTGGCGCAACTGATGGCAATCAGGAGCGGAAAATGAAACTCCCGCCAGGCGTGAGCGCAAGCGATTTCGCCGCAGCGATCCAGCAGTTTCAGGACGCTGTTGGCAAGGAATGGGTTTTCACCAGCGACGAAGACGTGGCGCTGTATCGCGACGCCTATTCGCCGTTCATGGGCGAGCCGGAGGAACGGTTTGCGTCCGCGGCCGTTGCGCCCGAGAACGTCGAGCAGGTTCAGAAGGTCGTCCGCGTGGCCAATCAATACAAAATTCCCATCTATCCGGTTTCCACCGGGAAAAATCTCGGCTACGGCGGTTCCGCCCCCGTGCTCTCCGGCAGCGTGGTACTGGACCTGAAGCGCATGAACCGTATCGTCGAGGTCAACGAGCGCAACGCCTATGTTCTCGTCGAGCCGGGCGTCAGCTACTTCGACCTGTACCGCTACATTCAGGAAAAGGGGCTGAAGCTGTGGGTCGACGTGCCCGATCCCGGATGGGGAAGTCCCGTCGGCAACGCGCTGGACCGCGGCGGCGGCTATCTGATGCCGCAATTCCGCAATCATTTCGACTCGCATTGCGGCATGGAAATCGTCCTCGCCAACGGCGAAATCATGCGCACGGGCATGGGCGCGTTGCCGGGTTCAAAGACCTGGCAGGAATACAAATCCGGCTTCGGCCCGTGGATCGACGGCATGTTTTCGCAGTCGAATTTCGGCGTGGTGACAAAGATGGGATTCTGGATGATGCCGCAGCCGGATTCCTATTTTTCCGGCATCGTCACGGTGCCGCGCCACGACGACTTGATCCCGCTGGTGCGAATCGTCACCTACCTCGAAAACACGCGGGCCACGAACGGGATGCCCGATCTCGGCAGCCCCCTGCTGGGAATTCCCATGCTGTCGGAATTTGCCGCACGCTTCGACCAGGGATCGAGCCCGTTCGACCGGCCGCAGGACGCGGAGCTTACGGCTCTCATCGCCAAGGCCGGCGGCGAAATGTCGCCGGAGCTGGATGATTACGCGCAAAAAAAAGGCATCGGCTACTGGAACTGCAAGCTCAGCTTTTACGGCGGCCCGAAAGTTAATGCCGCGAACTGGGCGTTCGCCAAGGAGAAATTCAGCGAGATTCCGGGCGCGAAGTTCGAGGACGGCGAAAATTATAAATTGCCGCTGACTTCCGAGCAGCGGGAGAAAGTTCACAAGCCGCAATTCGGGATACCGAGCCTGGCGATGTTCTCAATCGGCGCACGCTCGCCGATGAATCCGGCGCCGGCGAATGGCCACATGTGGTTTTCGCCGATCATTCCGCGCACGGGCGAGGCGATTTTCGAAGCCAATCGCGTCTTCGCGGCCGCGGCCAGGGAATTCGGGCTGCCCTTCCTCAACTTCAATTTGCCGTCCACGTATTGGGAGCGCTCGTTCATCTTTATTTTCGCGTTCCCCGTGACGAAGGACGTCGAAACGAACAAGAAAAACCGCGCGGCGTTTCAAAAACTCATCAAGGTCGCCGCCGAGCATGGTTGGGGCGAATACCGCACACCTCCGGCCTTTCAGGACGCGATCATGGCGACATACTCCTACAACAACAACGCGCTGCTGCGTTTTCACGAAACGGTCAAGGACGCCGTCGATCCCAACGGGATTCTTTCCGCCGGGCGATACGGAATCTGGCCAAAGCACATACGGGAGGTCAAATCATGAAAGAGTCCGCAGCTTTTCTGATTCTCGCGCTCGCTATTTCGATCTCGGCCGCCGCGGCCCCGGCGCATGCACAGGGCGATCAGGGCGTCTCGCGCTCGCACGCCTGGGTGAATGCCACCGTGAATGGCGAAGGCCAGCCGCGCGGCTTCGTCCAGTATCAGAATTACTGCTCGATGTGCCACGGAGAAGGCGTCGGCAAGCCCGGCACGCTGGCGCTGCAGGCCAAATATAAGGGCCAGCTGCCGGCGCTGCTCGAAAAGCGAACGGACCTGACGCCGCAGCTCATCAAGATGTACGTGCGCAACGGAATCTCGGTGATGCCGATTTTCCGCAAGACGGAAATCAGCGACGCGGACCTGGACGCAATCTGCGCGTATCTGACCCGCAACAATCCGAAGTAGCAACGGCGTGCGCGTTCGATCGAAGCAGCAGGAGCAATGATGAGAGTTCCGCCCGGCGTCAGTCCCGGCGATTTTGCCGAGGCCATCAAACAATTCGAGGCCGCGATCGGCAAGGAATGGGTCTTTACGTCCGACGAGGACGTGGACACCTACCGCGATTCCTATTCGCCGTTCTGGCACGAAAATGAGGAGCCCATTCCGTCCGCCGCGATCGCTCCGGGCGAGGTCGAGCAGGTGCAGGCGGTTGTCAAGATCGCGAACATGCACAGGATTCCGTTGTGGACGATTTCGACCGGAAAAAATCTCGGTTACGGCGGATCGGCGCCGCTGCTGGGCGGCAGCGTGGTACTGGATCTGAAGCGCCTGAACCGCGTGCTCGAGGTCAACGACAAGAATCACTACGCCCTGGTCGAGCCCGGCGTCAGTTATTTCGACCTCTATCGCCACATCCAGGATAAGGGGCTGAAAGTCTGGATCGATCCGCCTGATCCCGGCTGGGGCAGCCTGGTCGGCAATGCGCTCGAGCGCGGCGGGGGCTATACGCCGATGCGCGACCATTTCGACTGCCACTGCGGCATGGAAGTGGTGTTGGCGAATGGAGACCTGGTGCGCACGGGCATGGGCGCGCTGCCGAACGGGAAGACATGGCAGCAATACAAATACGGTTTCGGGCCTTACGTGGACGGAATTTTCTCTCAATCCAATCTCGGCGTTGTCACCAAAATGGGCTTCTGGCTCTATCCGCAGCCGGACGCGTTTCTTTCCGGCAGCGTGATGGTTTCGAAGCACGACGACCTGCACGCGCTGGTCGAAGTATTCGCGAATTTGATCGATTCGAACATCGTGCAGGCCACGACCACCTTGGTCAGTCCCCTGGCCTACGGACGCGATCCGGAATTGGCTGCGCTGCGGGCGAAGGGCTCGACGAAGGATCTTGAAGACTACGCAGCTCAGAAAAACATCCCCTACTGGAGCGTCTCGCTGCCGTTCTACGGCTCGCCGAAAGTCGTGGCGGCGCAATGGGAATACGCGCGCGACAAATTCTCAGCCGCGATTCCCGGCGCGCGATTTCAGGACGGTCGATCCTACCGCTTCCCACTCGACGCCGATCAGCTTGCGACCATTGCGAACCCGGTGCCGTTCGGCGTGCCCAGCCTGCAGACTTTTTCAGTGGGCGGCCCGCGCAGCCAGGGCCACATGTGGTTTTCACCGATCATCCCCATGACCGGCGAGTCGGTCCTCGAGGCGCAGCAGGTCTTCGATCAGGTTCACAAAGACTTGGGTGAGTCCGGCGGCGCATCCGCGGCCTTCCCGGTCTGGTCGTTCTTCGCGCGTGCGTTCGTGATCATTTATTTCTTTCCGATCGAGCACGACGTGGAGAAAAACCGCCGCAACCGCGAAGTCTTCCGCCGTCTGGTGACAACGTCGGCCGAGCACGGCTGGGGCGAATACCGCACACACACGGCGTTCATGGGCGATATCTCGGACGCGTATTCCTTCAACGACCACGCGCTGCGGCGCCTGCACGAAAACATCAAAGACGCGCTCGATCCCAACGGCATCCTGGCCGCGGGCAAGTGCGGCATCTGGCCGAAATCGATGCGGAAGGCTAAGGGCGTCGCGTAAGCGGGATGGGCATGAGTACCGTGAGAGATCGAATGGGGGGCATGAGATGAAAATTCCGCCCGGGGTAAGCGCCGGCGATTTTGCCGA
>CAZLWY010000022.1:0-6417 GCA_964563425.1 uncultured Acidobacteriaceae bacterium | reverse complement strand
GGTTTTCAAGCGCGCACTAGATCCTGCATTCCAGATCCTTTTTTAATTACGCGTAAGACTTTGGAAGGAACAACCGGCGGGCATTCTCAGCAGTGAACCAACGAGAGCAACCACCACACAACCGCGGTATTAAGCGCAAAGCCAGTCTACCACATTTGGGCCAGCATGGGCGGACGTTTACGCGAGTTGATAAGCCGATGTTCTCAACATACAATACCCGCGATTTGGAACCGGGGGCGCCGTTAGGAGCATATGTATGGGGATTTTGCGGGGTCGCGGCTGCCTTTCCGCGACGGCCGCGATCGGGGGAATATGCCAGCCACAACGCAGAGAGTTTTCGTCGGCGCCGGGGAGAAAGTGTCCGAGGGCGGCCGGCTGGTGGTGGACGTCGCTGAAACCACGATCGGCATTTTTCGCACCGGCGGAAAACTCTACGCCTACCTCAATAAGTGCGCGCATCAGGGCGGACCGGTCTGCCAGGGGAAAATCATTCCGCGCGTCGATGAAGTGATCGAGCCGGGAGGTGAGAGCCGTGGCTTCACATTCGACGAAGCAAACCTCCACATCGTGTGCCCATGGCATGGGTTCGAATACAACATCAAGACGGGTGTACATCCGGGGCGCCGGTCGGCGCGGTTAATCTCCGTGCCGGTGGAAGAAGCGGCCGATGGAATTTATGTCACCGTCTGAAGAAACCGCGAAGCTTTCGAGCGCGGTGGCCGCAGTGCGCGCGCGGATCCAGGCGGTGACGGAGGCGGGCGAGCTGGCGGATGTGTCGCGCGAGGACGTGACCAGCCTGGTCACGGCGGGGATCAAGCTTTACGCGGCGTACGCTGAGGAGCTTGAGACGGAGATTCCCCCGATTGATCCGTCGGTTTCGACTACGGAGGCGATGGTGGTGGCGTGCGCCCTGTTACGGGCGCAGCATATGAATCCTTTCGATCTGGCGCTGTGGTTTCAGAAGACGACGCCGAAGGCGCTGTGAAATAGCGGAGCGGGTTGCGCATGGGTCGGAGCTTTGAGTGAGGTTCCTGCGATGAGCAAAGTTGAACTCGACAACCGGGTGGCTAGCGGAGCGACAAGCACCGCGAGCGAGCATACGGTGCAACAGATCACCACGCGCACGGATTCGCGCGAGATTCTGGCCAACGCGCGCCGCGATATCGCGCGACTGCACCTGGACGACTACTTCATCGTGGACGTGGACGCGCACCACGTGGAGTTCGATTCCTGGGCCGACATTCTGAAGCATCTTGAAAATCCGGTGCTGCGGCACAATGCGATTGCGATGACCGAGAACTGGCCGAACGCGAAACAACTGGCCTTCAGCAATCACCCGGTGGGATTGACGTTTCAGGATGTGTTCGGCCGCATCCCGCACCAGTGCGAGCTGGGCGAATACGTGGAAAAAACGGATGAGCACCGCGACCTGACGCTGGTACGGCGCGCGATGGACTCGTTGGGAATCAAGATGCAGGTGGTGTTCCCGCAGCCCATGCTGGAAATGGGGCTGCATCCGGAGCCCGACATCGTGACGGCGATGACGTTCGCGTATAACCGCTGGTTCACGCGTACAATTTTGCCGCGCGAGAAGCGCGTGAAGACGCTGCTGTGCCTGCCGTTCCACGATCCCGACGCATCGCTGAAAATGATCCAGGAATTCGGCGAGACGCCGGGCGTCGTGGGATTCATGATCACCAGCCAGCGCCACGCGGGCGTGCACAAGAACATGTTCATGCGGATTTACCGGGAGCTCGAAGATCGTGGCCTGCCGCTGGCATTTCACGCCGGGCCCACGTGGGGCGATACGATGACGTCGACGATGAACCGGTTTCTTTCGGTGCACTCGATGTCGTTCGTGACCTGTAACATGACGCACCTGACGAACTGGATCGTGAACGGGCTGCCGGAGAGATTTCCGAAACTGAAGTTGATCTGGATCGAAAGCGGGCTGGCCTGGGTGCCGTTCATGATGCAGCGGCTGGACCATGAATACCTGATGCGCCAATCCGACGCGCCGCTGCTGAAGCGGCTGCCGAGCGAATATATTTCCGAAATGTATTTCACGTCGCAGCCGCTGGAGGTGACGATCCCGCACCTGCTGGAAGCGACGTTCAAAGCCGTCCACGCCGACACGCAGCTGATGTACTCCTCCGACTGGCCGCACTGGGACTTCGACGTCCCGGCGCGCGTTGCGGAGCTGCCGTTTCTGAGCGAACAGGCCAAACGCAATATTCTGGGTGAGACGGCACGAAAACTATTCAAGCTCTAGCGGCTGCCTGACCCGCTTTTTGACTGAAAGGATACCGATCGCTATGCATCGAGTTCTCGTGCTCTATTCCGCGCCGAAGGATCCAGCGCATTTCAAGAAATATTACGTGGAAAGGCATTTACCGCTGGCCTTGCAAATTCCGGGCCTGCTTGCGAGTCGGTACAGCTTCGCGATCGAGGCCGTGGGGGCGCCGTCGCCGTATTACTGTGTCTTTGAAGGCGACTTTGCTAGCGAAGCGGCCATGGGCGCGGCGATGCAGTCCGAGATCGGGCAGAAAGTGTCGGCGGATGTGGCGAACTATGCCACCGGCGGGGCGACCATCCTGCACTTCGATGTGATAGCACCCGCGGCTGCGTCTTCGTCTGCTTCGAGCGCGGATGTGTTCAACGCGGGTATGCAGATTCGTCGCGAAATGTTCGGTCCGGCGCAATCCGATGAGGTGCTGCAATCGGCGACAGATTTCAACCGCACGCTGCAGGAGCTGGTGACACGGTATTGCTTCGGTGAAGTGTGGGCGCGGCCGCAGATCGATCGCAAAACGCGCAGCATGCTGACGATGGCGCTGCTGGTGGCGCTGAACAAGCCGACGCAGCTGAAGGGACACGTGCGCGGTGCGGTGAAAAACGGCTGCTCGAAGGAAGAGATTCGCGAAGTGCTGCTGCACAGCATGATTTACGCGGGCGTGCCGGCGGGCGTCGATAGCTTCATTCATGCAACCGAAGTGCTGAAGGAACTGGGGATCGAATAGAAGGGCGGTGCTTCTATGCGTGTTGGATTCATCGGAATCGGAAACATGGGCTGGCCGATGGCCAGTCACATCGCGCAGGCCGGGCACGAACTGACCGTATTCGATGCCGATGCGGCGCGCGCCAAGCGCTTTGCCGAGGATTTCAGGTGCAAGGCTGCCGTGAGCCTCGCTGACGTCGCGGCGAACGAAATCATCGTGACGATGTTGCCGACGGGGCGGATCGTTTGCCAGGCGCTGACGGAGGATCAGGACGGCGCATTCGCGAAGGCGCTGAAACCGGGCCGGCTGGTCATTGACATGAGTTCGTCCGAACCGGTGGGGACGCGAGAGCTTGGCGCGGAGCTGGCCAAGCGCGGGGCGACGCTGATCGATGCACCGGTTTCGGGAGCGGTGCCGCGCGCGAAAGCCGGGACGCTGGCGATCATGATCGGCGGTGACGACAAAGCGGCGATCGAGCGCGCGAAGCCGCTGCTGCTGTGCATGGGCAAGCAGCTTTTCGAGACCGGCTCGCTGGGAACCGGGCATGCGATGAAAGCTCTGAATAACTATATTGCGGCGGCGGGTTACACAGCGGTAGTCGAATCGCTGCTGATCGGCCAGCGATTCGGACTGAATCAGGAAACCATGGTCGATATTTTGAACGTGTCGACGGGGCGCAATTTCACGACCGAGGTGATGATCAAGGAGCAGGTGCTCGGCGGAAAATTTGCCACGGGGTTTGCGCTCGGGCTGATGGCGAAGGACGTGAAGATCGCCGCAGACCTGGGCGAGGCGGTCCGGCTGGATGCGCCCGTTTCGCGGCTGATTCGCGACCGCTGGGCGCTGGCGCGCGAGCGCCTGGGCGCGACGCGCGATACTTCGGAAGCGCTGCTGGGCTGGAACGACGATCTGCGCGAGCCGATCAAGTGATTTTCGCTAGTGGAAATCGTGCGAGGTGACTTCGGCGCGGGAGATATCGAGCGCGCGCACACGTTCGGCCTTCACCGACACTACATTGTCCTGATTTTGCAGCTTCCCTTCGATCAGCAAAAAAGGATTGTGGACGACCACGGTATGATCCTGCTCGAACAGCTGCGGCGTGATGATGGCGTTTGCGATTCCAGTTTCGTCCTCAAGGCTTAGAAATACAAAACCCTTGGCCGTGCCGGGGCGCTGACGCGCGATTACCGCGCCGGCCACCTGCACGTGCGTCCCGTCGGGAAGCCTCGGTAGCTCAATGGCTGTGCGGATGCCGCGCTGTTTTAATTCCGCGCGGCGATAGGTCATCGGATGCGGTCCGACGGTCAGTCCCGTGCCGCGAAAATCGGCGACGAGCCGTTCTTCATTGGTCATCTGTGCGAGCGGCGAATCGGGTTCCGCGGCTTCCGGCTCCCGCTGCGGCGTTTCCGACACCTCGAGCAGCGGACCGGGGCGGCGCGCGGCGCGTTCGACCTGCCAGAGCGCGTCGCGACGATGAAAACCGCGACGGCCCGAGAGAGAATTCAGCGCGCCGACCTCGGCCAGCGCGGTCAGCTCGGATTTTTGAATTTCCGGTACACGCTGCTTCAAATCCTCGACCGAGGCGAACGGGCGCATGGTGCGCTCGCGTAGCATGGCCAGCGCGATTTCCTGGCGCAGGCCTTTCACGTAGCGCAGCCCGAGCCGCATCGCGAAACCACCGGGGATTTTTTCGAGCGTGCAGTTCCAACCCGAGCGCGTCAGATCGATGGTCTTGCATTTCAGACCGTGGTGCTGCGCATCCTTCACCAGCGTGGCCGGGCGGTAAAAACCCATCGGCTGATTATTCAGCATCGCCGCGGTAAATGCGGCCAGGTAGCGGCATTTCAGGTACGCGCTGGCATAGGCAATGAGCGCGAAACTGGCCGCGTGCGATTCGGGGAAGCCATAGAGCGCGAACGAAGTGATCGACAGCACGATCTTATCCTGCGTCTCACCGACGATTCCGTTGGCCGTCATGCCGCGGCGCAGCTTGATTTCGATTTCCTGCATGCGCTTTTCGGAGCGTTTGAATCCCATGGCGCGCCGCAGCTCCTCGGCCTCGCCGCCCGTGAAACCAGCAGCGATCATCGCCATGCGCAGCAGTTGCTCCTGAAAAAGAGGGACGCCGAGTGTGCGCTCTAAAACAGCTTCGAGAGAGGGATGAAGGCAGTCCGGTGCCTCGCGGCCCTGCCGGCGGTTCAAATACGGATGCACCATTTTTCCGACGATGGGGCCCGGCCGGATAATCGCTACTTGAACGACAATGTCGTAAAACTTTTCCGGCTGAAGCCGCGGCAGGCAGGACATCTGCGCGCGGCTTTCGACTTGAAACATTCCCACTGTGTCAGCTTTTTTCAGCGTGTCATACACCGCTTTGTCGCCCTGCGGCAGATGGCCTAGATCGACCTTCTCTTGATAGTGCTCGCCAATAAGCTGAAGAGATTCTTCGAGCACGGCCATCATTCCCAGGCCGAGCAAATCGATTTTTACGATGCCCATGTCCGTGCAATCTTCCTTGTCCCATTGGACAACCACGCGGCCGGGCATCGTGGCCGGCTCGAGCGGGACCACGGAATCGAGCTGGCCCTGGCACACGACCATGCCTCCGGAGTGTTGCCCCAGATGGCGCGGCAGATCCTGCACGGCTTGGCACAGCTCGAAAAATTTGCGAATGCGCCGGTGCTGCATGTCGAGCCCGGCGTCGCGAAACTGGCGGGCGAGCGTGTCGTTCGGGTCCTTGTACTCCCACGAGCCGACGAGTGCGGACAGCCGATCGAGCGTTTCTGGGTCGAACGACAGCGCCTTGCCGATTTCGCGTGCGGCCGAGCGCCCTCGGTAGGTGATCACATTCGCCGTCATCGCCGCGCCGAGCTTACCGTAGCGCTCGTAGACGTATTGAATCGCGCGCTCGCGCTGATCGCCACTGGGGAGATCGAGATCGATGTCCGGCCATTCGCCGCGCTCTTCGGACAAAAACCGCTCGAACAGCAAATCCATGCCCACCGGATCGACCGCGGTGATGCCCAGCGCGTAGCAGACCGCGCTGTTGGCTGCCGAGCCGCGGCCCTGCACGAGAATGTTTTTCTCTTTGCAGAAACGAACAATGTCCCAGACGATCAGAAAATAGCCGGCTAGTTTGAGTTTTTCGATCAGCGCGAGTTCGCGGTCGATTTGTTTGCACGCGCGCTCATTTGCATCGCCATAGCGCGTGATGCGACCTTCGTGGGCGCGGCGGCGCAGAAATTCGATCTGCGAATCGCCTTCTGCCACTGGATAGGACGGAAATTCGTATCCCAGATCGTTCAGTGAAAATTGCAGGCGCGAGGAGAGCTCCGCGGTATGGGCGATGGCTTCGGGAAGATCGGCGAACAACGCGGCCATTTCCGCGTGCGGCTTGAAATGGCGTTCGGAATTTCGG
>CAZLWY010000021.1:0-34846 GCA_964563425.1 uncultured Acidobacteriaceae bacterium | reverse complement strand
CGTGCGCGTGTCAGCTCGTTCATGAACAAGTTCCGGAAGTTGGGTTTCATTGACTACAACGGCGGACTGAAGGTGCACAGTTCCCTTCTCAGTATCGTCCTGCACGAGGGGCATCCTTAACCCATTCGCACCGTGAGCTCCATTCCAGCCTGTGCCAAGATACCTACTCCCGGAAGACCCTCCCTTCGAAAATAAGCCCAATGGTGCTGTTGGAGGCGGATGGTCCGCGCCCAAGCGAGACGCATAACAGGCGGCGCTACGCCCCGACACGAAGTGCTCCCTCGATTCGAAAGCACCTTCGAGCCCCATTCCGATCCCTGGCGGGCGTCAATGAAGGCGGCATGCGGTCGGCCTAACCGGATTACGCCTGGCGTTGCCAGAAAAACGTCGCCAAGATTACGTTCGCCGCGAGCCTACAGGAATTCCCGGATTTCCCTAACGCGTTGACTGTATTGTTCGCCCGCAGCACACAGATGACAATGGACTTGTCCTTCCTGAGGGAAGCTGGGGGCGGGCAGGTTGGCACCTTGTTTTCGGCCAGCCAGAAAGGCGGCGGCGATGATGATTCCTCCAGGCGCTCCCTCGATCCGGACTCGGCCCGAAATGCAATATGCGCCAAGCCCCACCGCCATACCCGGACGATCCAGCATCGTGCTGGCGACCACGGATGCGCAGATCCTCGACGGCATGGGTGAACTGCTTCGCGGCTATCGCGTCAATACGATCTGGGCTCGAGGCACCGAGGAAGTTCGCGCCGCGCTCGCAGAAAATGATGTGCTTGCCTGCTTTTGCGGATTCTGGCTTCTCGACGGAACCTACCGCGATGTGGTGCGCCTGTTGAAACACCGCCACGCGGAAGTGCCGATGATCATTGTTTGCTCGCCTGAGTGTCCTCAGGAATACCGCGACTATCTGGCCGCGCTGAACATTCGCGCTTTTGATTTCATCTGCCATCCGTACCGGAATATGGATCTTGAACGCATCCTGGATTCAGTGGTCGCGCTGCGCAACGCGCCGATCCGAACGTCGACGGCCCATTCTTCCGACCGCTCCTTTGAGTCCGACAGTCTTCGCCGCGCCAGCTAGTGAATCTCGCCGCAACGGGCGACCGGCTCGATCGACGACCTGGCGGCGTTCGCCGCGGAATCTGATCGATCAATTTAGGCCTTGGGTCACAACCACCGCGTGCGCAATTGCGCGCTCGGGAACCGGTACCACGTTGTGCGAAAATGGTGTCCCAGCTTCTTTTCGCTGTTTCGACTCACCTGATTTTCAGAGGCCGCAATGAGCGCCGCACCGCCGATCAGCGCCTTCGCCGAAGCGGACGAACCCATCGTCGGCGAACTGTTCAGCGTCGATCGGCTCGAACAGCACGCCGAGAGCCTCGCCGCTGCACAGACAATCACGACCACTCCCGATTCCGGCAAGCCGCTCATCGAAGGCGTTGCTGAAAACGGCCAGCTGCTGCTTGATTACTACCGCGACATCGCTCGCGCCATTCAGCGCGAACAGGCCATCACGCCCGCCGCTCAATGGCTGGTCGACAATTTTTTCGTGGTGGAAGAACAACTTCGCGAAATCCACGACCACCTGCCACCGGGCTTTTATCGGAAGCTGCCGAAGCTTGCGTCGGGTCACCTCCAGGGTTATCCGCGCGTTTATGGTGTGGCGTGGGCATTCGTCGCCCATACCGATAGTCACCTCGATCCTGAAGTCTTGCGCCGCTTCGTAAACGCCTATCAGCGCGTGCAACCGCTGACGATCGGCGAACTTTGGGCCGTCGCGATTACGCTTCGCATCGTGCTCGTGGAAAATCTGCGCCGATTGTCAGCGCGACTCGTCCAGAGCCGCGAGGCCCGAAGTGAAGCGGACGAGCTCGCTGACCGGCTGCTCGGCACCGGTGGGCAGGCGCTTGTTTCTCCTGCGACGGTTCTCCGGCAATTCGAAAAAAAGCCCCTGGATCGCGCCTTCGCCGTTCAGCTCATCCAACGCCTGCGCGACCTCGATCCAAAGGTCGGCCCCATTCTCGTGTGGCTCGACGATCGCCTGGCTGCTCAAGGTACGAGCGCCGACGAAATCGTACGCGTCGAACATCAGCAGCAGGCCA
The DNA here is from genome assembly GCA_964563425.1 of uncultured Acidobacteriaceae bacterium. Taxonomy (GTDB): domain Bacteria; phylum Acidobacteriota; class Terriglobia; order Acidiferrales; family UBA7541; genus Palsa-295. The sequence continues at coordinate 32,739 of CAZLWY010000021.1, read as the reverse complement.
GTATGAGCGTCACCGTGCGCAATATCGTCACCAGCATGCGTCTGGCCTCGGCATTCGACTGGCAAACCTTTTTCGAAGAGATCAGCCTCGTCGATCAGGTACTACGCGACGGCAGCGATTTTGGCGCAATGGATTTCGCCACGCGCGATTCCTACCGCCATGCCATCGAAGACCTCGCGCGGGGATCGAAGCGTTCGGAAATCGAAGTGGCCGAGCTCGCGGTGAGCTATGCCCGGCAAGCGGCGGTCGATGCCGGTTCCAATGGCTCGGCTCCCGTGGATGACCGGCGCATGGATCCCGGCTACTACTTGATCTCGGACGGCCGTCGGGCGTTTGAGCGCGAAATCGGATTTCAGATCGACTGGCGCCGCCGGGTTCTGCGTCTGTATGTCCGTGCGGCCGTTCCGGGCTACCTCGGTACCATCGCTTTCCTCACCGCGGTGATCCTGGCATTGCCGCTATACCGTTCCTGGGAATACGGAGTGCACCGTTTCGAGCTCGTTTTGCTTGGCCTGCTTGCGGTCGTTCCGGCATCGGACTTGGCCATCGCGCTGATCAATCGCAGCGTCACGGATTTGTTTGGACCGCGGACGCTGCCGCGCCTCGAAATCAAGGGAATTCCCGAAAAGTTGCGTACGATCATCGTCGTTCCCACGCTCTTGAGTTCCGAAGCGGTGATCCTGGAACAGGTGGAGCGGCTCGAAATTCATTACCTGGCCAATTCCGACGGCGATCTTCGCTTCGCGCTGCTTTCCGACTGGATCGACGCGAAGACCCAAACTCTGCCGAACGACGCGGCCTTACTGGCCGCAGCCACCAAGGGTATTGCCGACATCAACAAACGCCACGGGCCGGCACCCGGTGGCGGCAATCGATTCTTTCTGTTTCACCGCCGCCGTCTGTGGAACGAGTCCGAACAGAAATGGATGGGGTGGGAACGCAAGCGCGGCAAGCTCCACGAACTGAACCTGCTCCTGCGCGGCGCCACAGATACATCGTTCATCAGCGACAGCACCGCGCGCTTGGAATCCATACCGGGCGTAAAGTACGTGATCACGCTCGACGCCGACACGCGTTTGCCGATTGGCACCGCCGCCAGGCTTGTGGGCACCATGGCGCATCCGCTAAATCGCGCGGTTTTCAGCCCCACGGAGGGGCGCGTGGTCGACGGCTACGGCATTGTACAGCCGCGCATCACGCCATCGCTGCCGACCGACCGGGAAGGGTCCCTGTTCCAGCGCATCTTCTCCGGACCCGCTGGGGTCGATCCTTACGCATCCGCTGTTTCCGATGTTTACCAGGATCTTTTCCACGAAGGCTCCTTCACGGGTAAGGGCATTTACGATCTCGATATCTTCGAAGCCGCCCTGGGCGGCAAAGTTCCCGAAAATATTCTGCTCAGCCACGATCTCTTCGAGGGAATTTTTACCCGCAGTGCGCTCTCCACCGACATCGAGCTTTTCGAGGAATTCCCTTCCCACTACGAGGCTTCGGCGGCGCGCCAGTATCGCTGGGCACGCGGCGACTGGCAGCTTCTCACCTGGATCCTGAGCGGTCGCGCCGGAGCTCCCGGTAGCCGCAAATTCAAGATTCCTGTGATCGGCCGTTGGAAAATGCTCGACAATCTGCGCCGATCGCTTCTGGCTCCCTGCCTGTTCCTGACGCTGCTCGTGGGCTGGCTGATCCCCCATGTGTCGCCCTGGCTCTGGACTCGATTCGTATTTGCGATGATCGCTTTCCCCGCCCTCATCCCATTCTTGGCCGGCCTCAATGCGCGCCTGGAAGGCATCTCGAAGCGCAGCCACTTCCACGGGCTTTTTTCCGACTTCACGCTCGGGCTTTCGCAAGCCGGATTGACCACCGCGTTCCTGGCCTATCAGGCATGGCTGATGTCGGACGCGATTTTGCGCACGCTCGCTCGTTTGTTCGTCACCCACAAGCACATGCTCGAATGGATCACCGCGGCGCAGGCGAAACACGAAGTCGACCTGAAATTACTCGGCATCTATGGTCGGATGTTCGGGGGCGTGGCGCTGGCGTTCGCCACGCTCGCGATGGTCTGGTGGCGCGGGCATCAGTCGCTCTACGTCGCGGTTCCTTTCGTCGCCGCGTGGTTCGCCTCTCCCGCGCTTGCCTACTGGATCAGCCTTCCGCCCAGCCACGTCGAGCAGGAGCGACTGTCCGTGGCGAGTAGGCAGGTGCTGCGATCAATTGCCCGGCAAACCTGGAGATTTTTCACCACTTTCGTCACCGCGGCTGATCATTTTCTACCGCCCGATAATTTTCAGGAAGACCCAAAGCCCGTGGTCGCGCATCGTACCTCGCCCACGAACATCGGGCTCTATCTGTTATCCACGCTCGCGGCCCGCGATTTCGCATGGATCGGCACGGCGGAAACCGTCGAGCGGATCGAAGCCACACTCGGCACCATCGGCAAGCTCGAACAATTTCGCGGGCACCTTCTCAACTGGTATGACACTAGCGACCTCCAGCCGCTCGATCCGAAATATGTCTCGACGGTTGACAGCGGCAATCTCGCCGGCGATTTGCTCACGCTGGCCAGCGGCTGCCGCGAGCTTCTAGCCAAACCCGTGATTGACGGCGAGATACCATCCGGCATCGATGATGTCGTAATTCTGCTGCGCGAGGCAATGGCGCAGAACAATGCTCTGTCGCGAGCCCACGCCGTCACCGGCAAGCAGCTTAGCAACGCGATCGACACGCTGGCCGCGTCGATCAAGTCCATGCCGCGCGACGTGGCGCGATGGAGTCTGAAGATCGTCGAAATCGCCGACCGCGCAAACCACGTCGCCGATCTGGCTCAAACGATCGCGCACGACCTCGGTTCTGAGGCGTGCGCAGGCATCAGTACGTGGGCCGAGGCCACCAAAGCCTGTGCCGAAAGTCATTTGCGCGACGCCAAAATCTTCCTGCCCTGGCTTCGGCTCAGCGCCCAGGATCTCGCCACCCTCGCCGGCGCCGGCTCCGCAACCCCGAACACTCCCGAATGGCTCTTCATCGAGAAAACATTTCGCCCGAATGCGACGCTCGCGGACGTGCCCGATGCACTGGAGGCCCTGGCCCGCGACTTCGCATCCCAGCAATCGAGTTTGCCGAACCACCCGGCGCAGGGTCGCGAGCGGACCGCTCGAATCGACGCGCTCGTTCAGGCCATCGGCCAGTCGGCGAAGGAAGCGCGTTTGCTGCACCAGCGCTTGCGGATGATCGCCGAGCGTTCCGAAGAAATATTCGACGCCATGGATTTCAAGTTCCTCTTCGATGAATCCCGCAAGCTTTTCGCGATCGGCTACCGCGCCACCGACGGGCATCTCGACCCGAACTGCTACGACATGCTGGCATCGGAGGCCCGCCTCGCGAGTTTTATTGCCATTGCCAAGGGCGACGTGCTGTCGTCGCACTGGTTCCGCTTGAGCCGCGCGTTGACGCCCGCGGGAACCGGATCGGCGCTGATTTCGTGGTCCGGCTCGATGTTCGAATACCTCATGCCGGCGCTGGTTATGCGTTCGCCGGCCAACAGCCTCCTGCAGCAGACCTACGAACACGTGGTCGCGCGCCAGATTGAATATGGCAAAGAGCGCGACGTGCCCTGGGGCATATCCGAATCGGCATTCAGCGCGCGCGATATCGACTTTACCTATCAGTATTCGAGCTTCGGCGTTCCCGGATTGGGACTGAAACGCGGACTCAGCGAAGATCTGGTGATCGCTCCCTACGCGACGGCTCTGGCGTCGATGGTGGACCCGATCGACACGTTGCAAAACTTCGAGCGCCTCAAAGAAGAAGGCGGCCACGGTGCATACGGCTTCTACGAAGCGCTCGACTACACGAGCTCGCGCCTCGCCGAAGGTCAAAAAGTCGCCATCGTGCGCGCCTACATGGCGCACCACCAGGGCATGTCGCTGGTCGCTCTGGCCAATGCCATCAACGACGGCATCATGTGCACGCGCTTTCACAACGTGCCGATCGTGCAGGCCACCGAGCTGCTGATGCAGGAACGCACTCCGCGCGATGTGCTCGTCGCTCGACCGCGCGCAGAGGAAGTATCCGCCGCGGCACAAATTCGTGATCTTCTTCCGCCCACGGTGCGGCGCTTCGAATCGCCTCACGAACCCACTCCGCGCACCGCCCTGCTTTCCAACGGCCGCTACGCCGTGATGCTCACCACGGCAGGATCCGGATACAGCCGCTGGCGGGACATTGCCATCACGCGCTGGCGCGACGATCCCACCCGCGATTGCTGGGGAAACTACATCTACCTGCGCGACGAACTGAGCGGCAATGTCTGGTCCGCCGGATATCAGCCCGCCGGCATCGAGCCGACAACCTATGAGGCGGCGTTCTTTGAAGATCACGTCGAATTCACGCGGCGCGATCGCTCGATCGTCACCAATCTCGAAGTGATCGTGTCGTCGGAAGACGATGCCGAGATTCGCCGCGTATCCGTGACCAATACGGGCTTGCGAGCACGCGATGTCGCTGTTACTTCCTACGCCGAGCTCTCTCTAACAACGCAAGCCAGCGACGAAGCCCATCCCGCGTTTGCGAATCTGTTCGTAGAAACCGAATTCGTCGTGGATGTCGGCGTGTTGCTGGCCACGCGTCGCAAGCGCTCGCCTGAGGAGCCGTCCGTCTGGCTGGCGCACGTCCTTGTCGTCGAAGGCGATTCCTCCGGCGAGCTGCAATATGAAACCGACCGCGCGCGATTCATCGGCCGCGCCCATAATCTGCGCAGTCCGATTTCCGTCGTCGACGGCCGGCCGCTTTCGAACACAGTGGGCTCCGTCCTCGACCCGGTGATGAGCCTGCGTCGCGTCGTTCACATCCCGCCGGGCAAAACGGTGGACCTGGTTTTTTCCACGATCGTGGCGTCCACCCGCGAGGATGTCTTGAACCTCGCGGACAAGTATCGCGACGCACGCACGTTTGAGCGCACGCGGACTCTTGCCTGGACGCAGTCGCAGGTAGAACTGCGGCATCTCGGCATCAGCACCGACGAAGCGCAGCTTTTTCAGCGGCTCGCTAACGCCGTCCTATGCCCCGATCCAGCATTGCGTCCGAATCAAGCTGTTCTCGGCGCCACAATGCTCGAAAAGCCTGCGCTCTGGTCTCAGGGGATTTCCGGTGACCTGCCCATCGTTCTCGCGCGCATCGACGACGCCGACGATTTCGACATGATCCGTCAATTGCTACGAGCACATGAGTACTGGCGCACGAAGCAGCTCTCGGCCGACGTGGTCATCATCAACGAAAAAGCAAGCTCGTATCAACAGGATCTGCAAGGATCGCTCGAAGCGCTCGTTCGCGGCAGTCAGCTGCGCCTCTCGCCCGATTCGCACAACGCGAGCGGAAAAATCTTCCTGCTTCGCGCGGATTTGATCACACCGCAGATCAACGCTCAACTTCAGGCCGTCGCGCGGGTCGTGCTGCTCAGCCGCCGCGGCACGCTCGCCGAGCAAATGACCCGAGCGCAGTCCGAGCAAGCGCCCGCAGCGCCTTCGCCGAAGGTCGCGCGCGCCTCCAAACCCGTGAGTGCGTTCCTGCCGCAACAGAATCTTCAGTTCTTCAACGGCCTCGGTGGTTTTTCCGAGAACGGCCGTGAATACGCAATTTCACTTAGCGACGAATTGCGGACCCCCGAGCCGTGGGTCAATGTGATCGCAAATCCCGATTTCGGTTTTCTGGTCTCCGAATCAGGATCCGGATTTACCTGGTCGATGAACAGTCACGAGAACCAGATTACGCCCTGGTCCAACGATCACGTCATGGATCCACCCGGCGAAGCTTTCTATCTGCGCGACGAAAGCACCGGCGAGATCTGGACGCCGACCGCGCTGCCGATCCGCCTCCAGGATGCGTCGTACGTGACGCACCATGGTCAGGGCTATACCCGTTTTCAACACAGCTCGCACGGCATCTCGACAGACCTCGTTCAATTCGTCCCGGCGAGCGACCCGATCAAGATTTCCCGGCTCATCCTGCGCAACGATTCCGGCTCGACTCGCCATATTTCCGTGACCGGCTACGTGGAGTGGGTGCTGGGGAGTTCACGCTCGGCAAACGCACCTTACGTTGTCACCGAACTCGATTCGAAATCGCGAGCGATCCTCGCGCGGAGCCTGTGGTCGGGAGAGTTTGGCGGCCGGGTCAGCTTCGCCGATTTCGGCGGGCGCCAAACCGCGTTCACGTGCGACCGCGCCGAGTTCATCGGCCGGAACGGATCGCCCGGGCATCCGGCCGCCGTCGAGAGCGGTTTACCGCTTTCCAGAAAGTCGGGTGCGGGCCTCGATCCCTGCGCGGCGCTGCAAACCGTCGTCGAGCTTCGCCCGGGCGCGAGGGTCGAACTCCGGTTCTTGCTCGGTCAGGCGGAAAATCGCGAGCAGGCAATCGAGTTACTGACCAACTATCGCACCGCCGATTTACAACGGGCGCTTGATGAGGTCACCCGCCATTGGGATGACATTCTCGGCGCCGTGCAGGTAACCACTCCGGATCCCAGCATGGATATCATCCTGAATCGCTGGCTGCTCTACCAGACACTTTCGTGCCGCATCTGGGCGCGGGCCGCATTCTATCAGCTCAGCGGAGCCTACGGTTTCCGCGATCAGTTGCAGGACGTAATGGCGGTAACGGTCGCGAAACGCAGTGTCGCTCGCGAGCATCTGCTGCGCGCCGCGGGCCGGCAATTCGTCGAAGGCGACGTGCAGCACTGGTGGCATCCCCCTTCAGGCCGCGGGATCCGCACGCGCATGTCGGACGATCTCCTGTGGCTTCCGTACGCCGTGACTCAGTTCATCGACGCGACGGGCGACATGACCGTGCTCGAGGAATCCGTGCCCTTCCTGGAAGGCAGCACGCTCGCCGAGGGGCAGCTCGAATCGTATTTCGAGCCGCGCGTATCGGACGCACGCGCCACGCTCTTCGAACATTGCGCGCGCGCCCTGGACCGCAGCCTCACCGTCGGGCAACATGGCCTGCCATTGATGGGCACGGGCGATTGGAACGACGGAATGAACCGCGTTGGCCAGGGCGGCAAAGGCGAAAGCATCTGGCTCGGCTGGTTCCTGCACATTGTGCTCTGGGAGTTTGCCAAGATCGCGGAGGCGCGCGGAGAGCGCCAGCGCGCTGAACAATGGAGGCTGCATGTCGTCGCGCTCAAGGCCGCGCTCGAGCGCGAGGGCTGGGACGGCGAATGGTATCGCCGCGCGTATTACGACGACGGCATGCCGCTCGGCTCGTCAAAAGACACGGAATGTAAGATCGATTCGATCGCGCAGTCCTGGGCGGTGATTTCGGGCGGCGCGGAGCCCGCGCGCGCCCAGCGCGCGATGGCCGCGGTCAACGAACATCTGATCCGCAAAAGCGACGGGCTCATCCTGTTGCTGACGCCGCCGTTCGACCACACCGACCACGATCCCGGCTACATCAAGGGGTATGTCCCCGGGATCCGCGAAAATGGAGGCCAATATTCGCACGCCTCGGTCTGGACGCTCATTGCTTTCGCCGCGTTGGGCGACGGAGACAAGGCTGTCGAACTGTTCCGCATTCTGAATCCGATCAACCGGTCGAGCTCTCGTGCAGGAATCCAGAGATATAAAGTCGAGCCGTACGTTGTGGCCGGAGACATCTACGCCGAAGCGCCGCACGTAGGGCGCGGCGGCTGGACCTGGTACACGGGCTCGTCCGGCTGGCTCTACCGCGCCGGCATGGAATGGATTCTAGGTTTCCGTGTGCGGGGCATGTATCTCAGCATCGATCCCTGCATTCCGCGGAGCTGGCCGCGCTACTCGATGAAATTCCGATACCACTCGGCGATTTACAACATTCAGGTGGAAAATCCTTCGAGCGTCACGCAAGGCGTGGCGCTGACGGAGGTCGACGGTAAGATTCTGCCCGGGGCGGCGAACATTCCGCTCCAGGACGACGGCGCGACGCACATCATCCGCATCGTGATGGGCTGACCCGGGGACACGAATCTACTGATTGGCGCCTTCACAGCGTTCAAATCGCTACCGCTTCCGAAAATCCTCGATAGGCTTCTGCGGCGCTCGTGGCTACGCCGTCGATCAGCGTTATGGTCTTGCCCGAATTGGCGGCGACTCGCTCGCCCGGCACGATGATGCCGACGAGATTGAGGGGGTCGGCGACCGAAATCGTGACCGCTTCCGACGCCGGATCTTCCCGACGCGAGGCCCGCAGCGATTCCACCGCGACCGGCAGCGCGAATTGCTCGCCGAGGAAACCGTTGACGAAGTGGCCGCCACGGATCACGCCGCGATCTTCCAGGCGGCGAAAGGCGATCAGAAGCTCGCGCCACCGCGGGACGATCGTTTCGCGCGCCGTCATTTCGCGGAACACCACGCCGTAACGATTCAGCAACATCCAGCAAGTCGCTTCGGTGACCTGCGTGCGGTCCGGCGCTTCGTTTGAATAGAGCAGCGACCAGCGCCCGAGGCTGTGGCGCGGGCGCGCGTTCGCGCCTCGTCCGTGTCCCGAGCGCCGCTTCGGGTCGATCAGCGCACGAATGTTGTCGAAACCGTCCGCGGTAATGATTCCGGCGGTGACGAGTTCCCATAGAGCGGATTCGACTTCCGATTTCAGGCGACCCGTGCCGCGCACGAGATCGGCAAAGAAAGAGGCGCCGCGCTGCTGCAAGTAGGTCAGGGTTTCGCGGGCGGCGGTGCTCAGGCCGCGCGGTTCCCTGCCTTCGGAATTGTTTCCTGGGCGGTGCTGAATCATCCACTCCGAGTCCTCGCGCACGAAAAACGCCACGGGTGCGACGCTGGTGGGAATCACGCGCCGGTTCACGAGCGTAGGCTCGGCCAGCGTCGCCGGATGCGGTGATAGCCTGCCCCAACCGACCGCGCCGGTCAGGCACAATCGGTCAAGCACCTCGGGGTCGTAGTGAGCGACGCGGCGCGCCAGAATCTGCCGCTCCCACGCATTCGCGGGAGCTTCAAATCCTTGAAGCTGTTTCACCACTTCGAGTGTTCCGTGTTCGCCGAGCACCTGCGTGCCGGGCGCAACACGCTGCCAGCGCAGCAGCCAGCGCATGAATTGGGCCGCGGTGGCCGGATGAATCTGGCTGCGCAGGTCGCTCAGCGTCATTTTGTGAATCCGCGCAAGCAGTCGCCGGTCGCACCATTCCGTTTCGGCAGCTCCGGTGAAGCTTCCGCGCAAGGCGGAGCCACTGGCTTCCAGACGGAGCATGACTCTTTCGATGTCGCTCGCGCTCAATCCGAGAATTTCGCTCAGCGTCGCGACGCTCACGACGCCGGTGTGGGACATCCAGCCGGTGACGCACTGCGCGACAGCCTCTTCGCGCGCAATCTCTCGCGATGGGGTCGCTGCAGGGGCCGGCTCGAACTGTGCTGTCGGGAAAAGCATGGCGAAAACCGGCGCCTTCTCCGCCGCGATCCAGTAGGCGCGATCGCCCACGGCGCAGCGCACGACGCGGCGACCGGAAACTAACTGCTCGAAGTACGGGGTCCAACCGGCCAGCGACCGCTGCACGACCTCCGCGAGCGCCGGTCCCGTTGCGCCAGGGATGGCCCGCGCGAAATCCGCCGGGAACGCCACGAGCGTCTGCAGCGAATCGTGGAGTTCGTCGGCGTCGCGCACGTCCGGCCAGGATTCTTCGCGCACCTGGGCGATGGCGGACGGATCGAGGCGCCCGATTTCCGACAGGACCGCTTCGGGCAGCGAACGGCGCATTTCGACCGCGCGGGCACGGCGCTCTTCCAGCGGCGCGTCGTCGAGATAGGCATAGGGATTCGCGTTTAGAATCTCGTGCGAAAATTGCGACGGCACTGGCGTATCGACCGCTACGCAGCGGATCTCGCCTGCGCGAATCGCCGCGAGCACTTGCTTCAGTCCTTCCACATCCATCGCTTCCGTCAGTGAATCCTTCATCGTTTCCCGCACCAGCGGATGATCCGGGATCTGGATCTCGCCGGAAATATTTTCCTGGCACGCCAGTGCCTCGGGAAACACCGCCGCGAGGAGATCGTCCGACCGCATCCGCTGAATCGGCGGCGGCACTTTCTTGCCACCCATAAAACGCAGCAGCGCGAGCGCGCGCCCTGCGACCCATCGCCAGCGCGTGGTGAAGATCGGGGACGTCAATACAGCCTGCTCCAGAATTTCCTCGAGCCCCTCGGGTTGGAGGAACCGGAAGACATCGCCAAGCGGAAAGCTGTGCAACTCGCTGAGCGAGATATTTAGACCGTCGTCGGTGGCAGCCGCCTGGAGCTCGAAATTGAACGAGCGGCAGAAGCGCTTACGCAGCGCGAGGCCCCAGGCTTTGTTGATACGTCCGCCGAAGGGTGCGTGAATCACGAGCTGCATCCCGCCGCTTTCGTCAAAAAATCGCTCGGCTACGATCGTTTGCTGCGTTGGCACGGTACGCAGGATGGCGCGGCCGGCCACGATGTATTCGACGGCTTGCTCGGCGCCCGCTGGATCGAGCGCGCATTCCTGCTTCAGCCAATCGATCGCCGCGGCCGCTGCTTCGCCGGCAGCCCCCCGGACCGGCCCCGGCGGCACGCCTTCTGTGAGCGAGTGAATCTTCGCGCGGACCTCGGCCACTTGCTCGGAAAGCTCCGCGGTGCGCGAAGGGGCTTCACCCCGCCAGAACGGTACCGTGGGGGGCGCGCCTTGGGCATCCTCGACGATCATCGACCCCTGCTGCACGCGCCGGATGCGCCAGGAATTGTTTCCGAGCAGCAGAATATCGCCACGCATGCTTTCCACGGCGAAGTCCTCGTCCACCGTACCGACGACGAATCCCTCGGGCTCGGCGCGAACCGTGTAAAGCGAGTTATCCGGGATGGCGCCCCCGCTGGTGATCGCCGCAAGTCGAGCGCCACGGCGGCCGCGGAGGCGTTTGTTCACCCCGTCGCGATGCAGATACGCGCTGTAACGACCGCGGCGTGCCGCGATTCCCTCCGCGAGCATTGCAACGATTTCGTCGAAGTCCGCGCGGGTCAGGCTACGATAGGGATAGGCTCGCCGCACCAGCGCAAATAGATCGTCTTCCGCCCAGTCGTCAGCAGCGCACGCGGCGACGATCTGCTGGGCCAGCACGTCGAGCGGCGATTCGGGAATGAGGATGCGATCGAGTTCGCCGAGGCGGATCGCGCGGACGAGCGCTGCGCATTCCAGCAGCTCGTCTCGCGTGGTGGCAAAGAAGCGCGCCTTAGGGGTCGCGCCGCGCCAATGGCCGGAACGCCCCGCCCGCTGCATGGCGACGGCGACCGATCGCGGGGATCCGATCTGGCAAACGAGGTCCACGTTGCCGATGTCGATTCCGAGTTCAAGCGAAGCCGTCGCCACCAGCACTCGAAGTTCGCCGGCTTTGAGCCGGCCCTCAACCGCCAGACGCCGCTGCCGCGAAAGGCTGCCGTGATGCGACGCCACGGCGTCGGCACCGAGAATCGCAGCGAGATGATGGCCCACGCGCTCGGCCAGCCGCCGCGTGTTCACGAAGACGAGCGTCGAACGATGGTGGCGGACCAGATCGGCGATGCGCTCGTAAATCTCGTCCCACATTTCATTCGACGCCACGGGACCAAGCTCGCTGCCAGGCACCTCGACGCCCAAATTGAGCATGCGGCGCTGCGCGACGTGGACGATATCGGGCGGCGTTCGATCGGCTCCCGCCAAAAACTGCGCGATGAGCTCAATCGGCTTTTGCGTGGCGGAAAGGCCAATTCGCGTGGAGCGGGCTCCGCTGAGCGCGTCGAGCCGCTCGAGCGAGAGCGCCAGATGCGCGCCACGCTTGTCGTCCGCCATGGCGTGAATTTCATCGACGATCACGGTTTTCACGGTGCGTAAAATTTCCCGGCTCTTGCGCGCCGTCAGCAGGATGTAAAGCGATTCAGGAGTCGTCACCAGAATATGTGGAGGGCGACGGAGCATCGCCTGTCGTTCATGCATGTGCGTATCGCCGGTGCGCACGGCGGTGCGAATTTCCGCCATCCAGTAACCGCGCTGCTGCGCCAGTGCAATGATCTCCCCGAGGGGGATATCGAGATTCTTCTGGATGTCGTTGCCGAGCGCCTTGAGCGGCGAGACGTAGAGAACCTCCGTGACGTCGGTGAGCGAGGCTGATAGGGCCTGGCGCACGAGCCTATCGATGCAAGCGAGAAACGCGGCGAGCGTCTTTCCCGAACCGGTCGGGGCACAGATTAGCGTGTCGCGTCCGGCGAGGATGTGCGGCCAGCCCTGCTCTTGCGGCTCCGTGGGCGTACCGAATTTTCCGACGAACCATTCCCGAACGAGCGGGTGCGCCCACTCAAGTCCCAGCGGCGGCGCAAGATCGAGGGTGGAAGAATTCACGAGAGGATCCAAGAAAAACCAGTCTGAGAACCGCGACCAAACAGCTATTCTCGCCGATTTCGCTCCCAGATGCAAAACGCGGCTCGCGAGGCGCGATTCCTAAGGTTCGGGAAGTCCGATCGCCAACGGCCGTTACAAGAATCCGGCGGGAAGGCTTGGAAAACGCAGTTTCCCGAATTTCTACCCTCCACTCTTCGCCTTTCGAAGCTTTCGCCATCTCTTCACTTAGCGGTCGGTGAGGAGATGGCCGGGAGATCGCCAGCAATGGTCGGGGCGGCGCCGAGATCCGCCGAAAGGCGCCGACCTTGAGATCGGCGACCCGGGGAATGCTAGGGGCGGGAGCTGGAGGCGTTCGGGGACCGGAGCGCGTGTTCCGGGACAAGATCGCCGTTCCGCATCGAGACAGAAGTTTCTTCCCTTATAAGCGGCAACGATTCGGGATGCTTCGAACTAATGTAGCGAATCATCCCTTCGCGGGCGTAGCAGCGCAGATCCCAGAGCCGCGAACCGTTGCTCGCGCTCATGAGGGCGCGCAGCTGCACGGTTTTTTCCGTTGCGTCCGTCACTTGCAGGCCCCAGGCTTTGCGGTCCCACAAGTCGCTTGCTTCCAGGAGGCGGTGCAACTCCTGGCGCGCCTCTTCGACGGGTAGACTGTAATCCGCGTAGAGCATGACCACGCCCATCAGCTCGGAACTGGTGCGCGTCCAGTTAGCGAAGGGCTTTTCGATGAAGTATGTGAGCGGGACTACCAGCCTCCGCAGGTCCCAAATGCGAATGACCACGTAGGTCATGCCGATTTCCTCGACCCATCCCCATTCGCCTTCGACGACCAGCGCATCCTCGATGCGAATGGGCTGCGTCATGGCGATTTGAATTCCGGCGATCAGGCTGGCGAGAGTAGAGCGCGCGGCCATTCCAACGACCAAACCCGCGAGACCCGCCGACGCGAGCAAGCTGATGCCGATGTGGCGGACCTCGGGAAACGTCATCAGCATGATCGCGACGGTAACAATCACGACCGCGACGACGGCGATGCGATTCAGCACCGCGGTTTGCGTGCGGATGCGTCGCGCGGAAAGATTGTCGGCGACGTCGATCGCGTAGCGGTAATAAATCATGTCGCTCAGCAACTCGACGAGCAGGATGATCGCCCAGCCCACCGCGGCAATGACGCCAAGGCCGAGCACACGCTGCAAAACGACGCGAAAATTCGTGGGAAACGGCGCCGCCGGTAAAGCCATCACCAATGCCATCAACGGAAAGACGAAAAGAGCGGGCTTCCAGGCGCGCTCTACGAACGATTGCCCGAAACGAGCGTTCCGTTTTTTCGAGAAGCGGTCGAGGAAGAAGAAAACAATACGGTGGGCGATCAGGCTCAGGATGATCGCGCCACCGGCAATGCATCCTGCAATCAGCCAGGAACGAGTGTCTCCCCAGAATCCGCTCATGGAGCAGACCTCCGCTGAAGTGTGCAAGCGAGAAATTCAGATCGCCGGGCCAGGGCGGTCGTGGCAGAGCCGCCATCGAAAAAAGGCAAGCGAGTTAGACGCGGTCCGCCAGGCATGCACGTAGTTCCTGACGGGCGCGAGAGAACCGGATCTTGACCGCCGATTGCGACAGATTGAGCATGCGCGCGGCGTCCTTGCTCTTGTGCTCCTCGATACCGAGCATCCAAACGACGACGCGCAGCGTCTCGCGCAAGCCGCCGATAGCCGAACGCAGCGCTTCGTGGTGTTCGCGCTTCGCATAGAGGAATTCGGGATGCGCCGTTTCGCTCGCGCAGATCTTTTCGATCGTCGCGGGGCCCTCGGTCGTGTCGTTGTCGTAGGTGAGGTGCGAGTCTTCGGAGCGGCGCTTGCGCATCAGCATCAGCGCTTCGTTCATGGCGATGCGCGTGAGCCAGGTCGAAAACTGCGAATGACCTTGGAACTGAGTGATATTGGCGTAGGCCTTGAGGAGGGTTTGCTGGGATGCGTCTTCGGCATCCTCACGGTTGCGGGTGATCTTGAGTGCGACGTGATAGGTCTTGCGCATGTAGGGTTCGACCAGGCGCGCGAAGGCAGCCGAATCGCCAGACTGTGCCTTACGGACCAGCGCAAAGGTTTCACTGGAGTCGTTGCCCGTCGCGATTGGCTTTTCCGAGGAAGATGAGCTTGATTCCTGTGCGATCGTTTTCACGGGTTTTGTCCTCGCATCCTGAATGTATGAATTTATGAAATCTCGCCGTGTCAGCACCGGCCATGAAATCAACGACCGCTAGCTTATGAAATTCGGCTCGACGGGCGCATCCGTGCCACCCTGTAAGTGATTGAGGGGATTGCTGTATGGCCCGGAAACGTCGCTTATGGATTCGATCAGGAAAAAGCCACGCACCGGCTGCGTACGGGCGTTGTCTGCAGAAACCGGCGACGCCCCCGGACACCGTCCGGCCACGCCGGTTGCCCTCCGATGCCGCTTAGCGGTAGCTCGCCGCCTGGAGCTCGTACATCTCGGCGTACAGACCACCGTCCTTCACCAGCTGGTCGTGCTGGCCCTGTTCGGCGATCCCGCCCTTTTGGAGGACCAGAATACGGTCCGCCATGCGCACGGTGGAAAACCGGTGCGAAATCAGCAGCGCCATTTTTCCCGCCGTGAGGTCGGAGAACCGCTCGAAGACTTCGTTTTCAGCGCGCGCGTCGAGCGCCGCAGTCGGTTCGTCGAGGACCAGCAGCTGGGCGTCGCGCAGGTAGGCGCGCGCGAGAGCAATTTTCTGCCATTCGCCGCCGGAGAGATCGACACCGCCCTCGAAACGGCAGCCGAGCGGTTGATCGTAGCCCTTGGGTAGCTTCTGAATCACTTTTTCGGCGAACGTCTTCATAGCCGCCGCGCGAATGCGGAATGGGTTGTGGGCGTCCTCGATGCGGCCCACGCCGATGTTTTCGGAAACGGTCATTTCGTAGTGGACGAAGTCTTGGAAGATGACGCCGATTTCCTTCCACAAATCCTCGAGGTTGTATTCGCGCAGATCGACGCCGTCGAGCAGGATCTGGCCCTCGCTGGGATCGTACAGGCGGGTCAGGAGCTTGACCATGGTGGTCTTGCCCTGCCCATTTTCGCCGACCAGCGCGATGCGCTCGTGCGGTTCGATGCGCATGTTGACGCCGGAAAGAATCTTGCGTCGGCTGCCGGGATAGGCGAACGAGACGTTCTTGAACTCGATACCCTGCCGGATCGGCCGCGGGGCCACCAGCGCGTTCGGCTTGGAGCGAATCGTCGGCTCAACCGCAAAGAAATCGACGAGATCGGTCAGAAACAGCGCCTGGTCGGCGATTTGAGCGAACGTACTGAAGACCGCCTGAATTCCGGTGCTTGCTCCAGCGATCGCGCCCGCGAGCAGAGTCAATTGGCCAATGGTCAGCGAGCCGACGACTGTCTGATAGATCACGAAGGCCAGTCCGCCGTAGTAGCCGAGCGTGCCGAGCAGGGTGAGCGCTGCACCAAAGAGAAGCTTGCGCCGCGCCAAGCCGACATTCTGTCGATGCAGCTCGTCAGACAGCACCTTGTAGCGCCCGACCAGAAACGGCCCGAGACCGAAGAGCTTCAATTCCTTGGCGCTTTCACGGCTGCCGCCCAAAATGCGCAGGTATTCCATCTGCCGCCGGGCGGGAGTCTGTTCGAAGTTCAGAGAATAGCCGAGGAAAGCGAAATGGGTCTCGCCCAGGAACGCCGGCACCACGCAGACGATCAGGAAGGCCAGCAACCACGGGGCGTAGAATCCGATGCCGATCGCCAGCGAGACGGCGCCGATCAAATCCTGCATGAAGCGGCCCATCATCTGGATCATCATTACGCGATCGGTGCCCTGTACGCGCGCTCGCTCCATTTTGTCGTAAAAGAGCGGATCTTCATATCGAGTCAAATCGAGGCGCGAAGCATGCTCCATAATGCGCGTGCTGATGTGGCGCGTGAACTTGTCGGCCAAAATCGTGTCGAAGTAATTGAGCAGCCGCCCGAGCATCGCCGCAATGCTGGCGAGGACGAACTCAAGCGCGACCAGCCACCAAAAATAGTGAGGAAGCGCCCAGTGATACCAGAGGTGGCGGTCAATCGTATCGATCACCTGCCGCGTGACAACCAACAACGCCACAGGTACCACGGAAACGATCAGGCGCGCCGCGATGCTTTCGACGACAACTTCAGGCGCGCACGACCACACCATTTTCATTACCGGAGGAACCCTGCGGAGCGCGCTTAGTCGCTCGCTCCATTTCGCCTCCGGTTTCGGATTCTTCACTGCGTCTTTCTCGTCCATGACCGTCTCCACCCGCCCCACCTGCTTTTTCGACGCCGCGACCATGCTATCTATGATCGCTCTCGAATAGACATACAGCATGCCAGGTACCATTTTGGGCCATGCCTAAATCACTGACATTCATAGAGATACCGCCGTTGAGCGGATTTAAAGAGATTCCTTTTTGCACGCCGGGGAGCAATTTCTATCTAGAAGAAAAGGGGAAAGCCTTCGCGCGATTCGAAAATCACTTCAGGCGTTTCGCCTGGGTGTTGATCGTTTTGTCTTTCGAGTAGCAGATTTTTTCGAGATTGCAGTCGAGGCATCGCGGCTTGCGCGCCAGGCACACGCGGCGGCCGTGCCAAATCAGCTGATGCGAGAACTTGATCCACCGGTCCTGCGGAATAATCTTCATCAGATCCAGCTCGATCTTCTTCGGCTCCGTATGCTTCGTCAAGTCGAGTCGACTCGAGAGCCGCATCACGTGCGTATCGACGACCACTCCCGAGGCGATCCCAAACGCAGTGCCCAACACCACGTTCGCCGTCTTTCGCGCCGCGCCCGGTACCGTCAGCAACTGCTCCATCGTGCGCGGAACCTCGCCACCGAATTCCTCGACGATCTTCTTGCTCGCGCCCATGATCGATTTCGTCTTGTTGCGGAAGAAACCGGTTGGACGAATGATCTGCTCGATGTCGCTCGGATTCGCGTAGGCCAATTCCTTCGCTGTCCGATACTTCTGGAAAAGCACCTCCGTGACGATGTTGACCACCGCGTCGGTGCACTGCGCGGACATGATCGTGGCAATCAGAAGCTGCCAGGCATTTTCATGGCGCAACTCGCAGCTGGCATCCGGGTACGCTCGGTCGAGCCCGTCGAGGATCGCCCGGACGCGCGCGGGGTCGGTTCCCCCAGCGACCGAAGCGTGACCGGGCGTCCTGCGCGACTTGATCGCGCTTGATTTTCGCGCGGAGGTCTTCTTTCTGGACGGAGGCACGAAGAAAAAATATCACGAAACGCGATGCATCTTGAAAAATTACGCTTCTACTTGCACGCCCTTCCAGAACGCTACGTGGTCCTTGATCTGCGCCGCGGCAGGCTTCGGATCGGCGTAATGCCAGGCGGCGTCGGGATTGCGCTGGCCGTTCACTTCGACGTCATGGTAGCTCGCCGTTCCCTTCCAAGGGCAAACGCTCTGCGTCTGGCTGGGCCGCAAATACTCGGTGTGCACCGAGCTCGAGGGAAAATACTTGTTCCCTTCGATGGTGACGGTCTTGTCGCTTTCCGCCAGCACTGCGCCATTCCACGTGGCTTTGGCCATGGAGACCCTCCGTCGGTTTCTCTAGACAGCGAAAAACAGATTCTGCGCCAGGGGCCATTCCTGATCGAACCATTGTCCGGCGCACCGATAGCCGGCTCGTTCGCCCATTCGTGCCACGGCCTTCGCCTCATACTTGTGCGAGCTTTCCGTCCAGATCGTTTCTCCCGCACGGAGATAAAACCGGAATCCGGCCTTGCGGATTGACACACGCTGCCAGACCTTCGAGCGCAGGTGCATCTCGATGCGCCGCTCCGCCTCGTCCCACCGAACGACGTGCTCGAACTGGGCGAGATCGAAGTCGGCATCGAGCTCGCGGTTGATCCGCGCCAGAAGGTTCTTGTTGAACGCGGCGGTCACGCCCGCCGGATCGTCGTAGGCCAGAATGAGTGTCGGCGCCGGCTTTTCCAGATCCGTCGTCAGCAACAGCGCATCGCCCTCACGAAGAATCGACCGCACCTCGCGCAAGAATTGATCGCCCGCCGGCCGGTCGAAATTCCCGATCGTGCTGCCCAAAAACAGCACAAATAGGCGCTCACCCTCGCGCCGGCGCGCCGCCACCTCCTGCAATCCGTCCAGGTACGCGCGCTCGAATCCGACGATGCTCACCAGGTCCATCTGTCCCAATTCCTGCTGGCATCGGCTGAGCGCGCTGCCCGAAATATCGATCGGGTAGTAGTTGACGCTCTGCCGCCGCGCCAGCGCTTCGAGCATCCAGCGCGTCTGCTGGCCGCTGCCGCTGCCGAGTTCGGCGACCAACACCGGCGCCGGCACTCGGCTCACGATTTCGCCGGAGTAGGCCTTGAGCATACGCATTCCCGCGCGGCTCAGGCCGTACTCCGGCAAAAGACAGATCACGTCAAAGAGGGCGGAACCGACCTCATCGTAGAGGTACTTCGACGGAAGTTCTTTTTGGCCCGGATGGCTGAGCCCCAGCACGATATCCGAACAAAATTCGGAAATAAATTGCGCAGACGGACCTGCCGGTGCAATTCGCGGAGCTGACCCCATGACCTATTCCTCCACGCAGCGAAAGGTGGCGTACACGTGCGGATAGTGCGGCTGGAACCAGTTCCGGAACGTCCGGCGCAGCATGCAGACGTCAGTGCGCGGAGACCCGCCCTTCATTACGAAATGCTTGCCGTCGAAGAAATTCGCCGAATAGCCTGGGTAGAAGGAGAACGCTTCGAATCCCGGCAGCGGTCCGAACGGCGTCGAGGTCCATTCCCATCCGTTACCGATCAGGTCGAAAACGCCGAACGCGCTAGCACCGGCTGGATAGGCGTCCACGGCCGTGGGGTCCCATCGCTCGTGATGAAAATTTCCGTGCCGCGGCGATGGCGACGCCGGCCCCCAGGGATACTCGCGCTCGGTTCCGTCCGGCGCTCCGTAAGCGGCCCGATGCCACTGCGCCTCCGTCGGCAGTTTCTTGCCGGACCAGCGCGCGAACGCCGATGCTTCCGCGTGCGTTACATAGGCCGGCCAGGCGGGCGGCAGTGGCATCGCGCCGAACATCGTGCGCAGATCCCATGGCGCGTGGGAGGGAGCGGGTAACGTATCCGATTTCGGCGTCCAGAAGTGCGGCTGCTCGATCTTCTCGCTCTCGACCCAAGCCCAGTCCTCCGGTGTCCAGTAAAACGCAGTTTGATAGCCGCCGGCTTGCACGAATTTCAGGTATTCGGCGTTCGTCACCGGATAAGCGCCGATGGAAAAACCAGGCACTTCGACGCGCTCGAGACCGAATTCATTGTCCCACCCGAAATCGGACGAATCGTGGCGCGATTTTCCGAGCGTCGCAATCCCCGCCGGAATCTTCACGAATCGCGTCTCCGGGGCAGGCCGCGGATCGGCCAGCGGCTGCGTCTTCGCGAGTTTTTTATCGACGGGCAAGTTGTGCAGCAGATACGCGAGAGTTTCCGCGTGCATCAGCCGATGCTCGATGGCCACCTGGAGAAGCGTGCCGTCGGCGATTTCCCGCACGTTCGCGGCTCGAGCGCTCGGATGTTGTAGCGCATCGCTCAGCTGGGTTCGCACGCGCCAGTTATATGTCTCTACTCGAACGATGCTCGGCCAATCCTCCGGTACGTCCGTCGGCAAACCGCCGTCGACCGGATCAATGCCGAACGCAAAAAGCCTGTCGAATTCCGGATCGTGCGAAGTGAGCCCGAGCGCCGGCGACAGCAAATTCCAGTCAAACGCTTCCAGATGCCCCAGGTAGAAGATCAATCGGTGGCGTTCGGGCACCGGCCGCTCGTAAAAGGAATTCGGAGGCAGGAGCGCAAAGAGAGCGTCGGTGCGTGCCCGCGCTTCCTGCAATCGTGCCAGTAATCCCGGATGGAGTTGCGGAGCTGTTCGGGACGTTGCCATTCGTCACCTCAGGCAGGGGTCCCCTTTGTACTCCCCCAGGGACCGACCGGCAAGCAGTTTCGTTTCCCAGAATTGGATGCGAAAGGGTGTAGGAAGGCGTCAATTATTTCGATGGCATCAGGACGTCAAGCAATCGCCGAAACGCCTTGCCGCGGTGGCTGGCCGCATTCTTTTCATGCGATGTGACTTCAGCATAGGTGCGGCGCCCGTCGGGGAACAGAAAAATGGGATCGTAGCCGAATCCGTTTGTTCCGCGCGGCTCCGTGGCCAGGAGGCCCTCCGCCCTATCGGAGACGATCGCGACGGCCCGGAGCTGGCGGGCGATTGAAATCACGCAGACGAATCGCGCACGGCGTTCGTCGCCGGTTTTCCCTGACATTTCGCGCAGCAATCTCGCCACGCCGTCGGCCGCCGACCTATTGGGGCCGGCGTAGCGCGCCGAACGAACACCGGGCGCGCCGTCGAGCGCCGGGACCACGAGCCCGGAATCGTCGGCGAGCACCATTTCGTCGCTGTAGCGGCTGTAGTGTAGGGCCTTGCCGGCACTATTTTCTGCGAACGTCGGCGCGGATTCGTCGAACTCAGGAATTTTCTCGAAATTGGGCAGCAGACCGATATCGAGTGCCTCGCCCGCGGCCAGCTCGCGGTATTCGTCCAATTTTCCGGCGTTGGACGAGGCCAAAAGTATTCGCGGGCGCATGCCGTTCGACGGGCGCTAGCGCGCCCGGCCGCCGAATTTCACGCGGACGATTTCCTGCTGCAGTTTGGCGAGCTGACGGATTCCGCTGGACGCGAGATCGAGCAGTTGGTCCAGCTCCTCATTGGTGTAGGGCCGTCCCTCGGCCGTCGCTTGTACCTCGACGAAGCGGCCGTCTCCCGTCATGACGACATTCATATCCACCTGTGCGCGGGAATCTTCCTCGTACGCCAGGTCGAGCATCAGCGCGTCGTCCACGATCCCCACGCTCGTGGCTGCCACGGAATCGACCAGCGGTACGGAACGCAGTATGCCCGCCGCTACCAGACGTTCGAGGGCCAGAGCCAGCGCGCAATAAGCGCCGGTGACAGACGCTGTGCGCGTGCCGCCGTCCGCCTCGATCACATCACAATCGACCCACACGGTACGCTCGCCAAGGGCCTTCAGATCGGTTGCGGCACGCAGCGTGCGGCCGATCATGCGTTGAATCTCAAGAGTGCGGCCCGATTGTTTGCCGCGGGTCGATTCGCGCGGCGTGCGCTCCTCGGTGGCGCGCGGCAGCATCCCGTATTCGCCGGTCACCCAGCCCTTGCCGGTGCCTTTCAGAAAGGATGGCACGCCGTCGTTTACGGTAGCCGTCACGATCACGCGGGTGTGCCCCGCCTCGATCAGCACGCTGCCCTCGGCGCTCGAAATAAAATCCGGCGTAATTTTCACCGGCCGCAAATCAGCCGCCCCGCGTCCATCTGCTCGCAAGAAACTCTCCTGGATGAAACGCCCGCCATCGCCCAACACGATCCGTTCCGAATTTGGCAGGTAAGTTTGACCACTGCGCCCGAACGTGTCAACCGGCCTGAGCGAAGATTTCTACAGCGGAAAGGCCCGCAACTCAGTCCCAGATTCAGGCTGCGGGCGATCCTCAACGCGGCGGTTTCGCGGAGGTGACGGGTGGCGCGGGGGGTGAAGGTGGATTCAGATCAAAGAATCCCGTCAAGTCCACGTTGCCCGCCAGGGTATCGACTTCCTGCCCGTGAATCAGAATCTTCAACCGGTGCAGCGTGGGCACATTGGTCTCAAGCGTCTGAGTGATGGAATCCACGGCCATCGCTTCGCTCAGAATCCCCGATGGCATCTCGGACGAAAGCGCGTCGGAAAAGTCCGCGATGGCTGTCCCGTCCGGCAAAATGTAAAAACCCATCACCGTCGTATCGGCTGGAATCGTGCGCTGGCCGGGCGTGGGGGGATTTACGGTTAACTCATGGAGTAACTGCCGGCAGCGTTCCACCGGATTGGCCGAAAGCGGCAGTGGGACCTCGACCGGCGCGACACGGTCCGGCCCTGCTGCCCAATAGATTTTCGCGGCCTGGGTGACATCGGAGGATGTGGTGATGGGCGCCGCCAGAATCTCGTGCCGCGCCTTTTCATCGGCGGTCTGCAATTCCGCTAGGCGCTTCACCCGCCGCTGAATGCCGCGGAAACTGATCAGCCCGATGATCACGGCCACAACGAGCAGCCCCAGCGCTATCTTTACGCCGCGCGGCACTATTTCACTCCCGCCGGCCGGAAGGCCATGATCGCGCGCGCAATAGCGTTGCCGAGAGGCTCACCCGAGGCTGTCAACGCGTCGGGCGTCTCCGTCGAGATGCTCGAAGTCTCGACGGCCACTGCGGGTCCGGTAATCGAGCGCAGCGCCCGCACCGGCACCGATTCCGAATGGGATGGCGATCCCGCGAAGGCCTGAGCGAATTCACCCTGAATTAAATCCGCCAGCCGGTGGCTGGCCCCAACGTAGGGTCGCTGTGCCTCCGCCCAGGAAACAAGCGCCACGGGTGGCGCGGGCCGCGCCGACGTAGCACCCCCAGCCGCAGCCTCCAGCGGCTCGGCAGGCGCGGCAAATAACATCGAGTAGGCCCTCACCGTGCCCGGTGTGCCGGTCGAAGCCACGTGCAAGCTGACGAAAATTGCATCACGATATCCGTTCGCCATCGCCGCACGATCGTCATATGAAGGATTTGAGTCGTCGTTGCGCGTCATCACCACGTGATAGCCCTGGCGCTCGAGCGCGGCTCGCGCCGATCTGGCAATCTGCAGCACGACGTCCTTTTCTGCGACCGCTTCGCCGCGCGCGCCAGCATCAGTGCCGCCATGCGCGGGGTCCAGGACGATGATCGGTCCGGCCGGCGGTAGCACGGGAGGCGGATTCGGCGCCTGTGGGGGAGCAACGGCGGGCGGTGCTGGCGTTTCCTGCGCAGGAGAAGCCGGCGCCTGCAGCGGCTGCTGGGGAACAGCATCCAAGGCGCCCAATGTTAGAAGCGAGGCAGCGGCAAAAAAAACGGCGAGAAATTTGGAAATCCACACGACGAAAAGAATATCAGAATTACTCCAGTGTGCGGCACTCGCCAGCAGCCAGCGAGCCGAATGAACAAACGCCCGGCATTTCAAAGCGCCGTGACGTTGAACCAGTGCGCGTCGAATCGCTCGCGGCGGACAAACAGACCCATGCTGCAGAGCTCCTCCGCGGTGCGAACATAGCGCACATCGTAGAGCTCGTCGTAAAAACTGTACTGTTTGGCAGACCAGGGCTGCTCTCGGAAATGCACGCGGCCCTGCGACGCTTCGTCGGCCAGATTCACTGCAATTACTCTCCACGCTTTCGACGATCGCCACTCATAAACCACCAGGTTCCCGGCCGTGTCATCGCCCTCCGCCGTCACCGGCAGCAGGCTCCATTCGCCGCCGTGATATACCGGATCCTTCGTGGTCCGCAAAAGCTTCGCGAAAAAAGCAGTCGCGGAAGGATCGACATCCCCCTCCGCGGCAATCCGCAGCGTGATCGGCAGGTGAATCCTGGCGCCTTCAAGTTCGCCCTGATGATAAAAGCGCATGCCCGGCAAAGATCCCATCAGCGATCCCACACCAATGCGGCGGTCCGCACCAAAGACCGTGGCGCAGCGCTCCTCATCATGATTTTCCAGGAAGCGCGCCCGCGTGTTCTGATCCGCCAGGGGTGCGGACAGACGTCCATGCACGTCGCCCATATTTCGGTCGCGCACAGCATCGTAGAGGCTCTTGTCGTAAACGTAGGAAAAACCCAGATCGAGCAGGCGCGATTCCGTCCCCCAATATGCCTCGGCGAGCAGAATCAGCCCGGGCACAGACGTATGCGCTTTCTGCCAGAATTCCTGCTCGGGCGCCGGGGTGCCGCGCAGCAGATGGCCCCAGATCCTTTCGAAAATATCGTTCAGGTGCAGCATGGCCATGTCGCAGCGCACCCCGTCGCAATGAGCCGCGATCGTGCGCAGGTCGGCCAGCTGCGCGGCACGCATCTGCGCGGAAAAATGGTTCAGCTGCGCCACATCCGCCCAGGGAGGGAAATAGGGATCGCGCCCCAGCGCCAGATAAAACACGCGGCGCGGCGTGTCCACGCGATAAAAGCTCGTCGGATCGCGCTGATAATCCTCCGCCGTGCCGTTCACGTAAAATTCCGGGTGCCTGCGAATCCACGGATGATCAAGGGCCGTATGGTTGCCCACAAAATCGAGAAACAACGCCACGCCGCGCTCGTGCAGCTTGGCGCGTACGGCGTCGAGCGCCTGCCAGGTGCCGATCCGAGTGTCGGGAACGTAATCCGCCACAGCGTAGGGAGAGGCAATGATGTCTTCCGGCTTCCATCCCGGCAGTGCGCGGTCGTATGGCGCTCCTCCGTCCGGGGCGGTCGCCCGTTCGAGCGCGATCCTTCGCGCCTCCGGGCTGCGCTTCCACACACCCATCAGCCAGACGGCGTCGAATCCCAACCGGGCCAGCGCGTCCCACTCCGAATCCGGCACCTCGGCCAGAGTCATCGTCCTGCCCAGACGCGCGCCCAGCTTCTCAAGCCACGACCAAGTATTGATCTCGTAAAGATGAGGATTCAGACGAAGAGCGAACGGCTGGGAAGACGCGGCTGGGGCAGGACTCACGGGTTAAGGCTAGCATGACGCGCTCCGCCCGCGGAAGCATGCGACACCAACCGCACAACAGTCCTCACGAACAGCCAAGCCCGGGCGAGCACAGCGCGCCGGGGGAACCCTAGTGCTTCAACGCGCCATCCATAAAGGCGCCGATATTCGACTTCAGCTTCACGCGATCCTCGTCGTGCAGGTAAATCATGTGCCCCGAGTCGTAGTATTTCAGGCTGATCCGAGCCCGCGCGTCCGCCGGCAGCAGCAGATGATCCGTGGTGTATTCGGTGGCATAAAAAGGCGTCGCGCTGTCGAAGTAACCGTTCTCGATCTGCACCTGCAGATGCGGATTATCTAACAGTTCCCGGATCATGTCCGGCCCCACGTTCGGCGCGCTCGGGAACAATCCTCCCGGAGCCGCGTTGTGCTTCCAATCCCAGTTCTGCGAGGGCTCCGTCGGTAGCACTTTGTAGGTCTTATCCTGGCCAAATTTCAATTCGTCGCGCACGTAGCCGTTGAAAGCCGCCGTAAACGCGCCCACCACGGCCGTAAAGGAGGGATCAAACTCCGAATTTTCCGTCAGCAGATCGTAGGTATTGCCGGAATAGCGCGAATCGTAGCGTCCCACGACCAGGCCGCGGCTGCGCTGGACCTCTGCGTCAAACTGCGGAAGCGCCACGCGGAGGTCAGCCTTGATCAAATAATCCTCGCTCAACCCGGTAAAGGCCGCGAGTTTCTTGGCGATGTCCTGTGTCTCGGCGGCCGTAAGGCGGGAGCCTTTCATCAGCGCCGCGGCATACTCGCCCCCGGCAAATTCCCGCGCGCGATCGAGAAACACGTTGAGATCGGCCGGCGGATCCTTGATGAGCCTGTAATACCAGGCTGTCGCCGCATATGTGGGCACATAAAAAATGTACGAACGGTCGTCGCCGGTGGCAAATGCCAGCGAGCTCGCATCGATCACGCTCGAGATCAGCACGATCCCGTTGATGTACATCCCGTCGGTCGTCTGCAGGTAATTTCCCAGCGCGACGGACCGGAACGTTCCGTAGCTTTCGCCAATCAAGAATTTCGGCGAGTTCCAGCGGCTGTTCCGGCTCACGTATGTCACGATGAATTGCGCCAGCGATTTCACATCTTGATCGACGCCCCAAAAATTCTTGTCTTCGGCCTTCCCTACCGCGTGGCTGAAACCCGTCCCTACGGGATCGATGAAAACCAGGTCAGCCCTGTCGAGCAGCGACTCGCTATTGTCCACCAGCTTATAGGGCGCCGGGGGCGTCGGCGCTGCGTTGTCCGTCACGACGCGTCGCGGCCCGAACGCACCCACGTGCAGCCACACCGATGCGGAACCCGGTCCTCCGTTATAAATGAACGCGATCGGCCGCTGGGTCATGTCCTTCAGGTCGCTCCGCGTGTACGCAGTCGAATACATTAGCGCCGTCGGCTCACCCTTATCGTCTTTCAGCAATGTTGTCGAGGCTGTCGCCTTGTAATTGATTGTCTGATCGCCGATGCGCACCGTGTGTTCCGTCACCGACGACTCTTCCTTGGGAGCCTCCGCCGGTTTCGCCGCGTCGCCCGACTTCCCCGCATCTGCCGGCTTCGCGTCTTTCGCGGGTTCCTGCGCGGCGACCTTGTTAGCATGGCCGGAAAAAATCAGCAGCGTCGCCATCGCGATCAGGCTCAGAAACTTTTTCATCATTTCGCTCCCAGGTTTATTTTCCAGGCTTATCGTCAATCGGACTGACAAACGTCAGCGTAATCGTCTTCCTATCTTTATCGGTTCCGGCCACGCTCACCGGATCCGCGTCTATTCGGGCCGGAAGCGCGGAATCCGAACCCCTGCGCCGCGCAGCCGTTGAGCGCCGCGGCGTCAAATCCTCCCACGCGGATATCGTGTAGTTCGCCGATTCAAGCAAAGTGAATTGATAGGAACCGTCGGCGAGCCTCTCCGCCGATGGATTCTCCCCATTGTCAGCCTTCGCCATGATCGTGACGCTTCCGGGCGGACGTACCCCGCGCCATTTCAGTTGGACGCGCAGCAGATGAGTTGGATAGCCGTCCTTCACCGTCATATTCACTTTCAACAATTGCTGGCCGTCCTTCAGCGTGATCGGCGTCGCATCGGCCACGTCGCCCACCCCGGGATAAAACGCACGCGGATACGGCGAATTCGGGTCCGTGCGGTTCGTGCGGTTGAACACCAGAATGTATTCGCCCGGCCCCACGTGATCCAGATCGAACTGTCCCTGCGCGCCCTGAAATCCCCACAGCCCCGGCTTCGCGTCGTTGTAGGTGCCGGCGCGATAGAGCTCCACCGACGCGATCCCGAGCGGCTTGCCGTCCGGACCGAGCACCGCGCCACGAATGTGGCCGGTCGGCAGCGCGTTCACGTCGAATTCGTAGCACGCGCCATTTGGAATTTTGAAGCGAGCGAGGCCGCCGGTCTGCGAGCGGTGCGTCAATTCCATGCGTACCGGCAGGCGCGCCGTGAAATTGTATTCGCCCGCGTGCACGTCGTAAAACGTGTAAACGCCTTCGCTATTCGAGCTGGTCTCAAACCGATCGTCGTGCGACCGCAGCTTCAGCGATACGTTCGGCAGAGGCTCGTCGGGATCATCTGGCAGGGCCAGGAATGGCGGCTCTGAGCGCCGCAGCAGTCCGAAAACGGACGCCACGCGCTGCCCGTTGCGCATCGCCCGCAGTTGCGGCAGCAGCGCCTTCGCGTCGTTCACGGGACGTGTGCCGCTGCAAATCGTCGCGAACAGCCGACCCTCCGTACCCTGGTGTGTGAAGACCACATACTGCTGGCCCGCCTGGAACCGATAACCGCAGTCGCCGTCTTCCCCGCCGGAAAATATGTCGATCTCTTCGGCCAGAGCCGAGGCCTGCGCGGGCGCGAACCGTTCGTCGATCCGAAAATGATAGCGCGTCAGCCGCGACGCGATGGCATCGGCGGTCGCGGCCGCTTTCACTGAAGCGTCCGGCGCTGGCGGCTTTGTGCTGGCATCGCCGGTCTGATCAGGAGTTGAGTCGGGTGAGCCAGCGGCGGGCGCGTACGCGATGTCCTCCACCGCCGTCACGGTACCCAGGAACACCACGTCGCCGGCCTGCAGACCGGGACAAGCGCCCGGCGAAGCATCCGAGCAGGTGCATCCGCGCGTCGCGATGGGAATGGCCGGGAGCAGCAGCAGACACGCTAAGAGGAAGCGCCCAAGCATCGCAAATATCCTACAATCTTTTCAGCGGTGGGTCAGGTTGAAAAACCAAAATCACGCGCTCGTGGCGATGCGAATTTCCGCCGATCGTTGCTAAACTCCATGGTCGCCTCTGCGCCGTCGCAGCAAAGAACGCCTGGTCGGTCGCGGCTACAGCCGCAACATGAGGGACGCGATTCGAGACCGGCTTTCGCCGCCGAAGCTGCTTCCGCGGTCAAATCCGGTAATCCACTGAAGATATGCGTGTTTGCCTAACAGGAGCCACTGGCTTTATCGGTCAGGCGCTGGTCAAGCGCTTCCTGGCCGACGGCGCCCAAGTTCGCGTCCTGGCCCGCTCTTCCCCGCGCGCCGACGCGTTCGCATCCCAAGGCGTCGAAATCGTCCGCGGCGACGTCGCTGATGCCGAGGCCATCCGCCGCGTCGTCGAGGGTGGCGAAATCATCATCCACGCAGCAGCGATGGTCGACGCCCCCGGCTCGCGCCAGAAATTCTTCGACGCCAACGTTCGCGGCACCGACGCCGTCCTGCAAGCCTGCCTCCGCGCCAAACCGCGCAGGATCATTTACCTCAGCTCCATCGCCGTGTACGGACCGCTCCTAGACGATGAATGGATCGACGAGGACACGCCCTTCGACCCGCTACCGGCAGAGCGCGACTTCTATGCCCAATCAAAGATCGAGGCAGACCAGCTCGCGCTCAGGTTCGCGAAACACTCTTCCGTGCCGCTAACGATCCTCCGCCCCGGCGTCGTTTTCGGCCCCGGCAGGCCCCTCCCGACGGCTCTTCTCGGCGCGCGCGTCGGTGCATTCGACATCGTTTTCGGCCGACCCAACCAGCCGTTTCCGTTGAACTACATCGAGAACCTGGCCGATGCGATTGAGCTGGCCGGACGGGAACCGGAGAACGACTCGCGCCAATACATCGTCCTCGACGACGAAAGACTCACGCTCGGGCAATATCATGCTGCGAGAACAGCCATCACAAAAACCAAAACCATCTTCTGGCCCGCCCAGCCCATCGTCATGGCGGCAACCATCACCCATCCCCTAGCCCGCCTCATCCCGGCCGATGCGGGTGCATTCTCCCGCCGCCAAATGATCCGCGCCTCCGAGGACCGTTACTACTCGACCCGCCGAATCCGCGAAGAACTGAATTGGAAGCCAAAGATCGCTTTGGAGGAAGCGATTGAGTGCACGATCCGGAATAAAACCTAGCCTGTCTTTGTGCCTCCCTGCAGATTTTGGTTTGGAGTTTTCACAGCACCTCCTCCTAGTACCGCCCGCACCGTTGCACTTGAAAAATTCCGTTTCATGCTAGAATTTCGCGCGGTGGCAGCATCGATTTCCCGCATTTCCCTTTTCCTGAAGCGGAACGATCTCGTCTGGCCGGGCGTGCGGCGACTGGGACGCAACTTCCCACCGTCCGGCTGCAGGGAAACGACTGCGTCCAGCGCACGAGGAGTGAAAAGATTCTCGCGATCGTCCCATATTTGCTCTTGACCGCCGCTGCGGTTCCGCTCGTCTATTACGTGCTCGCACTCTTCAGCACGTTTCGTTTTTTCGAGAACGCAAAACATCACGCGGCACCGAACACGGACTACCTGCCGCCGGTCAGCTGCCTGAAGCCGATCAAAGGTCTCGACGAAGACGCCTACGAAAACTACGCCAGCTTCTGCCGGCAGGATTATCCCGAATACGAGATCGTTTTCTGCGTCGATCCCGGCGACCCCGCGCTGCCGCTGCTCGAAAAGCTCATCGAGGAATTTCCCGACCGCAAAATCCGGCTGCTGTTCGGCTCCGGCCGCGATGCCATCAACGACAAAGTCGGACGCCTCAACCGCCTGACAACCGAAGCAGCGTACGACATTTTCATCATTACCGACGGCGACGTGCGCGTCGGCCCGGATTACATTCGCTCCATCGTCTCTGTGTTCCGCAATCCGAAAGTCGGCGCCGCCACCTGCCTGTACGTCTCCACCAAGGAAATCAATCTGGTCCAGGAACTTCAGACCATCGGCATGATTTCCGATTTCTTTGCGCCGGTGATGGTCGCCTGGCAGCTGGACGATTTGAAAGTCACGTTCGGACAGACCATCGCGACAACGCGCAAAGCCGTGGAAAGTTACGGCGGCTACCGGGTGATCGAGGATCGTCCTGCCGACGACGTGTACGCCGGAAAACTCGTAGCCGAACAGGGCTACGAGGTGAAGCTGCTTCCCTATATCGTGCACTCCGTCGCCGACTTCAACACCTTCAGCGATCTGCTGCACAAACGCACCCGCTGGATGACGGTGCAAAGATTGATGCGCCCCTGGGGCCATTTCGGCCTGATCTTCACCTGGGGATTGCCGTGGGCGCTGGTGGCCATCGCCGCGAAACCGACCTGGTTGGTCGCCGGTATTTATCTGGGCGCGTACGTTGTGTTCCGCGTGCTGATCACCTGGATGATCGGCGTCTGGGGCATGAAGCAGAGAGGTATCTGGCACAAAATGCCGCTGATTCCGCTGTGGGACGCCATGGCATTTATGATGTGGATCGCCAGCTTCGCCCGCCGCACCATTCGCTGGCGCGGCGTCGATTATTTCCTCCGCGAAGGCCGGCTGGTCGCCGCGCGGAAAGCGTCCTCATGAGCCGTAAAATCGCTGTCGCCGGCGCTGGAATTTACGGCGCCACGATCGCGATCCGTCTCGCCCAAGCCGGCCACAGCGTTCGCCTCTTCGATCCGCTCGGCATCCTGCGCGCGACCTCTGTCATCAACCAGTACCGGATTCACTCCGGCTATCACTACCCGCGCAGCCCGGAAACGATTGCCGAAACGCTCGAAGCCCGCGCCGAATTCACCCAGGCCTTCGCGCCCGCCATCGTCCGCAACAGCCGCCACTACTACGCCATCCCCAAGGAAGGCTCCGCCACGCCGCCCGAGCTTTTCGAAAAAGTGATGGCCCAGTACAGCTTTGCCTGCAGACCGGTGCGGCCAGAATGGATGGATTTCGGGTTCATCGACAAATGCTACGAAGTCGACGAGCAGATCTACGATCCAGACACGTTGCGAGACACGGTCATTTCGCAAATCACGAGGTTGAGCATTCCGTTCGAGAAGCGCGCCTTGAAGCCGGAAGAGCGACCGGGCTACGATTTCATCGTCTGGGCCACATACGGCCTCGGTCCAAGCCTGGGCCTTTTTCCGAATGCGAAATATCAGGTCGCCGAGAAAATTCTCATCCAGTTGCCGCCGGTCCTTCAACACATTTCGCTGGTGATCGTCGACGGCCCATTCACTGCTTTCGATCCCTACGGCCGCTTGGAAAAATCCCTCTTCGGCTCGGCGAAGAACACCAACCATTGGACCACCAACAATCCCAACGAGCCGATTCCTGAGCCGTTCGCACACATGCTCAATGGCTCGGGGTGGGAAAAAATCGATTTCAGCCGCTTCGAAGCCATGCGCAGGGACTCCATGCTCGGGGTCCCCGCCTCGAAGGACGCCGTCTACATTGGCTCGCGCTTCACGATTCGTGTCGTCGAAAACAATCCGATCTCCGACCGCCGCACGCTCTACGTTCAGGAAACCTCGCCGGGCGAGATTCACATTTTTTCCGGAAAAGTTGTCGGCGCCGTAAAAGCCGCACGCCTCGTCTGCGAACGGGTGGCAAAATCTTGAGTTGCGACTCGCGCTCCCCCCTGGCCTGTCGAAACATGCCACCCCGCGCGTCGTTGTACCGGAACGGTCCTCGGGTGCCGTCCCAGCGCTGCCTGAGGGAAGTGACACACGATGCAAAGTCATTTCAGTCGTAAGTGATTACAAACAAAAGAAATGAATGTATGCGACGTGACGCGCGATTCAAGTACGCGCCGCCGGCCCCTCCGGCCAACCCGGGAAGGATTTTTCCTTACTTCGATCCCGCCGAGCGGGTCTCGGTAATCGCCGGCGCCGTGGCACCCAACTGGCGATGGCGATCGTTGCGCGCGTTGCGCCAGTTCACTTGGGGCATGAACAGCGATGAATCGATGCGGTCGCGGTACTCGATGGCAATGTTCATCAGCGAATCAAGCAGGGAACCCGACAAATGATGCGGCTCTAGACCGAGGTCGATCAGTTGAGAGTGCTTGGCGTTGTAATAGTGCGCTTCGGCCTCGACACGGGGATCGGGCAGGTGGTCGATTTCGACCTTGAGGCCCATTTTCTTGCTGGCGGCTTGCACTTTGTACGCAAGATCGAGAACGGAGAACTGTTCGGTGAACTGATTGAAGACGCGGAATTCACCGGGCGCCGCTGGATGCGTACAGGCGATCTCGATACAGCGGACCGTGTCGCGAATGTCGCGGAAGCCGCGGGTCTGCCCGCCCTTGCCGTACACGGTCAGGGGATGGCCCACCGCCGCCTGGGCGCAGAATCGGTTCAGCACCGTGCCGAAAACTTCGTCGTAATCAAAGCGGTTGATGAGCGCTTCATCGAGCGCGGTTTCGTCCGTCACCGTGCCGTAGACCACGCCCTGGTTCAAATCCGTGGCGCGCAGCTTCCAGGCCCGGCAGCAGAACATGATGTTGTGGCTGTCGTGCACCTTCGAG